>DATFDJ010000221.1:0-7595 GCA_035252115.1 Nitrospira sp. | reverse complement strand
GAGTCCGTCGTGTTGCAACCCGCCAATCCGAGCAAAAGCCCGGCGAGCACAAGATGCGAGCTGGTGATGTTCTTCATGGCCGTTCCTCCCGGTGAGAATGGTTGGTGAGTGGCACTGGTTGTCTCGTTGCCATTCATACGGCATGGAGAACAAATCAGATTCATGGCCTCTCTCGAGAGGTTTCATCGTACGTTTATGCATCCAACGCAACGCGTCCCGCGTAGAACGTTGAGCATTGCTTTATCTGCACTCCGCTCGGTGCATCATGCCACTGCGGAATAGTTGCGTGCGTTCACGACGCGCGTTAGACTCGGGCCGCTATTAGGGCAGGAACTGACCGCGGATCGGCATGACAAAGATCGGCATCGACGCCAATTCCATGATGAACGACCGGGGTGGAGTAGGCTGGCACACCTATTATCTGCTTCGGGCCATGTTGGAACTCAGCGATGACGTCTCCTTTGCAGCCTATGTTCAACCCGGGACCATGCAGCGGCGGGGGAAGGAACCGTGGATGCAGAGCGCCGCTGTGCGGTGGATTGAATCCGGCCGATGGGGAAGACGATGGCGCAGTCGCCTCGACGGATTGGACCTCTATCACGGGCCCAACTTCAAGCTGCACACGACCGGCCGCTACGGCGGCGTCGTGACCATTCACGATTTATGGTTGGACCGCCATCCCGAATATTCCAAGAAATTCTTCGGTCAGAACCGAGCGTCACGGCGCGCGAAACGGACTGCGCGTGCAGCACGGGCCGTGATCACGGTGTCTCACTTCTCCGCTCGTGAGCTGATGGCCTTGTACGATATCCCTGCCGAGCAGGTCCATGTCATTCCGAACGGCGTGTCGGAAGAGTTTCTGCCGCTCCGCGATCAAGCGGCGATCGGCCTGTTGCGGGCGCGTCTGGGGCTGGGCGCAGGCCCCTACCTCTTGTTCGTCGGCGGCGCGGACCCACGAAAAAATCATCGAACGTTTTTGGGAGCGGTCGCGCTGCGGCGGAAAGAACTGAGCCGCTTCACTCTCGTCTTGGTCGGCTCGGCGACCGATCGATTCGGCAACTTCAACGAGAGCGCGCGAGAGTTCGAACTCGAGCGGCAAGTGGTCTGCACGGGACGCCTGCCTATTCAAGACATCAGGCTTCTATACTCGTACGCCCATTTGTTCATCTATCCCTCCCTGTACGAAGGATTTGGAATGCCGGTGCTGGAGGCGATGGCCTGCGGAGCACCGGTGGTGACCTCTGCCTCGACTGCCCTGGGAGAGGTGGCGGGCGACGCCGCCGTTCTCGTGGATCCGGAGGATCCCTCGGCGCTCGCCGCCGACATCGTGCGGCTGTCGGAAGACGAAGCCTTGCGGGCCACGATGAGGCAGCGAGGATTTGAACGTATCAAACAATTTACCTGGCAGCAGGCCGCGGCTCAGACGCTCTCGCTCTATCGGGAATTGTGCAGGTAAGGTGAATGGGATGCGAACAGTCGAGCAGCGCTGTAGCCATGCTCACCGCCCTTATAGAGCCGGGTCAACGCCCCGCCGCTTCCATTGCCGCCATAACATGCCATAGATAACGACGTTCACGCCGACGACGAGCGTGCCAAGGAGAACCTGCATGTCACGGGTCAGGTGTTCGGGATAGAGGAGGGGAAGGAGGTATTGGGCGATGAAATCCGAATTGTATCCCTGCTGACCGGCCAGCGCTCGCAGCCGGTTCTCGAGCGGAGTCAGCGGACAAATCCAGCCGGTGAATTCCACGAATGCGCCCCACACCACGGCCGGCAGATGCCACCAGGCGAGCGTCGGCCGCTTCAGCGCCAACAGCCCGCCCAACACGACGAAGAGCACGAACCCGAAGTGCAAGACGACGATGAGATCGGCAAGCCCTGCATACCACATCACGTTAAAACAAGCTGAGAGGCCGGTCAGGATCTGACGCCGGAGGGTAGATCACCGTGTCGTCGTCGATGACGGCAAAAGAAGTCAGCCGATGTTCGTCGCATTTCGACGATGAGAGGATATGGCGGACCGTCCAGCCCTTCACGAGCAGCGCATCGGCGATGAGCGACCGATGGCAGCGCCATGGCACCGCTTCCGCACACATGATGGCTGTATGCGCGCCTTTGCCATACTGCATCAGCTCTTCGAGGCCCTCCTGAAATTCTTCCGTTTGCATATAGTCGGCGTACCCGCGAAAGCTCGCATTTCTCCACCCCGTATTGATGGAGTCTTTTTTGGCTTTCCGGAGGCCGCCGAGCCGCCGCATGTGCCGATACGCCAGCCCCGCATCGTGCAAGTCGGTGGAGAGACGATCGGTATTGAACTGAGGATTGTGCCGCGACCGGGGAACGGTGCGGACATCGACGAGTCGCTGAATCCCGTAGGCGTTCAACAGCGTCAGCAACTCTTCGAACGATCTCGTCGAGTGACCGATGGTCCACAGGACAGAAGCGCGAGCCATCGACCAGTCTCGCACAGCGAGCGGGGCGGTTGCCATCCCTGCTCCGGTGATGAGGGATTATTCGGGCGGCATCTTGGTGGGATCCACTTCCAGCAAGCGATGGCGGCCGTTCTGGACGTGCTCGATCTTGTAAACCCGGTCCGCGACCTGAAACGTCCCGCTGACCGTGTTCCCGCTGACGACCAGCGACCAAGTGCCTTTGACCGTATTCCCCAGCGTGCCCTTGATCGTCGAGAGATCGCTCAAGCGGGAGACCGTCGAGGCGACGTCCAATTCGTAGGGACGACCCTGGAACAATTCAATGGAAATCGGAGGGAGCGGCCTGGCCGACGCATTTTTGAGCAGGGCCAAGAGCTGAGGATCGAAGCTGATTTCGCGGTCGCGAATCACCCAGGGCTTCTTTGCCGGCAGGGGCTGCTCCTGAACTGGGGCCGAAGAGATCTCATGCCAGAGCAGGGCAGGACCTTCCTCGGCTTCCAGTGACGACGAGTCGACGAATCCCAAGGCGCATCCGAGGACGGCGATGGCCATGAACCGCCGTCTCTTCATGGCACGTAATTCTGACGCTGCCCTTCGACGACCTGTTCCACTGTCTGCTGCGGCATGCCGGCTCCCCTCGTTTGCCGATTATTTCAAGCTCTGCAACGTCTCGCGGAGCTCGCGGACTTCCGACGCGAACAGATCCAGGTGTTGTTCCCGTTGCGGCTGATCGTCCTTGAACTTCCACACACGCTTGAAGATGGCCCAGAGTTCCTTGTTATGGGTGACCGCCAGCGCATAAGCCGGCCGCTCTTTCACCGATTTCTCGACGCGGCACAGATTATCGTCGAAGGCATGGAACTGATTGTGCAAATCGTTCAGCGGCTGATCGTAGCCCTTCCCGCTCCTGGCCGCTTTGGCGCTGCCGTCCATCATGTCGGTCAGGTTGATCAGCGTGTCGGTCTGGCTGGCGCCCTTCGCCTTTTCTGCAAAATCTGCAGCATGAGGATAGAACAGATAACTACAGCCCCCCGTCCCGAAGAGCACGACAAACACTCCGATCAATATGCCGATAGGCGTTCGCATAGCAGTCCTCCCTTTCCATCATGTCATCCACCGCATCGTATCGGGACCCGAGCCACGAATCAATCGTAAGGGACTGACACCTTTCCCGCGCGGCGCGTGGTGTCTCCCCCCGTCCGAACCGGGACAGGCACCGTCGCGGACGACGGAGCCAGTCCCCTTGTCGCAGCGGCGTATCGGCGGTTGTAGTAGAAGCGCTCGTGAATAAATGTGGGCTAGTATGGTGGTATGACGCTCGCTCAGGTTGTGCAGGCCGTCTCGTCCATCCGGGCGACGCCAAGAAAATCTGAAAAGATCCGGCTGTTGGCCGACGTGTTGCGCCAAGCGCGCGGTCGCGAAATCGAACTGGTCGCGCTCTATCTCAGCGGATCGTTGCCCCAGGGCAAAATCGGCGTCGGGTGGAATCTCATTCACGATGCCATGTCCGATGGCGGCGTCGTTGCCGATCCTCTCGCCCTGTTGGACGTGGACGATGCCTTCAGCCGTATCGCGGCCGAGCAAGGCGCCGGCTCGCAGGAACGCCGCGCGGCCGAGCTGCGCCGCCTGTTCGTCCGTGCAACGCCGGACGAGCGACGGTTTCTGGCGCAACTCCTCGTCGGCGAAATCAGACAGGGGGCGTTGGAGGGGCTCGTGCTCGAAGCCATCGCCAAGGCGGCCCATCAGTCGTCTGCCGATATCCGAGCGGCATCGATGTTCGCGCCCGACATCGGTACGCTTGCGCGTGCCGCGTTGGAAGAGGGACCGGCCGGGCTCAACCGCTTCTCGCTCACGCTGTTCAAACCGGTCGCTCCGATGCTGGCCGGCAGCGCCGAGGACATCGACGAGGCGCTCGGCCGGCTGAACGAACCGGCGTGGGAATACAAACTGGATGGGGCGCGCATCCAAGTGCACAAGGGCGGCGACGAGGTGAGAATTTTTACGAGGCAACTGCAGGACGTCACCGAACGGCTGCCGGACATCGCCGCCTGGGCCCGTGGCCTGCCGGCGCGTGACGCGATCCTGGACGGCGAAGCCTTGGCGTTGCGTCCCGACGGCCGGCCGCAGCCCTTTCAAGTCACAATGCGCCGGCTCGGCCGCCAGAAGGATGTGGCTGCGCTTCAACACGAGATCCCGCTGACGCCTTTCGTCTTCGATGTCCTGACGCTGGAAAGTACGCCGCTGATCGCGCAGCCCTATCAGGAGCGCGTACGATCCATCCATGCCATCGCTCCGTCCGCCGCAGTCCCGAGGATCGAGACGAAAGATCCGGCGGAGGCGCGCGCCTTCTTCCAAGCGGCCTTGGCGGCGGGCCATGAAGGCGTCATGGCGAAATCGTTGAGTGCGCCGTACAGCGCCGGCCAGCGCGGCTCGCAGTGGCTCAAGCTGAAAGAGGCCGCGACGCTGGATCTGGTGGTGCTGGCAGCCGAATGGGGCAACGGTCGCCGCGAAGGATGGCTCTCGAACCTCCATCTTGGCGCACGCGATCCCGCAAGCGGACGATTCGTCATGCTCGGCAAGACTTTCAAAGGACTGACCGACGACATGCTGCGCTGGCAGACGGACAAGCTGCTGTCGCTCGAAACCGATCGCCGGGGCCACATTGTATTCGTGCGTCCGGAGCTCGTCGTGGAAGTCGCCTTCAGCGACGTGCAGGAATCTCCGCGCTATCCGGCCGGTCTCGCGCTGCGCTTTGCACGAGTGAAACGGTATCGTCCCGACAAATCACCCGACCAAGTGGACACGATCCAAACCGTCACGGCGCTGTTCCAGAAGCAACGGGCGTAGCGTGTTGCCGTACCTTCGCCTCCCGGGTGTGGCGTCTGACGTCCGGCGTAGAGGCGCCGGACCGGGTGGTTGCGCACCGCCCATGATTTGGGCATAATGCGCGGCTAACGATGGGGATAGTCCGTTGATCACACATTTCTTCGATCAGCATCGCGCCCGCATCGAGCAAGTGATCCGCAAGCCTGGTCTGAGGAAAAACTCCGTCCGGGTGAGCGCCGCGCCGAAGGACGAGGGAGAGCGGCGGCGCGAGCCACGGGTGGAGCAGTGGCAGCCTTGCAGCTACGAGGCCAGCGAATCGTCCGGAGAGATGCTTCCGGTGACCCAAACCGGAGAGGCTGTGGCTCTCGACCGGAGCCAGGAGGGCATCCTCCTGCTCATGGAGCAAGCTCCGACGCCGACCAAACTCCTCGAAGTTCATACGTCGCAAAGCCTCGGCAGAAAAACCCTTCTCGTGTTCGATGTCCGCTGGGTCAAACCCGTCCAAGTTCCCTCCGTCGGCCGGTATTATCTGGTCGGCTGTCGGCGTACGTTCGGTCCCTACCACTACGTCCAATTTTAAAAGAGCTGATGGCGTATAGCGTATGGCACAGGCGAAGGGCCCGTGCGGTGCGTTGTGCTGGGCTCCTTCCTGTCCGCCGGCGATCAGTCATGACTCGCCAGCCCGCCGTTTGCTTGATGAAAACGATGTGCTACAGTTGAGCTCCCCGGCGACGTTCGGTTGCCGGTTTAGTTCCTCCCTCCCTTGCCCTCTCCCCCGTTGGGGAGAGGAGACGGTGAGGGGGCGAGACAAGGAGGAATCACGATGGCAACCCGTCTCTTCGGTATCATCGCATTGTTCGGGTTATTGGGAGGGGCGAATGCGGCGCAGGCTGACGGATTGTTCGAAAAGATGTTCGACAAAGCCAAAAACAGCGCCGAACAGAAGACACAGGACCGCATCAACCAACGCATCGATCAGACGATCGATAAAGGGCTCAATAAGACGGAGGATACGGTCCAGTGCGTGGCGACCGATCAGGAATGCCTGAAGCGAGCCAAAGCCCAGGGCAAGCAAGTTACGGTGGTCAACCAACCCGTTTCGTCTTCTGCCGGCGATTCCGTCAAGTGCGTGGCCACGGATACCGGATGCCTGAAACAAGCCAAAGCCCAAGGCAAGAAAGCGGAGATTGTCGACGAAGCCGAGCTCGATACCTTGCGCTGCTCGGTCGCCGACGCCGATTGCCTGAAACGTGCCAAGACGATGGGCAAAAAAGTTGAAATCATCGATTAGCAGGTTGTGAAAAAAGACCGCCTTGCCGGTCGGTCTTTTTGACAACCTGCAGGATGTCATGCCGGTAAAGACTCTGACTCGGTGCGGATGGGCGGGCGACAAGCCGCACATGATCCGCTACCACGACGAGGAATGGGGCCGGCCGGTCCACGACGATCGGCGACATTTCGAAATGCTGCTTCTCGAAGGCGCTCAGGCGGGGCTGACATGGGAGACGATTCTTCGTCGCCGAGAGGGCTACCGCAAGGCCTTCGTCCGGTTTGACCCTGCCAAAGTCGCGCGATTCGATCGCGCGAAAAAAGCCTCGCTCCTGCGCGATCCAGGCATCATCCGAAACCGTCTCAAGGTTGATGCCGCCGTCACCAACGCCCGCGCCTTTCTCGCCGTGCAACGGGAGTTCGGATCGTTCGACGCCTATGTCTGGCGATTCGTCGGGGGTGTGCCGCAACGCAATCGGTGGACGAGTCTGAGTCAAATCCCTGCCGCCACGCCGGAAAGCGAGACTCTTTCGCGCGACCTCAAGAAGCGCGGCTTTCGCTTCGTCGGCAGCACGATCGTGTACGCCTACATGCAGGCCATCGGCATGGTGAACGATCATCTCGTGGATTGTTTCTTAGCGGAGCGATAGTGCAGCCGCAAGATCCTTCTTGAACGTTTCTCCTTCGTACTTTCTCCAGAACAATCTTCAGCAGCGCGTTATCCGCTATGGTGATCCACCTGGCGACTTCGCCAGGTCCTTCTTGTGTGAAACCAGCCTTTGGGAAGGACAACAGCCGGCCTCTACCGTTTCGATTTCCCCTCGTCCAGCTTGGGGATTTTCTGCTTTTGAAAACCCACGCCGATGTATTCACGAGGCAGCATTAACCCATAGGCCTATCCCGTACAACTACGGAGCAATTCGTTCATCCCTTCAAAAGTTGGATTGAAAGATTGTTTACCTAACCACTAGATTCGCCACCCACATCCGGAATGCAATCGCGGGACCGGTCCCGCAGAGTGGAGAAAGGCTCACGTGCCCTCCTCCCGAGCGAACATCCTGAAAGAGC
>DATFDJ010000220.1:0-10449 GCA_035252115.1 Nitrospira sp. | reverse complement strand
ATCGATGATATGCCCGCCGGTGATCAGAATGGCCACGACAATCTCTGAGTTTCGAGTCTTGAGTTTCGAGTTTCGTGTTTCGTGTTTGGAGTTTTGAGTTCAGAGAGGCTCGCAACGCGAAACCCGGAACCCGAAACCTCTTCCGCTTCACGATCGATGCGCGTCACTAGTTCGCTCCCGACATCAGATACAGAATTCCCATCCGCACGGCCACACCGTTGGCCACTTGATCGAGAATGACCGATGACAGACTGTCGGCGACTTCCGGCGCAATTTCGACACCGCGATTGATGGGGCCGGGATGCATGACGATGGCGCCCGGATCTGCCAGCTTCACCCGTTCCGCCGTTAATCCGTACAGACGCGCATATTCGCGGATCGTCGGAAACAGCGCCCGCCCCTGACGTTCCAATTGCAGCCGCAGCATCATAATGACCTGCACTCCACGCAAAGCTTCGTCAAGACTTCGGTAGACCGTCGCTCCCAACCGCTCAACGCCCCACGGCATCATGGTAGGAGGTCCGACAAGGCGGACTTCCGCTCCCAGCTTGTGCAGGGCGTGAATATTCGATCGTGCGACCCGGCTGTGCGCGACATCGCCGACGATCGCGACCTTGAGCCCCTCGAAGGGCAACCCTCGTTCGCGGATCGTATACAGGTCCAGCAGGGCTTGGGTCGGGTGTTCGTGCCAGCCGTCTCCCGCATTGATCACGGACGATTTCACGCCCTTGGCCAATGTCTCTGCCGCACCGGCCGACGGATGGCGCAGCACGATGATGTCCGCCTGCATGGCCTCGATATTCCGGGCCGTGTCGAGCAGGGTCTCGCCTTTCACCACGCTGCTCGATGAAGGAGAAAAATTAATGACATCCGCGCTGAGCCGCTTCGCCGCCAGTTCGAAGGAGGTTCTCGTCCTGGTGCTCGGCTCGAAGAACAGATTCACGACGGTCCGTCCGCGCAGCGCCGGCACCTTCTTGATCTCGCGTCCCGTCACCTCTTTGAAGGAGTCGGCCGTTTGAAGAATGAGCGTGATGTCATCGACCGAAAGCGGGGCCAGGCTGAGCAAGTCTTTGCGCTTGAGGCTCATGCTGATCTCCCCTCTATACTTTCAGAATCACTACTCGGTCCTCTTCGCCCGCTTCTTCCAGCAACACGTGTATCTGCTCTTCCCGGGAGGTCGGGATGTTTTTCCCGACGTAGGTCGCCTTGATCGGCAACTGACGGTGGCCGCGGTCGACCAGGACCGCCAGTTGAATTTCGGCCGGCCGTCCGAGGTCGATCAGTCCGTCCATGGCCGCCCGGATTGTCCGGCCGGTGAAGAGCACATCATCCACCAGGACGATGACCTTGTCTGAAATGTCGAACGGGACGGAAGTTTTCCGCAGCACGGGCTGTTCCTTGCGCAACGAGAGATCGTCCCGGTAGAGCGTAATGTCCAGCTCGCCGATCGGCACCTGCGTGCCCTCGATCTCGTGAAGACGCCGGACAAGCCGATGCGCGAGGTGAACACCACCGGTCCTGATCCCGACCAGAGCCAGATGTTTCACGCTTTTGTTGCGTTCCAATACCTCATGCGCGATCCGCGTGAGGGCGCGCGCCATATCGCCGCCGTCCATCACCAGCTTCTCTTCCGCTCGTTCCTGTTTAACGCCGGGCATACTTTTCTCTTTGCAGCCGGTTCAAAAAGTCCGGCCAGCAAGGCCGCAGCGAGTGAAGAGGCGAGGCGTACTTTTCCCCGTACGTTGAGGCTCTGAACGACGCGAGAACGCAGCTGGCGGACTTTTTCAACCAGGCTGCCGGGCATAAAAAAACCTTCTCCCCCAGGACGGGCGAGAAGGTCTGATCACTTCGGCCGGCAGAGGCCGGAACAGAATTCATCGTCGGCTCCTTGCTCACCTCACAGGATGAGCATTAAAGGTTGGGCCATGATACCGGGCACCAAAGAATTCTGTCAAGGCTTTCCGTTGCGGATCTTCATCGCTTGTATAGATGATACAGAGTCAGCCCGGCTTTCAGCCTGGCCCGTGGGAGAATGTTCCGATGCATCCGGAACGTCGGCAACGCTTCCACGGATTCCTGCCAGGATACCACCAAGCCGTGAGCCGACCACTGTGCCGCCAACGCCAGCGTGCCCACGACAAACGCACAACCTCGCGGGCGGAGCGCCTTTCCAATGCGATCGACAAAACCGGCAAGTCTCCCGGAATCATGTCCGATCGCCTCAGGCATCCAAACATAGGCCAGATCGTGAGACTCGCTTGGCCGCTCACCGGAATCCGGGAAGGAAGAAAACCGGATTCGCGTGAGCCAGTCCCAGCGTTGCAATCCGGCACACACCGTCCATAACTGTTGTGCCTGTTTTTGCGCGAACGCCGGCCGGTGCACACGGACCGTATACTGTCGCGGACGGTCGAACGCGACGCAGGTCGCAATGACCGCATCGCCGTTCTCGATCAACACACGGTCCGCTCCGACCATCGCCGTGCCGATCTCCCGATCCTGCTCGGCAAGATCCTGCAGGTAATCCGCGACGAATGGTTGGGCTTCGAGTTCTCCAATTTCCCGATCGTCTTCCGGATAGAGCAACACGGAACCGTAGGCTTCTCGAGCCGAAATGGACGGCATTCCATCGACAAACAAGGAGCGCCAGTCGACGGGACTGACCTCCGTCCGCTGCGCCGGATCTTCCTGTGCCTCTTTCGGCGCAAGAACCGGCAGGATCGTCTCGCTGTTCCGATCTTGCAGGATAAACTTTCCATCGATAAGACGGACTGATCGGTCGCAAGGGCTTGCCTTGCGGCCAGTGGGATTGAAAAAGGGAAGACCCGCCGCATCGTGCGCCAAAGTAGCCTTTTGCACCCTGTGTTCCTGGAACGTCAGGCAACAACCGTGAGCCGCATCGAAGTATCGCAGCGGCGGCGAGGGCGCGGGCAGCCATACGACCTCGTGCGCGCGCGTTTGGTCCATGAACAGGCTCAATGGATCGCGGTGGGCCGGAGCCTGAGGGGTAAAGAACGTGCTGAACAGCCGAAAGGCGGCTTCCGAGGGATAGGTCGGAATACCGCGGTAGCGAAGCGGCAACGCGCTCGGGCGAGCGCGGTTTTGATCATCGTACAGTCCGCGGATCAGCTCGAACACGGCGGAGCCGGTGCCGGGCAGCAACGACTTGAACAGTTCAACAACGGGGAGAAAGTCGATCCCCGACCAATGCATCGCGCCCATACAGGACATGAACCGCGTTCGATCGAAATCTCCCTGCTCGAGGACATAGAGCGCATCTTTGCGATGACGGATTGTTGCCGTTCCGGAGCGGTCGATCGACAAATCGTCATCACGATAAAACCATCGGACCTCCTCGATCGGTACCCGCAACGCTTGGGCTGCCATCGCGCGCAAATCGTCGGCCGTCAGGCGTTGCCATCCCGGTTTCGTAGCCAAGTTGAGCCTGGTCTCGTTGACTAAGCCGCCCGGCTTGATGCCGACCCAGGCGTCCCAATCCAATCTGACCCGCGCACGGCTCAACACGACTGCGCCGTGCCGATCCTGTGTCCATTCACATTCATGCAGCACGTGGCCGGCCGGATCCGTGCTCAAAAAGCGCAACCCGTCCGCGCGATGGAAAACCAGGTGCCCTGAAGGTTGCCGGACAACACGGCCTCCCGCCTGTTCCAGTCCGTGGACGAACGATTGATTGCAGGCAAAACGAAGATGGCCGGAGGTGTTGAGCGCAAACGAGATGGGATCGACAGACATCTATTGCGTGAGACTGAAGGCAAGCAGGGCCGGGAATCATCTTCTAGTGGGACAGGCACCTGCTTCGTTGGAGCCGGTTTCCTCTATTCGCGGACTTGACCGCTCCCGAGCACGACGAACTTGCTGCAGGTCAATTCCTCCAGACCCATCGGCCCTCGCGCATGGATCCGGGACGTGCTGATGCCGATCTCCGCTCCAAGACCGAACTGGTACCCGTCGTTGAGTCTTGTCGAGGCGTTGACCAGCACGGCGCTGGCATCGACTTCCCGCAGAAACCGCATGGCCTTTTGATAATTGTCCGTAACAATCGCCTCCGTGTGGCGTGACCCATATCGGGCGATGTGATCCATCGCTTCGTCGATGTTTTTCACCACCTTGACGGCCAGCTTGAGGTCGAGAAACTCTTTGCCGTAGTCGTCGTCGCCGGCCGGCTTCGCCAACGGTGATAATTGGCAGGTTTTGGGGCAGCCCCGCACCTCGACCTTCGCCGATGCCAATTTTTCGATGAAGCCGGTGAGCCAGCTCCTCGCGATTCCCTGATGGACGAGGAGCGTCTCAACGGCATTGCAGGTCGACGGCCGTTGGACTTTCGCATTGTACGAGATGCGCTCGGCCATGACCGGATCGGCATCGTCGTCCACGTAGATATGGCAGATCCCGGCATCATGTTTGATCACGGGAATGGTGGCATGCTCGGCCACGAGTTTCATCAAGGACTCACCGCCCCGCGGAATGACGAGATCGATGAAGCGATCCTGCTTCAGCAGCACCGGAACCAGCTCCCGTTCCGTTCGCGTGACGAAGCTGATGGCGCCCGCGGGGATGCCGGCCTTTTCCGCCGCCTCGGACAATATGCCGGCGATCATCGTATTCGAATGAATCGCCTCGCTTCCGCCGCGGAGCACGCAGGCGTTGCCGGATTTGAGACACAACGCCGCCGAATCGGCCGTCACGTTGGGACGCGACTCATAGATGATGCCGATCACGCCGATGGGCACGCGGACTCGACCGACCTGCATGCCGTTCGGCCTGGTCCACATCTTCGGCATCTCACCCAAGGGATCGGGAAGCTTCGCCACTTCTCTGATACCGGATGCCATTTCCGAGATACGAGCGGCGTTTAGCCGGAGACGGTCCGCCATCGCCTTGTCGGAGTCGCTTTCGAACGTCCCGAGATCACGCTCGTTGGCCTCGAGCAGCGCCGAGACCCGCTCTTCCAATGCGTCGGCCATAGCCCTCAAGGCGTTGTTTTTCACCGAGGTCGAAAGAGTAGCGAGGCGGGTGGCTGCTTGTTTGGCGCCGCGCACCAAGGCATCGACATACTCGGGAATGGATTGTGGAGTCTCGGCCGGTTCTCCGGACTCAGCCGGCTCCATTGCCACACTCCTGTTTTCGCTGCGTTCCTTTTGTTCACTCATCGGCAGAGGGCTCCAAGCCACGAAGTTTCACGGCCCGGCACAGGATACAGCGCCGGTTTCCGAACGGTCAAGGCGCCGGCGCGGCGAGAACGGCGCGAGACCCTCTCGTTATTACGGTACCACAGGCCCACTCGGTGCTGCCGGTGCGGCAGGAGCGGTGGGAGCGGCAGGAGCCGAAGGATTGGCGGTCGACGCCGGTTGCGCCACGCCTTGGTTCGGCGCGGATGGAGGCTGATTCGATTGGGGCTGAGCCGGGGCACCGGCCGGAGGTACGAGAGAGACCGTGGAAGGATTCGGATGCTGAAATATCCAATCGCGGTACGTCTTTCGATTGTCGAAATGGCGGACAGCGAGTGGGAATTCGCGCTGTTTGAACGGCTCCGCGACGCTCTTGCTCCGCACCCCCATGATTCCGCCGTTCGGTCCTCTTAGATAGTCCCACTCTCCGTGCGTCACGGGATCCACATAGACCTTGCGGAGGAAAGGCTTGGGCAACCGCGTCAAATCGGCGAGCGACTGCGGATAAATTTCTCCCGGCATTACCCGGCCGGCCTTCATCGTGGAGGAGTACTGTGCCAATGCATTCTGAATTTCTATGCCTTTCGCCAGCAAATCCGCCTCCAATTCGCGTTGAACTATTCCCTTCCACTGCCGTGCCGAGGCGGTCATCGCGATACCGATTACGACGATGGTGAACATGAGGAAGAGATAGGTGACGCCCCTGTCGTTGTTCAACGAGCCCAAGCTGGTGGACTTTTTCAACATCCTGCTACGGCTGCGCCGGTGCCTCTTCGGAGAGCAGAACCGTATGTTCCACGCGTGAGTCTCGATCCTCGAGCGTGACACTATCCTGAGTAATCGCCTTGACCAGCACATGATGGTCTATCGTTTCGCCCTTTCGCACCACATGGAGATCGTCGTTCTTGGTCAGCACCGCTACATCTTGCTTGTTCTTCCGGTCCTCCCCCGTCCGTACGAATCCCAGATAGTGAAATTGAGCCAAATCGGCAAGGATTGATTGCTGCTCTTGAGAACCCTCGACCGCGACGGCATCGACGGCCTGACTGATTTCGACCGACATCGGCAAGGCAAAGATGTTCCTCGGAGCGGTGAAGCTCATTTCCCGTTGCGTCCGTGAGGACGATAACCACTCCAGTTGCACGTGCTGGCTCTCGGCCTGACCGCCGGGGTTCTGTACGGCCGAAGTCTTTCCCGATACGTTGACCAGCGGCACTCGTACCGGTTCCTCCATTGCAAGCCACTGCCACGATGCGAGTCCACCCCATATCGCCAGCAGGACGGCCAGTGCGGCAATTTTTTTCTGGTTGTGCGCCATCGCTTCTATTGACCGACCGTCTGGGGGCTCCCCGCCTTTAAATAGGTCGCAATCTTAATGTTGAAGGTCAACAGACGATCCGGCCGCTCATTCGAGCGCACGAGGTCCAGATCCTCGATGTAGACCAATTCCTCGGCCGTTTCGATCTCATAAAGGAAGCGGCGAAGATCTTCGTATTTTCCTGCCATAGTGCCCTGCAGGATGCCGCGGTTGATGCTGGGAACGGGGGTGGTTTCCGTCTTATACGAAAGCGCGGGCAGAGCCACATGGTTGCGTTTCGCTTCTTCGGTAATGCCGAGAGCCAGAGGAGCGAAGTCCCGTTCTTCGGGCAGGGCTGCCCATACCTGGGCCAAATCTTTCTTTGCTTGTTGCGCTTGCAGGTGGTGTTGGTAATTTTTTCTGGTCTGCAACCACTCCGTTTCCTGCACCACCAACGCCTGCTGAGCCGATTCGACCCCGAGCGATCGAACCAACCACAATCCCAAGATCAACAGCAGTGAAAGGACCGACCAGGGTATCAACGGACCATAGGGCTTTCTGAGCTCTTGCAGGATGAAGTCCATTTCTATTCAGCTCGTTTGTGGGCGATACTTTAACGAAAGATCGAACTCGACCAACCCATCGACGCCGGTGTGGTGTTGCCCCAGCACCGGGTCCCGGAATACCGGATGGTCTTGGAGCTTCAGGGCTAGCGTCGTCACATCTTCCACGGTCACAGCGGCCCCCGTCAGATGAATCACGGCACTCGTGGAGTCCAGTCTGATGCTTTTGATCGAAACATGCTGCGGAATTGCGTCTTCCAGGCCGCTCAAGAACTGGGTCCAGGAAAAATTACGCTTGGCCAGCAGTTGGTTCGCCAGCCGGATTTCGGCAGGCAGCCGCTGTAACGAGGAGGGGGACAGATCGACGCCTTCCTGTCGCACCCGAACCAGTAAGTCCTGATCCAGCTCGCGGGCATGGTCCAAACGAGCCTGCATCTCGTGCCGGCTCGACCACACATTCGCGACATGGACGACGTTCCACAGGATGCAGGCGAAGAGCGCACAAGACAGCACGATCAGACCCCACCGCACCGGCTCGATGTACCACCGGTATCGATTTCCGAGCTCCAGATGGAAGTACCGTGTCCCGCCGATCGCCGGAACGAGCCGAAACCCGCGGGCGTTCGATATCCATGACGCGATCCACTTGTTCATGCCTCACACCATTGCGGCGACGACGGGAAGCGCGGCTGCCGACGTGGTGCCGCCACCCGGTTTCCAGCCCAAGGCACGGACGTGGTCCCACGCGAGCCGATCCACCGTCGCTCCCAATTCATTGGCCAATAGATCTTCCACACGACGCCCGCCGATTTCGGCCATCAACACGATCTCTTTCACGTCCACGCCCGGATGGCGCTCCCGGCAGGCAAGAAGCGACGCCGCCGTCTCGTCCAGAATTCGGTCGGCTGCGGCGCCGTCGTCGGTCGAACCGCCGCTCTCGATGCCGAGAAGTTTGGTGCGTACAAATATGGGGCGGCCCCGATGAAACACGATGCAGGTCAAGGCGCCGTCCAGTACGGTGAGACAAGCGAGATCTCGCGCGAAACGCCGGTATCCTCCCGCAACTCGGAACCAGAGGTTGAAAACATCTGCGCTGCTCACATGGACTCCTTGAGGCAGCAATCCCACCGATTCGCACAGCGACTCATATTGCGTCAAAATACTGTGCTGAATGGCGGCCACCAAGACGATCATGGGTTCCTTCTCGCCGTGAGCCGGCGGAAACACCTGCCATGCCAGTTTGGTCCCGGCCTGAGGAAATTGTTGCTCCTGCCCCAGCCTCCATCGGATCAGCGCTTCCAGTTCCGGCTTTTGAGAAGGGAGCTGGTCAAGCGACAGGACCGTCATGCGTACGGCCAGATCGGGAATCAATAACGTGACGGCGCGCGGGAGTTGAGGGATGAGAACTCGGCCGGCAAGCCGAAGGGACTTCCCCGGTCCGGCCAGTGTACGAAGGTGCTCTTCCAGAGCCGCGTGGTCGCTGATATTGGGTTCAATCGGAGACAGTTTGGCCGCCCCGGCGGGGATGGGCAACACAACGCAGCGGTAGGAATACCGGCCTCTCCAGTTCCTGGACCGCTCACCCCACGCAACCGCGTGCGCACCGAATTTCACACAGTACCGGGGCTTCCCCCCGCCCAAGCCGAACATCGTTACCCTTCCTCACTGAATGTCACACGATTGATTTCACGAAGCGTCGTCGACCCTTCGATGACCTTGCGAATCGCCGACTGCCGGAGCGTGATCATGCCGCCCGTCACGGCTCGATAACGGATTTCAGACAAGGGGCGTTCAGCGAGAATCATTTCCTTGATTTCATCCGTGAGATCGAGAAATTCGGTGATGCATTTTCTTCCTCGATAGCCGGTCCCAAGACATGCGTGACAGCCTTTGCCCTCATAGAACGGAAGATCCTTGTATTCTTCGTAGTCCAATCCCGATTCCAAGGCCAACGTCTGGTCCAATTCCACCGAAACCCGGCAGGCGGGGCATACGATCCGGACCAGCCGTTGAGCCAGCACGCAGTTCAGCGCCGCCAGGAAGTTGTAGGAATCGATGCCCATGGAGGCAAACCGACCGATCACGTCGAAGACGTTATTGGCATGAACCGTGGTCAGCACCAAATGGCCGGTCAGCGCCGATTGGATGGCGATCTGCGCCGTTTCGGCATCCCGAATTTCTCCGACCATGATCTTGTCCGGATCGTGACGCAAGATGGAACGCAGGCCTCGTGCGAAGGTCAGCCCCTTCTTTTCGTTCACCGGAATCTGTACGACGCCGGACAGTTGATACTCCACCGGGTCTTCGATGGTGATCAGCTTGTCTTCTTTGACGTTCATTTCCGTAATGGCGGCATACAAGGTGGTGGTCTTTCCGCTTCCTGTGGGACCGGTCACCAATACCATGCCGTAGGGACGAGTGATCGCCCTCCGGAAGCGCTTGAGGTCCTCCTCGTTGAACCCCAATCGATCGAGGCGCAGCGTCGACACGCCGGCCGTGATGGCTTCCCGATCCAAAATGCGGATGACGACCGACTCGCCGAACACACTGGGCAGAATCGAGACACGAAAATCGACGGTTTTTCGCTCCAGCCGCATCCGGAAGCTGCCGTCTTGCGGGACGCGCCGTTCGGCGATATCGAGGTCCGACATGACTTTCAACCGCGAGACCAGCGGTGCATGCAGCCTGGGGTCCAGCGGTTCCATCGCGGATACGAGAATACCGTCTACGCGGAACTTGACCAAGGTGGCGCGGTCCGCGGCTTCCACATGGATGTCGCTCGCCCGGCGCTGCATGGCGCTGAGCAGAATCGAATCGAGCAGTTTGACAGCGGGGCTCTGGTCTTCTCCCTGATCAATCGTGAGAATTTCGTCTCCCCGCTCGTCCTCCTTGACCAAGACGGAACGGTACTCCGCCTCCAATTCCCTCAGCGCCTGGCTCGACCCCTCGCTCCGCTCCAGCGCGATGAGAATGGCGTTGCGCGGACTGACGATGAAGTCCAGTTCACGCCCCAGCAGCAATTCCAATTCATCGAGCGCCAGGATGTTCTGCGGATCCGGAATGGCTACCGTCAATCGACCGTCCTGCTCGGCGATCGGCACGAACGGATGGCGCTGCATGAGCTTCACGGACATGGAGCTATAGAAGGACGAGTCGATGCGAAAATCGTTGAGCGGATCGAAGGGAAGCCTGAACTGGGCCGCGTAGGCGCGCGCCAACTGCTCCTCGGACAACAGTCCTTCGCCGACCAGTGTGGATCCCAGTGAAGCGGACACCCCGCCCAGCCGATCCAAGACGTGCTCGACGGTCTGGCGTGGAACCATGCCCTGAGCGATCAGCACATCGGCTAATGCCGGCCTCGTGCCGGTCCGCGGCGTAGACATCGGTTTCAGTCGTCCTT
>DATFDJ010000219.1:0-15181 GCA_035252115.1 Nitrospira sp. | reverse complement strand
TGGTGCAGCACTACGCGCAAACGGGACAGCAGGAGAAGGCCGAAGAGCAGCGGCTCATCGCGGTGAACCTGATTCACACCACGGTGGCGCCGCTCTTGCGGTTGGCCTGGAAGAGCACGGAGAAAACGGCGTGGCAGGCGGCGAGAGGATACCTGACGCGAGCGGCTCAGATCGATCCCGAGGATGCGAGAATCCCGGCGTACTCCGGCGTCGTCAACGAGGCCGACGACAAGCCGGAGGAAGCGGCGGCCAACTATCGAACGGCGCTCGCGCTGGAGGAAGCGCGCTTGCAGTCGGACGAATTGAAGCCCGACACGGGAGTTGCGCTGGGCCGAGACGCGCTCGACTTCGGGCTCGCCGTTCAAGCCCGCTTTCATCTCGCGAAGCTGGCCGACCGAGCCGGAAAACAGGCGGATGCCCTGGCGCACTATCAGGCCGTCCTTGGATATGAGAAACGCATGAGCCGTGGGTTCGAATCCCGCGAAATGTTCACCGCCATGTGGCCCGATCAACAACCGGACAAAGGAGCGGTCGTCATGGGACCCAAGAATGCCGCCACGCTGGTTGCCGACGCGCATCTCCAGACGGGGAAGCTCCTCTCCGCGATGGGCAAGCACGACGAATCCATCGAACTGTTCCGCGCCGCGGCGATGTACGGACCACTGAGGATGGCCGGCATGCCGAAGATCGGCAATGCCAAAGGCGATACGAATTTCAGCGGCATCGCCGGAGCGCCCGCGGCCGAGGCCCAGCTCTATTTGGCCAAGGAACTCATGAGCAAAGGCGACATGAAAGGCGCCCAACAGGTCCTCTACGAGGCGGGAGGCAACCTTCCCGACGAGTTGCGAGGTCAGTTGAACGAGCTCAACATGGCCATGGCGCGTCTCACCTCCCGTCAACCGCGGGATCCCTACGCCGGAATGAGCGAGGAGGCGCGCCCCTACATCGACCGGCAGATGCGGCAGGACCAGGACCGGTCGCGCATGGCCATTCGACAGATGGCGCCGCGTGCCCGCGTGGTGCCTGAAGTCGTCGGCCAATGGGACATGCAGCCGAACAATCAATTCCTACCCAAGAAAACTTTGACGATCGAATCCAACGCCAGTTACCGCCTGATCTCCACGGACGGCTCGACATCGGAGGGAAAGATGGACGTCCAGATCGGTCGCGACCCGGTTCGCGGCAGGCCCGAAGCGTCACGCGGCCAGATGATGCTGTACGACGAAGTCTCCGGACAGATCGGCACCATGTGGTACGAGTTCACGGGCGACGGGACGATGGAGATCACCGAAATGGACAGCACGAAGTACGTGACGAAACGTCGTCAATAGAGAGGTTTCTCGCCTCATATGCCATGCGAGACGCGTGTCTGCAGCCGCTCCGTCAATCTGAGATTTTCGCCGTAATCGACCGGACAATCGATCACCGCCGGTCTCGCCTGGCTCAATGCCTCGGCGAGGATGGGCCCCAATTCCGAAGGCTCGTTCACGCGATACCCCGCCGCGCCGAAGCTTTCCGCGAAACGCACCAGGTCGGGATTCCCGAAATCGACGGAAGCGGTCCGGCCGAACCGCACTGTTTGTTTCCACCGGATCACTCCGTACCCGTCGTCGCGCCAGACCAGGACCACGAGCGGCAATTGAAGCCGGACCGCCGTTTCGAGTTCTTGAGCATTCATGAGAAATCCGCCGTCGCCCGTCACGGCGACGACCCGCTTGTCCGGATACAGGAGTTTGCCGGCGATGGCGCCCGGGAGCGCCATGCCCATCGCCGCAAATCCGTTCGAGATGATGCAGGAGTTGGGCGTCTCGCAGGGAAACAGACGCGCCATCCAAAGCTTGTGCGCGCCAACGTCGCAGATCACGAGATCGTCGGACCGCAGCGCCGCCCGCAACTCGCGCATCAGAATCTGAGGCCGGACCGGCCAGCCGGCCGGTCCGGCCGATTCCTGTTCGAACGCCTCGACGATCGTCCGTCGCGCCGTCTTCGCCCAGGAAGAAGACGACTGCCCGAGATGCTCACGCAGATGTTGAAGCGACAGCCCGATATCTCCCAACACGCCCACCTCGAGAATATAATGTTCATCGACCTCGGCAGGTGACACGTCCACGTGGACGATCTGCTTGCCGCGGTCGGGATTCCAGAAGCAGGGCGCATATTCCACGAAGTCGTAGCCGAGCGCGATCACCACATCGGCCTTTTCCATCACGGCCGCGGCATAATCCTTCATCTGAAGACCAAGGGTGTAGAGGGACAGGGGATCGCTGTCGGGCACGACGCCCTTCGCCATGAACGTGTGGAGGACGGGAATTTGGACCTGCCGCGCGAAGCGTCTGAGTTCCTCCCAGGCGCCTCCGCGTATGACGCCGTTTCCCGCCAGGATCACGGGACGCTGCGCCGAGGAAATGACCTGCACGGCGCGCGCGATCTGTCTCGGCGATGGTTCGGGAGTCACCGGGCCTTGCACGAGGAGCGGCTCGCGCTTTCCTTCCTCACCAACGGTCTCGTCGGCTACGTCCTCTGGCAGCTCCATGTGCGTGGCGCCTGGCTTTTCCGTTTGCGCAATCTTGAACGCTTTCCGCACGACTTCGGGAATCACCTCCGCCTTCGGGATGGAGGTATTCCATTTGGTGACCGGTCTGAACATCGACAGGACGTCGATGTACTGGTGCGATTCCTTGTGCCGCCTGTTGAGCGAGGCCTGTCCGGTGATCGCGACCAATGGGGCCCGATCCAGATAGGCATCCACGACGCCGGTCAAGAGATTGGTTGCGCCGGGTCCCAATGTCGAGAAACAGACGCCTGCCTTGCCGCTGAGCCGCCCATGCACGTCGGCCATGAAGGCCGCGCCTTGCTCATGTCGAGTCTCGACGACGCGAATGCGGGAGTCCAGCAGCGCATCCGTCAGTTCCAACGTCTCTTCGCCCGGTAAACCGAACAGAATATCGACCCCTTCATTTTCGAGACAACGAACGACCAACTCTGCCGCGTTCATGGAGCATCCTCGTGTCGCGATGGACGGACTTTCCTCATTCTAACAACGGCGACTTGGAAAGAGGCAGGCCTGGACGGCGATGCCGTCTCAGTCCGATTCGGCACAGCCCACAATGACATCCCTGAGCAGTCGATCTTGGAGATCAGGCCGATTTTCTCGCCGCGTCTACGCTCCAAATTCCTGAGCCGTGTGCCGCAATATACAAGAACACGAAGCAATACAGCGCGGCCAGTTCCCCCATATTCTGAATCGGCAGCAAAGCCCTCGTCCCATGGCCCATCCAATAGGCGAATGCCATGAGTCCACTGCAGAGAAAGGCCGCCCAGCCGGCAAACAATCCGATCATCACCAAACCTCCTCCTATGAGCTCAATGGGCCCCGCGATCGACACCACGAATCCCGGCAACGGCATGGGAGGCGGCATGGGTAGGCCGAGCAGTTTTTGTACGCCGTGCCACAGAAACAGGAAGCCGGCGACGATCCGCATCAGTGCATAGGTCTGAGACGCGTAAGCCTGCATGAAAGGGGGCATAGGCACCTCCTGGGATGATCGGTGAAATGACTGAAGCGGAATGAGGACGAAAGACCTCGTAGGTTAAAATCGTCTTCTTCTCTTGTCAATGAGGATTCAAGCGCTTCGCTTTCGGCATATCGGTATTCCCACCGACCCATACATCATCCACAAGGGATACTCGGATAACCCCTAGGATTTTCTCTCTTGATTCATTTCCGGTGAACTTCTAGAGTGGTGTGCATTCATCCGTTCTTTTCAGGAGGCCGTCATGAATCTGCTGCTCGTTCATCCGGGCCCGTTGATGTATACAAAAATCTACCTTCGGCTGGAGCCGCTCGGACTCGAACTGGTGGCCGCCGCTGCACGGCGGGCAGGTCATGACGTGAGTCTCATCGACCTTCAGGTGGAATCGCAAGAGGACTACGTCCGGCTGCTCTGGGAACGGCAGGCGATGGTCGTAGGCTTTTCGTGCAATTATTTGGCCAACGTGCCGGAGATCATCGATCTTGCCAAACTGACCAAACGCCTGTCGCCCCGTACGGTCGTCTTCGTCGGCGGCCATAGCGCGTCGTTCGTCGCCGATGCGATACTCGATCACGGCGACGGAGCGATCGATTGCGTCCTGAAAGGCGAAGGAGAGGGAGCCATCGGGCTGCTATTGGACACGATCGAGCGAGACCGTACTGCGCTTCATCACGTGCCTGGTGCCGTCACTCCACAAGGCGATGGTCCGGCCGCTTCCATGATCGCCAATCTGGACGACGTGCGGCCGGCGCGAGATCTCCTCCGCCACCGGCGCAAATATTTCATCGGAGTCTTGGATCCCTGCGCGTCCATCGAGTTCACCAGAGGCTGTCCCTGGGACTGTTCGTTCTGCAGCGCATGGACGTTCTATGGCCGGAGTTATCGAACCGCCAGTCCCGAGGCCATCGTGGAGGATCTGGAACGGGTTCGTGAGCCCGGCGTGTTCATCGTCGACGACGTGGCCTTCATCCAGGCCAAGCACGGGATGGCGATCGGCGAGGCGATCGCCCGGAAAGGCATCCGCAAGCAATATTATCTGGAGACGAGAGGCGACGTGCTGCTTCGGAACAAAGAGGTGTTCCAATTCTGGAAGCGGCTCGGGCTCGCCTATATGTTCATCGGCGTCGAGGCGATCGACGAGGAAGGCCTGAAGCTCCATCGGAAACGGATCACGCTGAGCAAAAACTTCGAAGCGCTGGAGTTTGCGCGATCCCTCGGCATCACGGTGGCCATCAACGTCATCGCCGACCCGAGTTGGGACCGGAGGCGGTTCGAGATCCTCCGCCAATGGTGTCTGGAGATTCCCGAGATCGTGAACGTGAGCGTGAATACTCCCTACCCCGGCACGGAGTCGTGGCATACCGAAGCCAGACATGTGACGTCGCGAGACTACCGGCTGTACGATATTCAACACGCCGTCCTGCCCACCACCCTCGCATTGCCGGAGTTTTACGAGGAACTCGTCAAGACCCAGCAAATTCTGAATCACAAGCATCTGGGATGGACCGCCCTCAAATCAACGGCGCGCATCGCGGCGGGCCACCTTATGCGCGGTCAAACCAACTTTGTGAAGATGTTGTGGAAGTTCAACAGCGTCTACAACCCGGCGTTACAACTCGCGGACCATGCCCGTCCGATCAACTATCACATGCCGCCTCCCCCGAAACACAAGGATTCCAGGCTCGATTCTCATTTGCTCTATATCCACCGTCCTCAAGGACGTCAGGGTCGGGTGCTCGACGATGCCACGGAACAATTCGTGGAAACGACCAGGAGTGGAACGACCGGATAACAGTCCCAAACAGCCAATCAGCCCCGTCTTGGACGCTCTCCCTTGTCGCGGACGCGAGCCCCGAACATCCGGCGCCGATCGCAGTGGATCGACCGCATCCGCAGCCTGGCGCTTCTGCATCGACCCTACGGAGCTTGACGACTGGCGCACGTGACTGCGCCGTGTTAAGTTGGTTCCGGGACAGACTCCGTCGTCCGCGACGGTACCTGTCCCGGTTCGGACGGGGACAGACACCGCGCGTAGACGCTGGGAAGGGCGTCAGTCCCCGAGCTCCCTGCAATGATCCGGCTCCACGCCTGTCGCGCACTAATCATTACGGCTCTCATTCTCTCGCTCGCCGTCGGCGGTTGTGCGACAACCCTGCTCTATAATCACGCAGACTGGCTGATCGTGCGGCAGTTGGACGGCTATCTCGATCTGTCCCGGTCGCAGAAGGCCTTTCTGTACGACCGGCTCGACGTGATCCTGCGAAACCATCGCCATGAAGCCCTGCCCCGTTACGAAACGGTGTTGGAACAAGTCCGGGCGAAGGCACAGCGCGGCCTGACTCCCGGGGATCTCGAGTGGGCGTTCGACCAATACGATCAATTGAAGACGGATCTGTTTGCCAGATTTGCCCTCGACGGTGCGGACTTCGTCCGCTTGGTGAACGAACCGCAAATCTCGAGGCTGCGAAAGACGCTGCCGGCTCGCCTGCGGCAGGAAGAGCGGCTCTTGCACGATGGAGTCGAGGCGCGGCTGCGGCAACGCACGGACCGGATTCTCGCTTTGGCGAAGGAATGGCTGGGCGCCATCACTCCGGCACAGGAACAGGAAATCACCCGCCTGGCCATGCAGTTTCCTGATACCTTACCGTCGTGGTACGCCTATCAGCAGCGGCGCAACGAACGGTTGATCGCGGTCATGGAATCGAGAGAGAGTCGGGACACTCCCGTTCGACTGTACGATTGGCTGGTGGAAAAAGACAAGGACGCGGATCGGGCATTCGCGGAAGGCGTGCATCGGCTCCGCCGGCACATCACCGAATTGGTTCTCACCATCGACCGCGTCGCCACACCGGATCAACGCCGCTACTTTCTCGCAAAGGTGGGCGATCTCATCAAGACGATCCGCCGATTGGAGGAGACGTAGCCGTGGTCAAGGACCAGGGGTTTCTCCCAGTACTATGGAGACACCTCGCCACGTACAGTGTCGCGCACGATGCGACAAGAGGTGACAGACTTCATGCGGATGTGCGAGCGACTCCTCGGTCTGGCGATGCAGAGCAAAGAGCTCTCGGAAGATGAATGCGATGTGATCTCGTACTACACGAAGGAACTGCACGAGAAGACCGCTCCCCTTTGCTCCAAGGAACCGGACTGCTAGGTTTCCCAATCGCCTTCGCCCCACCTTCAATCCGACCTCAACCTCACAGCGCGCGACCACCTACCGGGTACGGCTGCGTACCGCCCGTTCCAGCTCGTCGAGAAACGGGTGTTGTCCCTGAATCATCTTGACCCGAGCCGTGGAGAGAGGACACCACATGGCGCGATCGATTTCGGGAAACTCCTGCATCCTGCCGGATTTCGGCGGCCACTCCATCGTGAACACGTTGCTGATGATCTTCGTCTCATCGAGCTCGCCTTCCGCCGCCCATGCGGTAATGACTTTTCCGCTCCGCTGCTTCAGTGGAGTCAGCGCCAGAAACGGTCCGTCGACTTCGCAGCCGGTCTCTTCGCGAAATTCCCGCCTCGCGGCGGCGAGGGCATCTTCGGGAGGCTGATATTCGCCTTTGGGAATGGACCAGGCCCCCGCATCCTTCCTGGTCCAAAACGGTCCGCCCGGGTGGACCAGCAGCACTTCGATTTCCCCGTTGCGCTGCCGATAGAGCAGCAGTCCGGCGCTCTGTGCCCGAGCCATTCTTTAGTGGATGTCCCGCGAACGCGATCTGAGGGTTCGCATGATCTGCGGTCCGATTCAGAATAAGGGATGAGGAGCGGTCCCAAATCGGCGGATCGTCTGGTCTCCTCCGAGGTTCCCGACGATGCGCCATCCGTCCTTGCCCTTCACGAGTCGGTGGACTTCCTGATACCAACTATCGATCGGAATGCGCCGCTTGGTGTCGCGGGAATTGGCCCAGACTGCGCCGGTGCACGTGATTTCCGCCGTGGTGTCCTTCCCGGACTTGCTGACCTTGATCGCCGAGAAAGTATGAATATTCGAAATGAGATCATATTGCGCGAACAAATCGGCCCAAATTTTCCGTACGTCCTCGCGTTTCAATCCATGATAGCGGTAGTTGACGGCATAGAGTCCCATCATGGCGTTGAGGTCCCGCGATCGAATCGCTTCTTCCGCCCGGTCGAACATGCCGATGAGTTCGGCGACGCTTTGCTGGTCGGCCTCCACGGTCGCTTCGGGAAGGATCTGCGTCAACGCGGCCGCTCCGGTGGGGAGCCCCAAGGTCGTCGGCACGATCATGATAAGGAGCAGAACGGCAAGCTTGGCGGCCTTCAGGGTGTCCATCGCATCCTCCTCGTGAAATAGTGCTCCCCTCTCGATCAACAATCAAGATGGGACGGGATGAAATGTGGGGCCGCCGCAATCAGGAATGTGTTGAGGAGACGGACAACGTGCCGTCGTGGACGCCCTGCTGGATGGCCCGCACTTCCATGAGTCCGGCTTGGACCAGAGCCAGATTGACCACCCAAGCCACGAACCCGAGCACGAGATACTTGAAATAGAACGGTAGGGCGAATGGAGAGTTCCATAACATATGGAGAGCGACGGCGAGTCCGAAGATGCGGACGAAGCGAGGATCGCGCAGCATGTCGATACGGAACGGCCGATCGCCGCGCACCCGCCACAGCGCTCCGCCGACCATCGACGTCCAGACGATATGCAGGCCCAACAAGCTCAGAGCACCGCGCAGCGTAATGGTGTCCAGCATCGCCGCTTCCCCGGCCGACAACCCGCTCACGAGGGCATAACCGGCCGATTCGAACGCGGAAAATCCCGCCCCCACCGCCGCGCCGAAAAGCAGGCCGTTGAGCGTGAACCGATATTTGGTTTTGTTGATGACCAGGAACAACGCGCCCGCTTTTCCCATCTCTTCCACGATGCCGGCGCTCATGGCGCCCAGCCAGGTATCGAGATTCGTCCACTTGAAGAGAAACAACGACAGGATGAGCGATGCGATGCCTCCCAGCGTCACGAGCTTGATGACCTGATAGAGCGACACGTTACGCACCACTTTCATTTCGAAGAAGAAAATCAGCAGTGACAGCGGAATGAGAAACGTCCCGGTCATGATGAGACCGGGCAGGAGATTCACATTATGGAATTCTTCGATGGCAAAGACGAAACTGAAATAGACGATTGCGGACAGCGTAAATGTCTTGAAGAAGAGCCATGGCTTCGGCCAACCGGTCTCGACGGCCGCCAACGACGGCGTCGTCGTCGCAGTCCCGACGGTAAAATACTCTTCGATCTCTTCGTCCTTACGCGAGCGCAGCACATCCGAGAACATCTCGCGCGCATCGAAACCCTCAATCTTTTCCATGCCTGCCGCCGAGCTGATCCGATCGCTCAAGTCTCCGATCCATCGCGCCTTTCCCGTTGCCTGGTCCGCACCGGCCACTTGCCAGAGCGACCGGCCGATGCGCAACTGCTGCTTCGGAGCCAGGGTCGTTTCGAATGTCTGGTGTCCGTCCACGTAGAGGTGTCCGTGCATCACCCGGCACAAGGGCCGGCCGTCCTTCAGTACAATCACGGCATGCCGGTCGGCGACGTCCGGATCGTCGCTCAGCACATCGCACGCCGCTGAACGGCCGATCACCAGTTCACCGTCCTGAAGCGCGATGCGTTTACCGCGGTCCGGCCCCGACGTGCAGCAGAGGAACAGCTCGATGGAGGGAATGGTGAAGTCTGCCATTTAGGCACCTCATGCCGGAGGTCCAGCCGCGCGGGGTGGAAGCATACACGAGGGGTCGGCGGCCTTCAATCTTCCATGCGGGAGCCTATGAGACGGTCTCGCAAACCCCGAGAAAAAATAGGTGATGACCGGTGAGCCGCTGTGATAGCGTGGACCATCCGGCCATGAGGAGACGACCATGGCGCTCTATGCGGTGCTCGTTCTCATCGGTGTGGCGCTGATCGGCATACCGGCCTCGGCTCAGTCTCAGACCGGCCCTACAGGCGACTTCCGCGTAGAAGGGAGACCCGGAACCGCTCCGACCGTCGGGCTTCCCGGAGGTCCGAGCCTGCCGGCGGGCCCATCGGCTTTCCGGGACAATATGGGCGGGAGAACGCCTGACGAGATTGTGAAGGGCATCGACAAGGATCTGGAGAAAAGCCTGTTCGAAAGATCCGAACCGGTTCAGACTCCTGGCAGCCGGTCCATTGAGATGGAACGGCAGCTCAGCGCTCCGGCAGAGAGAATGTACCGCTAGCCGGGGGAACGTATCCAGGCAGCCGCGATCACGCCTCGATCAATATGACATGCACCGTCCGTTCACGAGGGCCGTCGAGTTCGACGAACATCACGGATTGCCAGGTTCCAAGGACCAAGCGCCCTTCCGACACCGGGACGGTGATCGACGACCCCACCAGGGACGCAGCCATATGAGACCAGGCATGAGAAGGGTCGTGGGCATGACGGAACTGGATGCGCGGGATCATCTCCTCGACGACTTGCAGGAAATCCTGCTCCGTTCCCTCTCCGATTTCTCCCGTCGTCAGCGCGGCGGTCGTGTGACTCACGAAAAGGGAGCACAGTCCTTCTTGCATCTTGGCTTCTCTGACGATCGTTTCGAGGCGGTCGGTCAGGTCGAGCACTTCTTTGAGCCGGGCGGTCTTGATTTGAAGAGTCCGCGCCATGGGAATATCCGGAATGAGGGACTGACGTATTCTTGGAATGATAATCAATGGCGACGGACAAACGGAAGCGGAATCTTCTGAACGCCCGCGCGACGGAACGTCATGAATGAGGCCATCATGTCCACCATCGCTGTCAAATCCGGCGCATCCTCCATGCCACATGGTCCAGGGGACAATCCTGCGATGGGAATGAGTCTGCGTCACTGTGGCAACGTCAACCACACCATCCGAGTGAAGGGAGTCGTACTTATTCTCCTTCTGTCGGCGCCGATCCCTGTATCCAGCTTGGCCGCGTCGTCTCCGCCCGGACACCCGCACGGCGATCTCGCCGGGCCGGTACGGACCGTCGCCACCAACGCCAGGGCAGTCGGCATCGTTCAGACCGACAGCTTTGATCCCGCCGGTCGCCTCGTCGAATCCGTCCTGATTCTGGAGCATCAACGGAAAACGACCCGGTACCGTTTTACCTACGATCACGAGGGGGATCTTCAGGAAGAGCAAGCCGACGACAACGGCGGCACCGTGCTCTATCGAAAGCTGTTTGCGCGGAGCCGGGATGGAGAAGGCCGTGTGACGGCGGTCGTGGCAGCCTTACAGAACGGAGAGTTCGCTCACGCCGAATTCTCGATCTACGATTCTCATGGGCGCCTGTCGGAACGAATCCTCGCGACCGAGGGAACGACCACCAGAACGCTGTTCGATGTCCGAGGCCGGCCGCTCTATTCGGCAAGGTTCAACGGCATGGAACTGTTCAGTGAAATGCAGTATCGCTATGACCATGGCGACCGATTGGTGGAGCTGATCGCCTTCAGTCCGACGGGGTCCGTCACCGGCAAACTCGCGAACGAGTACGATGAGGCAGGGAAACGAGTCCGGGCGACGACCGAGCGGTTTCAAGACGGTGCAATCGATACCTGGCTCACCACCTACGAACACGACGCCAGAGGCAACTGGATCGCGGAACGGACGATCAAGAAGCCGGACGTCGCACAGAAAACCGAGCCGCAGTCCATCATCCAGGAACGGGCCATCTCCTATTACGAGTCGCCCTGACGACCCTCCAGCCGAGCCTTCGGGATTCGTCCTCCCCGCGTGAATAACGTGGGCTAGAAGACGATGCGCGACCCGCCGCCTCGATCGGGCGGCGGGTCAATTTCATGGGAAAGAGCTACTGCTGGCGCTTGTTGTGTTTGTCGCGGAAAATATGCTGGCTTTGCGCGTTCTCACGGCGCTGAATGCGGGCCTGCTCTCGCGCGCCCACGTGGCCGTCCGCTCCTGCGCGGGCTTCAGCGCGATTGACGCGCGCTTGACCGCGCTCGAGGTTGGACGTTTCTTTGTTCGTCAACTGTCCGGATTGCACCCCTTGTTCGATGCGGCTCTGCTGATTGATATTGCGCTGGACATCGGCCTGCATTCGCTGGGACGAGGCCGAGTTCGGATTCCCGGTGGTGTCATTGTGCTTCAAGCGTGAAATATCCTGCGATTCTTGATTTTGCGCCCGTTGAATCTTGGCCGCCTCCGCCTGCGAAAGGGTGCCGTCCTTCGACGCCCGGGATTCCATCTTATCGATGCGAGCTTCTCCCTTCTCCAGGCGAGCCGCCTCTCCGCTGCTGAGTTGGCCGGACTTGAGCCCTTGCTCGATGCGGCTTTCCTGATTGACGTCCCGCTGCACTTCCGAGCCGACGCTCTGGGCCGACACCGAAGGCACCATCGGAGCCGTCAACATGAGCGCCAGAACCGTTTTATGAATATGCATCGCGTGTCCTCCTTCCTGTAACTGTCTTCCGGTGATTCTGCCATAGGCAGGCCGGCTCGCCTACTGAAAACGCACGTCCTCGAGGTCGGTTGACCCAAGCCGGCTGGGAAGTCATCTGCCAGCCAGCCACGAGAGCGCGTCCCCCCGAGGTTCTTGGCTCCAGATGCCTACTATCTCCTACGCCGGACGACATGATCGAACCGCCGAATGACACCATGCCGTGCAGTGCGAGTTTGCACGGTACCGGTACGAACGATTTCGTCGCTGGTCACCTCCAGCACTAAGCTCTTGGAAAAATGTCGGACGAGCGGGACACCTGATGGAGGTTTCCTACATCGCCGTCTCGCGCTTACCGCGACACCGTCCGCTGAACCCATACAAGTCTACATGAGCCGTTCGGACCGGACGCGTCGATGCGTCCGGGGCATATGCCTTGCTCAGCGACTGATTCGGCTCGACGCACGACAGAAGCTGATTACGCGGCTCCCCCACATTCCGGCAGCGTCGGATTGGCGAACAGCGGCCATGCCCTGTCACGCCACGGGTGTGTCGGCTCTTCTAGCACAAGGAGGAAGACCATGCGAGGGGTAGGACATCGCTTCCGAGTCGGTCGAGTGACGGCGATGGCAATCGTGCTGACGCTCTGTGCGGGCGCCGCCTGGGCTGCGACATTGACATGGAACGCAGATACCGACTCGGATCTCGCCGGCTATCGAATTTACACATGCAGCCAACTTCCCTGTACCAAGGCAGCCGGAACGGCGAACATGTTGGCCTCGGTCGGGACGGTCACCAGCTTCAATATTGGAACGCCGGTCGTCGTGCAATACTACGTGCTCACCGCGTACGACTACGCCAATAACGAATCGAAAGAGAGCGAGCCCGCCGTCTTTATTCCGACAGGCTCCACGTCCTTGCCGCCGCCGCCTCAACCGGCTGCCACGCCTCCTCCTCCACCATTGAATGTCCGGCTGAGCGTGCTGAATTAACTTGATCACCGCTGTGCGAGACTCTGGGATCTCTCCGGGTGTTCTTCCCCGGGTTTGGTGTATGATAGGAACACCGCCGGACAGCACCGCGGACACTGACGGCCTCATGCCACGGCCGGCCGATCGGAACGCTCTTCACGTGAGTCGACATCGAATGCGCCACTTCAGCCCGTCCTGGCCCTTCTTGGTCATCGTCGGATGCGTCGTGTGCTTCGCGTCCCGCGCCGGCGCCGTGTCGATGGTCGACGATCCCAAGGGATTCGAGGGCATCCCATGGGGAGCCGCCTTCTCCGAATCTGCCGAATTCCGGCTGGTGGAAGACAGCCCGCACATCAAGGGCTACGAGTTAAAACCCGAACCCCCTCCGCTCGGGTCCGCGAAAGTGGACTCGATGCGGTTCCTCACGTTCGATGGAGGCTTCGCGCGGGTCGTGGTTCGCTACCACGGTGCAACCACGCACGACCAGATTCTCTCCTATCTCCAATCCCGCTACGGCTCGTTGGATCGAACACCGGGTCAGATTACGAGGGGGCTTGTGCAGCAAATCAACTGGGAAGGTGAAGAGACTGAAATCGTCCTGACATACGAACGACAGACCGACCGGGGTATCGTGTTTTTTGAACACCGCCCGACGGCATTGAAATTTTCGGAGGGTATGATGGCGCCGGACCCGGATCTGGGCGGCGCCACCTATTAGTTCATTTCTCCACTTCGAAGCCGTCGTCCTTCCACCACCGCCAACCGCCGTCGAGCTCCATGACCGGATAACCTTTGCCGGCGAACTCCACCGCCGCGGTCGCCGCGAGATGACAGACCATCGAATAGCAGTACAAGACATTCGTCTTGTCTTTAAGCAGTCCCTTCAGCGTGTGCCACTGATCCTTCGGCAGATTGATCGCGCCGGGGATATGGCCCTCGGCGTAGTCTTCGGCCGCCCGGACGTCGACAATATTCACGTCCTTGCTCTTCATCATCCGCTCCAGCTCGACCGGGCCGGTCGTAAAGGCCATCTTGGCTTCGAAGAACTCTTTCGCCTTGGCTGGATCGTGGATGCTTACTTGCGTCGCCATGGAAATCCTCCTCGGTTCAGGTTCACGGCTCAACATGCGCTTCTCGAGGCCTTCGCTGAACTCAGCAGTCCCCTAGACGTTGGAAGACAGAATGTCTGACCGTTGGGGACAAGATGTTCCGAAGTTTCCTTTCGCCCGTCGTCCCAATCGACGAACTGTGCGGATTATCGACCTTTGTCGCACAATAGGAACGTGGCAGAACCCTTGCGCGCGACAGAGAGTCCACCCTTTTTCTCATTCGGAGGTGCAACGATGAAGCAACTGAGCATGATCGTCATGGTGCTCTCTCTGATCTGTTTCGCAGGCGGGGTGACGACCACCAGCGAAGCGGCGACGAACTTTAATGGCAGCACCATCACCGCTGTCGATCACGGCCAACGCACGATCACATTCAAGACGAGAGAAGGCGAAAGCTGGACTCTTCCGGTTGCGGACCCCGAGATCTTCAAAAGACAACAGATCGCGCAGGGCGATAGCGTCAGCATCGAAATCGATTTGAACGATCGCATTACCAAGATCTTGAAGTCGTCGGGAAGCGTTCCGTCTGTCCAGTCATCGGGAATGCGCGACGACACGGGCCAATAGAGCATAAGACATAAGAATAGACAGATCGCGCGTTCGCAATCCGAGCGTGCGGAGAGTTGTATCGACCGCCACCATTCAAGGAGGTAACCATGGGTCATTTGCACCTGAACCATACGGCAATCGCCATTGGAAGCATGGCCGCCCTGTTGGCGTTGTGTCCATCGCAGGGCTTCGCCGGTGATGCGCCTGGGATCGTCGACGGATCACGTGTCACCATGATGTATCACATTACGGTCCCCGGCGAGAATTTCGAAGCCCGTGACGTCAGCCAGTTCATCCAGGGACGGCACCAACTTCTCCCGACGCTGGAGCGGGAGGTGACGGGCATGAAGAGCGGAGAGGAAAAGCAGGTCCGATTGTCCCCGGAGCAGGGATTCGGGCCCTATGACGAACAGAAAAAGAAAGTCATTCCCCGGTCCCAACTACCGGCCGGCGCGAAGGCCGGTGACATGGTCAGGGACCAGAGCGACAACCACGCCACAGTGACGCAGTTGTCCGACAGCAGCGCAGTTCTGGATTACAATCATCCGCTGGCAGGCAAGCCGCTCAATGTCATGCTGAAGATTCTCCAAGTCGACGGGCCGTCCTCCTAGAAATCC
>DATFDJ010000218.1:0-15402 GCA_035252115.1 Nitrospira sp. | reverse complement strand
TCCGGTAGAAACACTGCGCCTCCACGACGGATCGGTTGAAGTAGGCCTCCTGCGCCGGATCCCCGCTCACAAGGTCGTACAGGCTCACTCCGGACGCGGCTTTCACATCGTCTTCCACTCCTCTGAGCGCCACGTCCAATCCGATCGGCTTGGCGATGTCGCCGGAACACCCTGCGACCGCCCCGCTCAGCATCACCACAGCAACCAACCGACAAGTCCGCAGCATGAACACCTCCGTGTGAGCCACACCTGATTTCTAAGAGCGATGACATCAACCACCCAGGGTCGGGCCGACCGCCTCGCCCGCCTCCGCGATCCGGCGGCTGAACCAGGTAGCCGTCAGACCCAACAAGAACAGCACGAAGCCGATTCCGATCACGCTGGTGTATTCGTTGGCCGCCTCCGTCAACCACCCGAAAAAGGAAATGCCGGCCAGCGACGTAGCTGTCGCGATCGCGGTGTAGATGGCCATGACTCGCCCCACCATTTCGGCCGGCGAGAACTCCTGGATCATGCCCCAGGCGATAGGAGTCCATGTGCCGAGGCCCATGCCGATGACCGCCACGAGCACGGTCGCGGCCGTCAGGCTCGGGGTCCAAACGAATCCCCAGAGCGCCGCGCCGCCGATCGCGCTGGAGACTGCCACAACCAGGATGCGCTTGCGTGCACCCCATTCCGTCAACGACACGAGGGCGAGCGATGCCAGAAACAGACCGATGCCGAGCCAGGACCACAGATAGCCGACTTCCACCGGACCCAAAGCCAACAGCTTTTTGCCAAACACGGGGAACAATGTCGTGAACGCGCCGGCACCGAACGTGTAGATGGAGGCCATCAGAATCAGCATCAGAATCGTCCGCTGAGAGACTAATGCATACCGGATGCCTTCCATCAGATCCTGTAATGTTGCGGCGATCGGACTGCGGTGCTGATGCGACAGCCGCGTGCGGGGAAGCCGGATGGGCACGAGACAGAGGGCCGAGGCAAAATAGATCAATGCATTGACGCAGAGAACATCCTGCGAGCCGGAGAAGGCGATCCCGAGCCCGCTCAGCACGGGACCGATGATGATGCCGATGCTCGTCGTGCTCTGCAACATCGCATTGGCGGCGACGAAGCGGGGGCGGTCGACCAGGAACGGGACGGATGAGGACAGCGTCGGCACGAACATGGCCGTCGCGATGCCATAGAGGAACACGAGGAGATACAGCATGTCGACGGTAAAGACTTCGATCGACAGCACACAAGGGACCAGCCCGATCAGGATGCCGCGCGCGACGTCGGTGATGATCAAAATCGCTTTCTTGGGCAGCCGATCGACCGTCACGCCGATGAGCGGGCCCAAGACAATCGGTGGAAGCGTCTGAAGTAACCCGATGACGCTGGTTTTCAGCGCCGATCCCGTCACGGAGTAGACGAACCACAACAGGGCCAGCCTGCTGACCCCGTCAGCCACCTGGGACAACACTTGACTCCACCAGATGAGGCTGAAGTCGCGTGTAAGCAGCCATCGCTTCCGCTCGACGGGCGCACGGGTGACTGCGAGACCGGGCTCGAGGATTGGGTGTTGGATAGTGGTGGACTGGTCTTGGCTCAACTCCACTGACGTGTGCCCCCGGCCTGTCGATGTCTCGCGACGTGCTCTTTCCACCTCATCTCTAGATTACGATACCCATTTCCTACGATGAATGACAGCGGGAAGAAGGCCGCCGGGACTGACGCCATCTCCGCGTCTCCGCGTGGTGTCTGTACAGTCGGGGAGCCAACCAGGGAGTGGGACCGGCACCGTCGTGGACGAGGGTGCAGGGACTGGGACAGGCTCCGTCGCGGACGACGGAGCCTGTCCCACACGGGGTTAGGTGGTGGCCATCTGCACATGCGTGGCCTTCCGCGTGAAGTGCATGGCCACGCCGGCCGTCAGCAGGAGCACGAGTCCAAGACCGATGAGACTCTCGGCCGGGCCGATCGCATCCGCGACCCAGCCGAATCCCGACATGCCGACCATCGCCGCCGCCATCGAACCGGTGCTGAAGGTGGTGAGCACGCGCCCCATCAGATGCGACGGCGTGACTTCCTGCAGCAGCGCCCACACCACCGGATTGAGGACTGCTGCGCCCGCCCCGACCATGATGACCAATGCCGCTGCGATCAGCGGAGATTCCAGCAGACCGAGGGTGCACACGGCCATCCCGCCCATGGTCGTCCCCCTCACGAGGATTTGCATGCGGCTCTGCACATCGTTCTGCCGTCTCAATGCGAGCCACGAGGACGCCGCCAGCATGCCGGCTCCAAGGGCGGACCAGAGCCAGCCCAGTTGGACCGGCCCGACGTGCAGCAATTCCTTCGCATAGACCGGCAGGACGAAGACAAACGCGCTCGCTCCCAGATTGTAGAGAGCCGAAATCGTCACCAACAAAAATACCGTCGAACGGTCGCAGAACACAAAGCGGAATCCCACCGACAGATCGCTCAGGACCGATCCCGCACGGCCCGCCATGTTCGGAATCTCGGGCAGCGTCTCCTGACTGCGGATCGGGATCAGGCACAGCGCCGAGACGAGGAACGTGGCCGCATTCACGTAGAGGACATGTTGCGCGCCGATTAGGGCAATCAGAATCCCGCTCACCGCCGGACCCAGCAGGGTGCCGATGTTGTTCGTGCCTTGAATGAGCGCATTGGCCGAGACGAGCTCACATCGCCTCACCAGCAACGGAACCGCCGAGACCAGGGCCGGGCCGAACACCGTCGAGACCGTCGAGGTGAGGAAGATCAAGACGAAAAGCCCCTCGAGCCTCAGGAGGCCGAACCCGTACAGCGCCGGGATGAGAAAGGTGAGCACGGTCCGGATCAGATCCACCCAGATCATGACCGGTTTTTTCCGCAGACGATCGAGGTAGACGCCGATGAGAGGACCGAACACCAAAGGCGGAATGGTCTGGAGCAGCCCGACCGTCGCGATCATCAGGGCCGATCCTGTGAGCTCGTAGACGAACCACAGCAACGCGACCTTATTGAGGCCCTCCCCGATTTGAGAGGTGACTTGCCCCCACCAGAGTAAGCCGAAGTCCCGGGTCTTGATAAGCCGCCAGCCTCTGCTCTCGCTGTCGGCCGATTCGGATTGACTTAGCATCTCAATGCCCACCCGTGGAAGTAATGGATGCTCTGTATTGAAGCAATTCAGAGACCACCCGAGAAACCGACCGACGAGCCGGGAGGCGGTCCTCGGAAAATCCAGCGTCGTCCGCCTCGCAAAGATGAGCCAGGACATGTTGTTAGCGCTCAGCACCGCCGTGATCTGACAATCATGATGGAGCGAAATCGTTACGATTCATCATAACAAACCCGGGGTCGCCAGACGGTACCGCCGGGGAGATTCCCAGGCTGCGATGACGAAACAGGTGCTTCCTTGCACAGACAGCTTGTATGCATCGACCGCTAGGAAAACCTCCGGTCCGCCTCTTTGTTTTCGCCGCCATTCATATATAATGCGATCGTTCGCCGCTACGCACCTCGGAGGAGGAGAGACATGAAACAAAAGAACCCTGTATTCATGTGGCGCATGCGGGTGCTTCCGATCGTCACCGCCATGGCATTGCTCATCGCAGTCGGAGGGAACAGCGCGATCGCGGCCGACGACTCGGGAACCGTGGGAGGCGCCGGGCTGCAAGCGGCCAGTTGGCTGGCGACCGTGCCCTATGGAGCGGCGAAGGTCGTCTATGCGATCGGTGGAGGGCTCGTGGGAGGTCTGGCCTGGGTGATGACGGGAGGAAACACGGACATCGCAAAGGCGATCTGGAGTCCAACCATGACCGGTCACTACATTGTCCAGCCGCAGAATCTGACGGGGGACAAGTCGCTGCACTTCATGGGCGGCTCTTCAGACTAAACGAGACCGAATGCTCTCGATTCTCTCGCGACACTCCTTGAAGCGCGCACCTCAGTGTCCCCCGGTTACACGACGGATTCGCAGGGCTGGATGAAAGCTTTGAACGGGACCGGATGGCCCAAGCGATCCTGCACCAGCGAGGCCTGCAATTGTTTCACCGCTTGGACAAGCGGCGCCATATGCTCATCGTCGAGCGCGACGAGGAGTAACTTATTCTCCTCCGACGAGGTGTGCGTGAGAGAGACCGTGCCGGTCTCACCGCTGCCGCCGACTCCATGAATGACGGTGTACCCTTTGATGCCCAGCGTGCCGAACACGGCGAGCACCTCATCTTCGAATCGTTCCCGACATATAATGGTGAGCATCTTCATAACTCATTCTCCTCTTTGTGAGCGGACCGACTCAGCTCTCTCCTGGATCAGGGCGGTCGGCGCATCCAATCCCAACCCCGGGTGTCGCGGCTGAAGCGCCGCGATCGTGGCCTCTCGTGCATCCTGGATCTCCACGTCGTACGGCGTACCGAGACTCACGCGCCGCGGGACTTTCAAGACAAACCGGCCGATGTAGAGCGTGGTGCGCGGCGCGACGACGAAGTTCGCGCCCAGTTCACCGGCCAGAAGCGAGACGCCCTTATAGCGAAACCGATTGATCACATACCGTCCGAACGGCACCCGAGCGGCAAAGATTCGCTCCTCTCCCGGTTTCACATCCAACCTATAGCGTGCCTCAATCTTCCGGACATCGGCCGGATTCGGCACGCTCAAGATTTCGAAGTCGTAATCGAATCCTGAAGCCTTGCGGCCGAACAGACGCGTCAGCCAGGAGTCCGGCGGAATCTCCTCCGTCTCCACGAACACTGAGCCGATCACAATGCCGATATCCTGCCCCGGCGGATCGATCGGCCCGCCCGACATGTCGAACGAAGGAGTCGAGGCGCATCCGGCCCAGGCCGATATCAGCAGCGTCACCATCCAGTGAACCGATCCCATGACGCGGATTCTAGTCCCACGGGACGTTGAAATGGAATTCGTCGATCCAGTCGTCACCGCAATGAGGACTCGATGTCATTGCTTGACGAACACCACAAAGCCGGCGGCGGGAATCACCGCGTTGAGACGGCCTGCGGCGGAAGGGACAATAGAACCCCCATTGCCGACGTTCTGACCGCCGTAGATCGCCGCATCGCTATTGAAGATTTCTTTCCATCCGGCGTCGGGAATCGCCAACAAATCCTTCTCGATCACGTACCCGTTGGCGAAAGGTGTGTTGTTGAAGCTCGCCACGATCATGATTTGCTGGCTTCCATTCCATCGCTTGAACGCAATGACCCGATGAGTGTTCGACTGATGCAGGATGTCGATGTTCTGACTGCTGGTTGAATCGAGGCGACGTCTGAGGCTGATGAGATCCTGATAAAAGCGAAACAGCGCCCGGCCATTTCTTTCTCGTTCGCCGAGGATGTCTTCCCGGTGCTGAAGAAAGTCATCGTATCGATACGGCTTCTGCGCGCCGATTTCTTCTGCCATGAAGAACATGGGCGTGCCCGCCGAGAGCAGCGAGAGGCCGGCGCACACACGAGTGCGCGCTTCCGCCCAAGCCCGTGTGGCGCCGAGGAGCGGGGCGCCATTCACGGCCGTCACCATGGTCCGCTCTGTGTAGATGTGTGCCGCATCATCGCGATCATTGCCGGCTTCGTCGTGAGATTCGTGGAAAACGACTTGGTTGTAGCGGCTGCCGTAGAGCGCACCGGCGAACCAATCCATGTGCAGGGGATCGTCCCCGCCGAACCCTGCCCGCTTCAACAGACAGGCCCGGCCTCCGGCCGATGGAGAGTCACCGATTAAATTGTGATAGAACTCGATCGCCCATCTCGCGTCAAAGCCGAGTCCGCCCTGAGCCGCAGGGTTCGTCACGGCGTCCCATCCGGTGTGGTCTTCGGCAATCAGCATGACCGTGGGCCGGATCATCCGAAGCGTGCGGCTCCATTCCCGCAGGAACTTCTGTCCGAAGATATTGGCGTTGGGCACCGGGCGGCCATCCGCGTTCAGCGTATTGTCCCGGTGCATGGCCTGCGTCAGATCGACGCGAAAACCATCGACATGCATTTCCTCGATGAGGAACGCGGCGCTGCTGATGAACTGCTGCCGGACGATCTCTTCCCAAAATCGCGGAGCATAACCCGTAGAACCATTATTGAGGTAGCCGCCTTCCGGGAACGAATAGTCGGATGGACGTCCCTCATACCAGTAATACATGTTCTGGTCCGGGGCGGTCGAATCGTATTGCCATTCCGCGCGCTCGGCGTGAGGGTCGTAGTGATTGTAGACCACATCCTGAATCACGGCGATGCCGCGGCGATGGCACTCCCGGACGAAATGGCGATACTTGTCGCGTCCGCCCGCGCTGGATTCGATGCACAGATGGTGACTGTCGCCATATCCCCACCCGACCTTGCCTGAGAACTGTGCCAGAGGAAGCAGTTCGACGGCATTCACGCCGAGCAGCACCAGATGATCCAGAAACGCCATGGCGTCGCCCAAATCGCCCGGGTCGTTCTTTCCAAAGCCGAGCGAGCCGACGTGCAACTCGTACACGACGAGATCTTCCAGGCGATCAGGCACCGGGACGTTGCGATTGAATTCCGTGGCCCAGAAATCGCCGGCCGGAATCAGATCCGGCACGGCTCCCGTCGGAGTCGATTGGAACCCGCGACGCACCACATCGGGATCGATCACGACGCTGCAACCGACCGTGCCGTCCAGCGTGTCGACCGTTCCCGGCCAATTGGCGGTCGCGGGATTGACGCCGCCTCTGCCGATCTGGCTCCGCGAGAAGATATCCGTGCGATACACCGTTTGTCCTTGCGCGTTCACGATGCGGTACATATACGGCAAGCTTTTGAACGTCTCATACGCACCCTGAGGCTCCCCCTCCCAAATCCCCTCGACTGTGCGCGATAGGGTAACGGCGGGTTTCGTCGGATCGATGCCCGCGCCGGAATCGGTAATGTAGCCCGTCGCCGGATCCCCGAACACCACATCAACGCCTCGCGCATTGGGCGCCCAGACGGCAAACCGCAGGCCAGCTGTGGCCTCTCCCTGGGCAAAATATTTGTTGGCTCCCAATCGATGGCCGTAGGTCAGGTAGTAGCGTTCGGCTTGCTGGACACCTTGGCCGGCAAGTCGAAACGACCGAACGCGCTGAGTGGAATTGACATCCTGGACTTCGGTGGCGATACCCCAGAGATCATTGCCCTGCGGTCCCTCGAGGACCACGCCCCACGCGAACGTCCGAGCCTGATCGGCAAGATCGAGGGGGATCGACGCGGTGAACATCGGGCATCCGTCTTCTCCGACCGTCTCTTTCATCGGAGATTCCGTCCAGTCGTCTGCATATCGCCCCTGACTGTTCCAACTGCCCCGCAAGCGGGCGTTTCGAAAGATGGCGCGTTTCAAACCGGTGATGAAGTGAAATTCCACATTCTGCGTCGGCACGCGGCGTCTCCTGACGGGTCAGTTTCTGGCTCGTGCGAGTGTACCTGAATGAACTCGGCGATTGAAGCCGATGGCTGCTTGCGGGGCCGTGCTGGACCGGGTAGCATAGCGGGTAGCATAGATCGACACGATGTGAGCCGAAGAGCGTAACTCGAAACCCGAACTCAATATTCAGAACGTTGATGAGTAGATGGAAGCAATGGATGGCTGGGCTGAGCGTGCTGATGCTCTGCGCCTGCGCCCCGAATATCACCGTCGACTATGACAAGAACGTAGATTTTTCCAAGTACCGCACCTACGCTTGGGGAAAAGGCACACCGGCAAAGAATCCAAACCTGGATCGCCAGATCATCGAGGCCGTCGACGACCAGCTCGCTCGGAAAGGATTCACGAAGACGGATGGGGATCCCGATCTCGTGGTTGCCTACCATGCGGCGACACACGAGGAGATCGACGAGAACCCCGGATCGCCGAGATCCGGTTATGGACCCGCCTATGGCTCGCTCGAAAGCATCTCGAGCGGGGACACGCCCATGAGAGTCAGAGTGGGGACGATCGCCATAGATCTGTACGATACGAAGGACAAACGCAATGTCTGGCATGCCACTGGAAGTGACATCGTCGAAGATACCCCGGAAAAGACAGCGATGGAAATCCGCAAAGGCGCAGCCAAGATGTTCGAGAAGTTCCCCGGGAAATAGAAACGATTGAGCAAGGGACAGGCGAAGAAACGGCCTGTCCCTTTTCTGCTCGAGCTCAAGCGAAATCTTTAGCGCTCGTCCTGCGACTGCTTTGCAGTCTGTTCCCGCGATTGGCTTGGCTGTCCGTCGGACTGCTGCCCTGAGTAAGCCGGCATGACGCCGATCACGAGAGACGTGAGTGGAATCAGCCCGAGTCCATATATCGATCGTCGCTTCACGCGTGGCTCCATGTAATGCTCCTTTCGCGGTTAAATAATGTGGTAGATCGATTGCCAAAGCGCCATCGCTCAATCAGCTACGATAGCGTCCCGGAGAGAGGCGGCAGAACCTTCCAGATCCCCAGACTTGGCGCGTTGCCTACCTGAGTGCATCCTGACGGACTCACCGCCCCCCGTAGGACGCGCTCGGGTGCTGTCTGGCTAACCATCGATCGATTGTGAACGCGAGCGATCCGCCTCACACAGCTTGTCTCGAGCGAGAGAGAGGTACGTAGCATGATTCTTAGGCATTCCGGCTGCGATGCCGGCGATAGTGCGCGGCGACTTTGCTCCGGTTGCCGCAGAGATTCATGCTGCACCACTGCCGCGTGTGGTTCTTGGATGTGTCGTAGAAGAACAACACGCAGGCGGGGTTCTGGCATTTCTTGATCAGCGACAGATCGCACCTGCATAACAGATCCGTCGCCGCCTCGGCGAGCAGCCCCAGCAACTGGGTCGCGTCCTGTAACTCCGTTTCAAAGTGGCGCTCAAATGTACCCTTCCGGCGCGCCACGTAGGGGCGGCCGACACGATAGCGCAACATCTCATTGACGGCGTCGACCGCCGCCTGCGGAACCGGTTTACCTGCGGCAATCCGTTCGACCATGTCCCGCAGCCTCGCGCGAAAGGCACGAGCCTGTTCGAGAATCTGCTCCTCCTTTCCCCGCCCGCTCCCCTTCCGGTCGTATGACTTCGCAGCGTCGTCGTTCAGCAACTGTACCTCCTCAAGCCACTGAACCAGATCTGAGAACGAGGCCAGGGTATCGACGAGCTGACCAGCCATTACGAGCTGAGTATTGACGAAGTCCAAACAGGGATGATTGCCGACGAATATAAAAGAGCTGCCGCTCATGCCTCACCACCAAATTGCTACTTGACAGGTTAGCCGACCAAGCGTATAACCGTCAATTATAAAACTAGACGGTTAGTCCAACGCAGCCGCCATCAGGCTCCTGTGACCAACGACGCCCGGCGCGATGGCCGTTCATACACATAAAGGAGGCACACCATGATTCCCGATCACCGCGTGACGCACTACCGGACGCAGCATGTCGACGGGCTCAGGATTTTCTATCGAGAAGCAGGACCCGCCGCCGCGCCGGCCGTCCTGCTCCTGCATGGGTTCCCCACGTCGTCGCACATGTTTCGCGATCTGATTCCCCACCTGTCCCAGGATTTCCACGTGATCGCGCCGGATCTTCCCGGGTTCGGATTTTCCGATGCGCCGAGCTGGTCGCAGTTTACCTATACCTTCGAACGATTGGCGGACGTAATGGACCGGTTCACGGAGGAGATCGGACTCGATCGTTTTGCGCTCTACATCTTCGATTACGGCGCGCCGGTGGGTCTCAGGCTGGCGCTGCGCCATCCAGAACGGATTACCGCGATCGTGTCGCAGAACGGGAACGCGTATGAGGAAGGGCTCAGCGAGGGCTGGAACCCGATTCAGAAATACTGGAGCGATCCCACGCCTGAAAACCGCGCGGCGCTCAAGGCGTTTCTGACGCCCGAGTCCACCAAGTGGCAGTACCAACACGGGACTGAGGAGTCGCGCGTGGCGCCGGAATCGTATGTGCTCGACTCCGCGCTGTTGGCGCGTCCCGGGAATGAAGAAATCCAACTCGATCTGTTTCTCGACTATGCGAGCAACGTGAAGCTGTATCCGCAATTTCAGAACTACTTTCGGACCTACCGGCCCCCGACGCTCGCCGTCTGGGGCAGGAACGATCCGTTCTTTCTCCCGGCTGGGGCCCATGCGTACACGCGCGACAATCCGGCGGCGCAAGTGGAATTGCTCGAGACCGGACATTTTGCCTTGGAAACGCACAGCGCCGAAATCGGAAGTCGGATGCGCGGCTTTCTCACCCGGGTTCTATCCAGCACGGCCGTCAATGTGCGCGCGTGAACGGGAACCGGCGAGAGGGTGACGCTCCACGAGCAGGCGGCGTGAACGAGAAATGGAGCGAGCAATGAAGCTGGTCTCAGTGCAAGTCGGTCGTCCGCGCAGCGTGCTATGGCGTGGAATAACGGTGACGACCGGCATCTATAAAGAGCCGGTGCCCGGCCGCATCATGCTGCGCCGCTTCAATCTCGACGGCGACCGGCAAGCCGATCTGACCGTGCACGGTGGGCGGGACAAGGCCGTGTACGTCTATCCGTCCGAGCACTATCAGATTTGGCGCACGGAACTGCCTGACATGGACCTCCCCTACGGCAGCTTCGGGGAGAACTTCACCACCGAAGGGCTTGATGAAAGGTCCGTCCACATCGGCGATCGGTTCCGGATCGGAGGCGCGGTCGTGGAGGTCACGCAGCCGCGCCTGCCATGTTACAAGCTCGGCATCCGATTCGGGCGTCCCGACATGCCGAAGCGATTTCATGCGAGCGGCAGCTGCGGATGGTATCTGGCCGTCCTACAGGAAGGAGAAGTCGGTGCGGGCGATGCGTGGGAACGCATCGCCCGACAAGACGGAGAGGTCTCGGTCATCAAACGCTATCGGCAGCTCGTTGAGCCGGGAAGACCGGCAAATGTCTTTCGTGAATGAAGTGGACTACTAGGGAACTACCTAGAGTGGTGGATTCCCTTCACCGGCGTGCAGAAAAAGCCCGCTCTCATCCTCCGCCACTCGGAACACCTTCATACTATGGAGAACCGCTACTCCGCCGGGCGGCATTGCCTCTGCAATTCTTTCAGGGCCATGGTGCCTCACATGATCGCACGCAGTTACCGACGAGTCCCCGCCTCGCTCCCCGGTACCCTCGTCATGTATGACGGGCCGCATGTCGTCAGATCGGTGGATCTCTCCCGGAACGGATGTCGAATTCGAAACAATGTGCGAGTCGCCCCCGGGATGGTCATCGATCTTCTCATCTTCCCTCCGGGAGAGGACTCCCCGATCCTCATTCACGAGGCGATGGTCCGGTGGTCCGGCGATGAAGGCATCGGTATCGAATTTCAGGCCGTTTCCCTCCATCATCAAGACCGTTTGGATCTCCTCATCAAGAACCTGCAGAAGGTTCATTGAAAATATCGTTTCGTTTTGCCTAACCAGCTTTTAAGACTCGGTTAATCCCGGCCTAACGTCCACATGCTTGGATCACCGTTGCCACTGCGTCCGACGGTCAGAAGGAAAATGATATGCAGAAGATGCGGTCGAACTACCACTACAGAGGACGCATCATCACACTGGTCCCGCGAATGGAAGGCTACATGTGGACCTGCCAGTATGTGATTGTGAAATCGGGCCGGATCGAGATAGACGGCTCTCCCGATCGCACGTACTTTTCGCGCGAGGAAGCAGAGTCCGTCGCTCTATCCGCGGCTCGAACGTTCATCGACCACTGTGAGATGGACAAAGACCCATTAGAAAGCTGAGGGGCACGGCCCCTGGTTCTTCGCCCCACCATTGTGGGAAGGTCCCCACCTCCGGAGGAATAGCCAACCTTTGCTTCTCTACGTAAGATCCTGGCGATAGCCATGTACCAGTCGTTCTACAATCTTCGCATCAAACCCTTCAGGCTCCTCCCGGACAGCGGCTTCCTCTATGCCGGCTCGACGCATCGGGCGGCCTACAGCACCCTGGAATACGGCTTGATCAATGAGGCCGCGTTCATGGTCCTCACCGGCGAACCGGGGATGGGGAAAACGTCGCTCTTGCGGAAGCTGATCGCGGAGCACGGGGCGAAGCAGTCAATCGGCCTGGTCACCAACGCGCGCTACAACATCGAGCATCTCCTGCCCTGGGTGCTCTTGTCCCTCGGGTTGAGTCGGAAACAATTGGACCCTGTCGAGGCCTATTACGTCTTCTCGGAATTTCTGTCTCAGGAATCCCGCCAGCACCGGCGGGTCATTTTGATTATCGATGAAGCCCAGAGCCTGGGAACGGACTTGCTCGAAGAACTGCGGCTGCTGTCCAATTTGAACGATGACAGCACCTTGAAGCTCCAGATTATTCTGTCCGGCCAGCCGGACCTTCACAAACTTCTTCAGCGGATCGACATGACGCAGTTTGCCCAGCGGGTGGTCGTCGATTGTCACCTTGAACCGCTGTCGGAGGTGGAGACGGCCCGTTTCATTCGTCACCGGCTACACGTGGCCGGGGGACATGCCTCCTTGTTTACGAACAAGGCCTGTGCCCTCGTGCATCGATTGACGAGAGGCAATCCGCGGCTCATCAACCAGGTGTGTGATCTGGCCTTGACTCATGGCGCCGCCTTGCAGGCCCCGACCATGACAGCCAAGCTCGTCGCTCAGGCTGCGCTCGAGCGAAGTAAAGGCAAAATTCTCCCGCTGTCGTCCAGGGACGAGTTGACCGTCCTGACCAGCATTCCGGATGATCCGGGCGAGATCGATGCCGCCCCTTCCGAACCAGGTCCACCGCAATGGGCCGCGGAGCGCCCGTCTCCGGAACGTACAACGGCGCAGTCGGCTTCCCCCGAACCCTTCATCTATGCAAAAGGTGTCGCGCTGAGGAAGGAAGGCCGGTTGAACGAGGCGATCGAGATACTCGAACTCGCGGGGAAAAATGCGGCCTATCGGCTCAAGGCCCACGTCCAGATCGGTCTCTGCCACAGGGCCGCAGGAGATCATCAAGCCGCCATTCAGATGTTCCGCGCCGTCTTGAACGATCCGTCGGCCTCTCCGACAGAGGCGAGGGATATTCAATATTTTCTGGCGCGGACCCTCGAATCGGCCGACCAGACCGAAGAAGCGGTCGCCCTCTTCCGTCGCATCGTGCAAACCCATCCGCGCTTCAAAGATGCCGCCTATCGAGCCAACCAGCTCTCCTCGCAGCTCAATGCTCCGCCCAACAGCGAAGGCCGGAGTACGGGCCGCGAGTCGTGGTTCAGCACAGCCCTGAAAAATTTTCAGCGATGGCCTCTCCTGGCCTCCAAATAAGTATTCTCTCTCTTTTTCTCCTCACGGAAACTCGATCACCGGCCGGACTTCCACGGCGCCCTTGCCGCTCATGGGAATTTTTCGGGCCACGGCAATGGCCTCGTCGAGATTCTTGGCCTCGATGAGAAAATAGCCGCCCAGTTGTTCGCGCGTTTCCACAAACGGACCATCGGTCACGAGCCGTTTGCCGTCGCTGATCCGAATACAGGTCGCCGTGGCGGCCGGGTGAAGCGGATTGGCGGCCACATATTGGCCGTTCGAACGAAGTTCTTCCGCCAGCTTCACCGCTTCATTCTTGCAGTCCTCCCGCTCCTTCTCACTCCGGTCAGCTTTTTCTTCCGAGTAAATCAGCAGCATGTATTTCATGGCCTGTCCCTCCATTTAATGAGCGCGCAAGCTGTCCAAAGGATCGTCATCAGATAGTCGTCAGGGAAGGACAAAATCGACATGAGCGACGCCGCTAGGCGGATGTTCGACGCGCACACTTTTTGAGGCCAATCGGCCGCGCTAGTCTGTCGTCACTCAGCGTAGCGTCCGATACGCTTCTCTTCGATGTCGGACATAGTGAATCGTTATCAGCAGCGCCTCCGTGTCCACCTCATAGACGATGCGATAGTCGCCTACTCGAAGCCGATAAAGGCGATCGGCTCCATGAAGCTTGGCCGATTGCGCTGGGAAGGGATTGTCTGGCAGTTTATCTGTCTGAGACAGGATGCGGGAAACGACGGGACGTGGAATTGAGCGGAGGTCTTTTTCAACGGAAGGTTTGAACTCAATGCTATAGGAGGCCACGTCTTTGGAGCCGCTTCTTCATTTCGTCAGCGGTCACGGATTTTTCAGCCTTTCGTTCAGCGACAGCCGCTAGATCATGGAGATCTTCCATAAGACGTGAGTACCGCTCGATAGAGAGCACCACGCCCGTCCTCCTGCCTTTGCGATCAGTAACATACCGAGCTTTTGGCACGATCGGCTTTGTAGATCTCTTTGCCAGCATAGGTTGTCTTATATCTCAGGATGAGCCATCTTGTCGAGAAGCGGCACGGCCACATGGCCGCCGAGATGAAACCACGAGAATTTCGGCCGGCGCGCAAGCAAGCGACCGTATCGGTCGGAGAATCGGTACGAATCATTCGGGAACTTCAGGGGCTCACACAGAGTGAGCTGGCAAGACTGACTGGAATCCCACAATCAACCGTCTCCGCCATCGAGAATGACGGCGTGAATCTTGGCGTTGAACGGGCAAAGGTTCTGGCCCTTCTGCCGCGTAAAAACTAAAACTCAGAATTCTTCTCCCACGTCCCTCTTACGATTTCCCCCACAACTCCTCCAGCCGATCGGCGCGGCCGCAGAGGGCCTTGTACCGCTTGTACTGCCAGGGATTCCGCGCCGCGAAATCCTGATGCTCGTCTTCCGCCGGATAAAATTGTGAGGCCCGTTCGATGTGCGTCACGATCGGCTTCTTGAACCGTTTCGACTGCTCGATCGCCCGCTTCGACGCCTCCGCCTGCCGCTTCTCCTCCTCAGTGCCGTAGAAAATCACCGTGCGATACTGCGGCCCATGGTCGCAGAACTGCGCGTTGGGCGTGAGCGGGTCCACGTTCTTCCAGTAATGGTCCAGGAGCTGTTGATAACTGATCTTCGCCGGATCGTAGACGACTTCGATCGATTCCGCGTGTCCGGTGCCGCCGGTTGACACTTGCTCATAGGTCGGGTTCGCGAGAGACCCGCCCATAAACCCCGACGTAACCGACAGGACGCCCTCAAGTTTTTCGAAGGCCAGCTCCATGGACCAGAAGCAGCCTCCGGCAAACACGGCCTTCGCCTGTTCCGCAGCACGACTCGGGCTTCCGGCAGCCGCGACGACAAGCATGAGCACCACCATCGAGACCCATCGTGAGATAGGCATGAGCAACCTTCCTTCGTGAATTGGTTGTCCCGTATTCTAACCGATGGATTATCCACGCTGTAGCCTCCGTCCTGCCTGCGACACCCCAGGATTGTCCTAGTACAACGGACCGCGCGAGCCCCCTATCATCGGTTGTATGCGAGGATGTGGCCCAAACTTAATGACGGTTGTGAGGAGGATGACTATGATGAAGAACGGATTCAAGATGCTTGCACTCGTTGGCGTGTCCTTGACCTTCGGGACGCTCGCGTTCGGTGA
>DATFDJ010000217.1:0-14766 GCA_035252115.1 Nitrospira sp. | reverse complement strand
GAGACGGCCGGTGAATTCAGGGAAGTTATTTGTCGTATGCAGCGCCTTGAGCGCGTCCTTCCATCGTCCTCGATAGACCAGGTCGTTCCATTCCGGGATCAAATTCACCACAGGGCAGCCGGTATTCCCCTGACAAAAAGGCACACCACAATCCATGCAGCGGGCACCCTGGATCTTGAGCTTGTCCTCGGAGATCGGCTCGTACATCTCCTTCCAGTCGAGCACGCGCAGCTCGACCGGCTTTCGCTTCGGCCCCTCGCGGGGGTATTTCATGAAACCCTTCGGGTCTCCCATATCCTACTCGTCGCTCGTCTCTCGTATTTCGTCGCTCGCAAGCGCTTCACGCTTCACGGACGACGCTTCACATCTGTTCAATGCACCGCGCTGGCTTTCCGTTTTCGCTCTTCGAGCACGCGCTTGTAATCGACCGGCATGACCTTCACGAACTTCGGCAGAATCGTGTCCCAAGTGTCGAGCACCTGCTTGGCCTTGCGGCTGCCGGTATACATGAAGTGTTTGGTGACCAGATCATGCACCAGTCGCTTGTCCTCCTGAGAGACGAGCGGCTCGAGCTCCACCATGCCGGTGTTGCAGCGGCTCTGGAACTTCCCGAGGTCATCCAGCACGAAGGCCACGCCGCCCGACATGCCGGCCGCGAAATTACGCCCCGTTCGTCCGAGGACGACCACGACGCCGCCGGTCATATACTCGCAGCCGTGATCGCCGGTGCCTTCCACCACTGCGCGGGCGCCGCTGTTCCGCACGGCGAACCGCTCGCCTGCCATGCCGTAGAAATAGGCCTCGCCCTGCGTGGCGCCGTACAAAGACGTATTGCCGATCAAGATCGTCTCCTCCGGATTGAAAAGAACCTGTTTGGGCGGGAAGACGATGATCTTGCCGCCCGAGAGCCCTTTTCCGATGTAGTCGTTCGACTCGCCTTCCAATGTCAGCGTAATGCCTCTCGCGAGGAAGGCGCCGAACGATTGCCCCGCGGAGCCGGTGAACTTGATCGAGATCGTATCTTCCGGCAAGCCCTCCAAGCCGTATTTCTTCGCGATCTTGCTGGACAGGAGCGTCCCGACCGTCCGGTTCACATTCCGGATCGGCAGGTCGAGCGTCACCTTCTCGCCTTTTTCGATCGCCGGCCTGCACTGCTCCACCAACTGATTGTCCAGAATGCAGGCCAAGCCATGGTCCTGCTTCTGCACGCAGTATCGGGCCACGTTCGCTCCGACATCCGGCATTGTGAGCAACGGAGTGAGATCGAGCCCCTTCGCCTTCCAGTGATCGACGGCCTTCGTGATCTTCAGCTTGTCGACGCGGCCGACCATCTCATTGATGGACCTGAAGCCGAGCTTGGCCATCAACTGCCGCGCTTCCTCCGCGACGAAGAACAGATAGTTCACGATGTGTTCGGGCTTCCCGTCGAACTTCTTCCGCAGTTCCGGGTCCTGCGTCGCGATGCCGACTGGACAGGTGTTCAGGTGGCATTTTCGCATCATGATGCAGCCTTCGACGATCAAGGGCGCCGTCGCGAACCCGTACTCCTCCGCGCCGAGCAACGTCGCGATGACCACGTCGCGGCCCGTCTTCATCTGCCCGTCGGTCTCCACTCGGATTCGGCCGCGGAGATCGTTGAGCACGAGCGTCTGGTGGGTTTCCGCCAGACCGAGCTCCCACGGAATGCCGCCGTATTTAATGGAAGAGAGCGGCGAGGCTCCCGTCCCGCCGGAATCGCCGCTGATCAGCACTTTATCGGCATGCGCTTTCGACACGCCGGCCGCGACGGTTCCCACGCCCACTTCGGCAACGAGCTTGACCGACACGTCGGCGTCAGGGTTCGAATTCTTCAGATCGAAGATCAATTGCGCGAGATCCTCGATCGAATAGATGTCGTGGTGCGGCGGCGGCGAGATCAACTGCACGCCCGGCGTGCTGTAGCGGAGCCGCGCGATGTTCTCGTCCACCTTGTGGCCGGGTAATTGACCGCCCTCTCCGGGCTTCGCGCCCTGCGCCATCTTGATCTGCAGCTCGCGCGCGTTCACGAGATAGTGCGTCGTCACGCCGAAGCGCGCCGACGCCACCTGCTTGATGTAGCTGTTCCTCGAATCGCCGTTGGGAAGCGGCTTGAAGCGCTCGGGATCTTCCCCGCCCTCGCCCGTGTTGCTTTTGCCGCCAAGCCGGTTCATCGCGATGGCGAGCGTCTCGTGCGCTTCCTTGCTGATCGAGCCGAACGACATCGCGCCGGTGTTGAAGCGCTTCACGATCTCCTTCGCCGGTTCGACCTCCTCGATCGGAATCGGCTGCGGAGCAAACTTGAAATCGAGCAGGCCGCGCAGATTCGACCGGCGTGTGCTCTCGTCGTTCACGAGTTGCGCAAACTCGGCGTAGGTCTTCGGGTCGTTCGACCGGCTGGCATGCTGCAATTTGTAAATCGTGTCGGGATTCCAGTTATGGTGCTCGCCCTGGATGCGGTAATGGATCTCGCCGCCGAAATCGAGATGATGGATGGCCGCCGGCTCGTAGGCCACCCGGTGGCGGCGCAGCGTTTCCTCGCCGATCTCCCTGATGCCCACGCCTTCGACCCGCGACGGCGTGCCGGTGAAATACCGGTCGATCAGCTCGTGGTTCAATCCGATCGCTTCGAAGATTTGCGCGCCGCAATAGGATTGCACCGTCGAGATGCCCATCTTCGAGAAGATCTTGAGCAGGCCCTTGTTGATGGCCTTGATGAATTTGCTCTCGGCCGTCTGAGCATCGAGTCCTTCTGGCAGATAATTGTCGCGCTCCATGTCCACGAGCGATTCGAACACGAGATAGGGATTGATCGTGCCTGCGCCGTAGCCGATCAAGCAGGCGAACTGATGCACGTCGCGCGGCTCGCCGGTTTCCAGGATCAGACCGACTTCGGTCCTGGTGCACTCGCGGACGAGGTGATGGTGAATCGCCGAGATGCCGAGTAGGCTCGGGATCGGCGCCCAGTCTCGATCGACGCCGCGGTCGCTCAGGATCAGAAACTTGTACCCATCTTTGATCGCCTGGGATGCCTGGCGGCAGAGATCGTCCACCGCTGCGCCGAGTCCATCGGGTCCTTCCGCTACGCGGAACAACATCCGAAGCGTCTTGCTCTTGAAGTGCGGATCGGAAATGCCGCGGATCTTTTGCAAGTCGGCGTTCGTCAGAATCGGCTGTTGTACCTTGATGCGGCGGCAGGACTCCGGGGACTCGTCCATCAGGTTGGGCTTGGGCCCGATGTTCGTGACGAGCGACATGACGAGCTGCTCGCGGATCGGATCGATTGGCGGGTTCGTCACTTGGGCGAAGAGCTGCTTGAAGTACTTGAACAGCAATTGCGGCCGGTCGGACAGGACGGCGAGCGGCGTGTCGGTGCCCATGGACGATATGGCTTCCTCGCCGGTGACGATCATCGGGGTGATGACCATCTTGAGCTCTTCGACCGTATAGCCGAACGCCTGCTGCCGCTGGCGGGTCGTCGGATGGTCCGGCTGCGGCACGTTCAAGGGCTCCGGCAGCTCGTCCAACGAGACGCCGTATTGCGTGACCCAACTCCGGTACGGCTTGCGGCTGACGATATCGGCCTTGATCTCTTCGTCGTCGATGATGCGCTTCTGCACCGTATCGACGAGGAACATGCGGCCCGGCATGAGCCGTCCCTTCATGCGGATGTCTTTCGGCTCGGCCGGTAAGACTCCCGCTTCGGACGCGAGCACCACCGTCCCGTCCGTCGTGACTTGATACCGGCACGGCCGCAAGCCGTTCCGGTCCAGCGTCGCACCGATCATTTTGCCGTCCGTGAAGCAGACGGCGGCCGGTCCGTCCCAGGGTTCCATCATGGCCGCGTGATACTGGTAGAAGCCGCGGCGGTCCAGATCCATTTGCGGATTGGCGACCCACGGCTCGGGGATCAGCATCATCATGCAGTGCGGGAGCGAGCGCCCGCCCAAGAGCAGAAACTCCAACGCATTGTCGAGGCAGGCCGAGTCGCTCTGATTCTCGGACACGATCGGAAAGAGTTTTTCCATGTCCTTCCCGAACAATTCCGAATGGAGACGGCCCTGGCGGGCCTTCATCCAGTTCACGTTGCCCTTCAACGTATTGATCTCGCCGTTGTGACAGACGTAGCGGTACGGATGCGCGAGCGGCCAGGTCGGGAAGGTATTCGTGCTGAAGCGCGAATGGACGAGCGCCAACGCGCTGGCCATCCGTTCATCCGTCAGGTCCTGGTAATAGGCCGCCATCTGATGGGGCAGCAGCAAACCCTTGTAGACGATGGTGTTGGCCGAGAGACTCGGAATGTAGAAATATTCGCGTCCTTGAATCGCCGATTCGCGAACGGCTTTTTCGACGCGCCGGCGGATGATGTAGAGCTTCCGTTCGAATTGCGCCTCGTTCAGCACGTCGCGCGCGATGAAGACCTGCCGCATGAACGGCTCGGTCTTGCGCGCCTGCACGCCGATGGTGTCGCTCTTGACCGGGACGTCGCGCCAGCCGATCAGACGGGCGCCTTCCTCTTCGACGATCGCGGCAAAGAGCCGCTCGCATTGCCCGCGCGATTCCGCGTTCGGCGGCAGGAACAGTTGGCCGACGCCGTACTCGCCGGCGCCGGGAAGCACGACGCCCGCGTCGCCGGCCGCCCGCTTCAGAAATTCATGCGGCACTTGCAGCAGGATGCCGGCGCCGTCGCCGGTGCAGGGATCGCAGCCTTGCGCGCCGCGATGGGTCAGGTTTTCCAACACCGACAATCCTTTTCGCACGATGTCGTGCGATTTCTGACCCTGGATGTTGACGACGAACCCAATCCCGCACGAATCTTTTTCGTGTTGAGGGTCGTAGAGCCCTTGCTTCGCTGGAAGCCCTGGGAGTTGCATGATACCTATCTCGTGAGAAAGGCAGGTCTTTTCCTGCTGGACGGAGATCCGACTGAGAGGAACAAGGGACGCAGAACTTCGCCACTCCTGAGGCGATGGTCGTTCACTATAGTGGCGTCACATTAATGGAAGCTCGATTCCTCTGTCAAGCAGACCGAACGGTCGATATCCCCGCCAATTCCCTTGACTTTGTTTCCTCCGCTGCCCTACGATCCGCGAGATACCGGAGGGTCCCGTGATCTCGACCATTCAGAGTATGGCGGACGTGTGGGATGCGTACCGTCATGAGCTGGACGGCGTGGAGGATCAGGTCCGGAAAAATCTCGATTCCAACGTCACGCTGGTCAACACCGTCGCCGCCCACATCCTCAACAGCGGCGGGAAGCGCATCAGGCCCCTGCTGCTCCTCCTCAGCGCCCGGCTCTGTGGCTATGCCGGTCGGGATCATCATCAGCTCGGCAGCCTGGTGGAGTTCATCCATACCGCCACCCTGCTGCATGACGACGTGGTCGACGACGCCGAGCTGCGACGCGGCAAGCGAACCGCCCGGCGAGTCTGGGGCAACCAGATCAGTATTCTCGTCGGAGACTACCTGTATTCCAAGGCCATGTGCCAAGTGGTGGAATTCCGGAGCCAGGGGATCAACGAGGTGCTCGCCGAAGCCTGTAAGAAGATGGCCGAAGGGGAAGTGCTCCAACTCTATTACAACGGCAACCCCGCCATGCCGGAAGCCGATTACCTGACCGTGGTCGAACACAAAACTGCGGGCCTGATCGCCGCGGCCTGCCGCATGGGCTCCATCCTGGCCGACGCCACGGAGACGCAGCAAGAAGCGTTGTTTCGTTTCGGTCAGTGCATTGGGATCGCCTTTCAAGTCGCCGACGATACGCTCGACTACACGGCGAACGGCGATTCGCTGGGCAAGACGCTGGGGCAGGATCTGCGCCAGGGCAAAGCCACCCTGCCGCTCCTGCATCTCCTGCAGCACTGCTCCGAAGGCGACCGGCAGATGATCAAGGACCGCATGGAGACCCGCACGCTGACGGAAGACGACTTGGCCCGGCTGATCCATCTGATGGAAGACTACGGCTCCATCGCCTATGCGATGGACCGCGCGCAATCCTATATCGAGGCGGCAAAGCGGGAGCTCGCGTTGTTCGAAGACAGTACGGCCAGGCGAGCCCTCTCGGTGGCTGCCGATTACATGGTCACCCGCGACCGGTAACCGTTCTCCGCACGTGCCTCATCGTTCCCGGTGAGGCGGGCAACGTCGGAAGCAACGGTCCAATCCATTACATTTCCGCACCCCCCGCTTCATCGAGGGAGAAAAGGATTTTGCATGGCACAGATTATTCCCTTTCGCGGCATGCTGTACGACCCCGACAGGGTGGGGTCCGTACGGGATGTCGTCGCGCCGCCCTATGACATCATCGATGCGGCCGGCCAGCAGGCGCTGCACGATCGCCACCCGCAGAACATCATCCGGCTCGAGTTGGGCGTCGACCAACCGGGCGACGGACCGGCGAGCAACCGCTACACGCGCGCCGCGGCGACACTGAAGGAGTGGATCAAAACCGGCGCGCTCAAACGCGACCGCGAGCCGGCCGTCTACTACCACACGATCGACTATCTGCCGCCGTCGTCGAGCTCGAGCGCGCCCAAGAAAACGCTTCGCGGATTCCTTGTCACGACCAAACTGGAGCCGCTCGATTCGGGTCATATCTACCCGCATGAGAATACCCGGGCCGCGGCCAAAACCGACCGGCTCAATTTGCTGGAGGCCTGCAAGGCCAACTTCAGTCCCATCTGGTTGCTCTACTCGGACCCGCACAACGCGATCCTCGGTCTGCTGGAACACGCGGTCAAGGGCACGCCGGCACGGATCGATTTCGAGGACGACGCAGGCTGCCGCCAGCGGCTCTGGGCCGTGACCGACCGGGCCGTTCTGGATCAGATCGTCCACGCCCTGAGCGGCAAGCCGCTCTTCATCGCCGATGGACATCACCGCTACGAGACGGCGCTCAATTATCAGCGCTTGCGCCGGCAACAGAGCGGCTCGCCCTCGGATATCCAGCCCTACGATGCGGTCCTCATGCTCCTCGCGCCGTTGGAAGATCCGGGACTGACCGTGCTTCCGACCCATCGCGTCGTCACGACTCCGTTGCCGCCGTATTCGAAGATCGTGGAATCGCTGGGAGAGCAATTCGATCTCACGGACTTTCCCTTCACCGCTGCCACAACCTGGGCGGCGCGCGCCCAGTTCATCGAGAGCCTGCGCATGAAGGGACGCACGGCGCCGACGTTCGGCCTGGCGGTCCGCGGCGAGAACCGGTACGTCACGCTCTCGTTGAAGCCGGCGCACAGACCGGATGCGACGGCCTCGCCCCGCGCAAAGCTCGACGTGTCGCTCCTGCAGCAACTCGTCGTGACCGTTCTGTGTCCGACGCAGAAGGAACAGGAAGCGATTCTCTACACGAAGGACGATCATGAGGCGCTCGATTGGGCGGCCAACGGGACCGGCACCGCGGCCCTGCTGCTGAATGCGACGAAGGTCGGCGAAGTTCAGGCCGTGGCCACGGCCGGCGAACGCATGCCGCACAAGTCGACGTATTTTTATCCGAAGCCGCTTACGGGATTGGTCATTAACGTGATGGAGACGTAACAGGAGTACAGCGGTAGAAGTTTCGAGTTACGGGTTTCGCGTTTCGAGCTTCCCGGACTCGGAACATGTAACTCGAAACACGAAACGATCGAAGCGCTTCACGCCTAACGGAGTCAATGATGAAAGCCAAGATCCTGATCGTCGACGACGATCCCGACATTGCGATGATGCTGGAGGATCGTCTTCAGGCCTCCGAGTATCACACCGTGACCGCGCAGGACGGCGTCCAGGCGCTCGAACTGGTGGAACAGGAAGCGCCCAATCTCATGCTGCTGGACCTCGACATGCCGCGGTTGACGGGACTCGACGTGCTGAAACGGCTTCCCAAGGTCCGGCCGTCGGAAGATTTACCCGTCATCGTGATGACCGCGCACGGATCGATCGAAGCGGCCGTCGAGGCGATGAAGGACGGCGCCTACGATTTTCTCACCAAGCCGCTGGACAAGGACCACCTGCTGCTCGTGATCGCCAAAGCCCTGGAGCGGGATTCGTTGAAGCGGCAGGTCGCCTGCCTGCGATCCGAAGTGGACAGCCGCTACGCCTCGATCATCGGCACGAGCCCGAATATCCGCACGGTCATGGAAGCGGCGCAGCGTGCCGCGAAATCGGACGTCGGGGTGCTCCTGCTGGGCGAAAGCGGCACCGGGAAGGAACTGTTCGCACGGTCCATCCATCAATGGAGCCACCGCCACGCCAGCCCGTTGGTCGTGATCAACTGCGTGGCGCTCACCGAAACGTTGCTCGAGAACGAATTGTTCGGGCACGAACGCGGGGCCTTCACCGGAGCGGATCGGCTCCAAAAAGGCAAACTGGAGATGGCGGACGGCGGAACCGTGCTGCTCGACGAAATCGGGGACATGCCGCCGGCCCTGCAGGCCAAATTGCTCCGCGTGCTGCAGGACCGTGAGTTCCACCGGGTCGGAGGCACTCGTGAGGTCTCGGTCAACATTCGGGTCATCGCCGCCACCAATAAGGATTTGAAGGAGGCGGTCAAGGCGGGCCAGTTCCGCGAGGACCTGTTCTTCCGGCTCAATGTGATCACGCTGACGCTGCCTCCGCTGCGCGAGCGGCCGGAGGATCTGCCGGCGCTGGCCCGATTTTTTCTCAATCGTCATGCCAAGGAAGCGAAGCGTCCCGGCATGTTCTTCAGCCGCGAAGCGATGGACGCCATGGCAAGTTATAGCTGGCCGGGAAATATCCGCGAGTTGGACAATGTGATCGCGCGGGCCGTGATTCTCAATCCAACGGAGGTCATCGGCCCGGATCTGCTCTCGCTGGATGCCGGCGGGATTTCGCGGCAGGAGCCGCTCACCTATGTCACCCTCCCCTACCATGAGTCGATGGAAGAACACAGCCGCCACATCATCGACCAGGCCCTGAAGCTCACGAAAGGGAACCAGACCAAAGCGGCGGAACGACTGCAACTGCAACGGACCTATCTCGCCAGATTGATCAAGCAGCAACGATTGAGACAGGAAGAAGTGTAGCGCGCGTCAACCGGCGGATTGTCCCGCCATCGCTCTTGCGGAGAGCCGGATCAACCCGTTGGCGGCATCCTGCTCGGTCTGCGCGTAGCGTTCCGGCGTGCCCACATCCGACCAGTACCCCGCGTGATCGAACCCGAGCACGGGCTCCCCTTGCAGGATGGCCGCGACGTAGGCGTCGATAATGGACGATTCCCGGCCCTTGGGCACGTCGCGCAGCAGGCGCGGGTGAAGAATGTGAATGCCGGCGAACATGCGCGGTTGAGTCTGAATCGACTCAGAACGGCCGCGTCCGGTAATGCGCACGATTCGCAGGTCGTCCGCCATTTCAACCAGGCCCCAGCGGGCGGCGTCCGGATCGGCGCGCAGCACCAGCGTCGCGGCCGCGCCGTGCTCCCGATGGAATGCGCACAGCACGTCCAGATCGATTTCGACGAGCGTGTCGCCGTTCAGAATCAAGACAGGCTGTCCGGAAAAGTTCGGCTCCGCCTGTTTGATCCCTCCGCCCGTCCCGAGGATGACCGGCTCCTGCGAATACCAGATGCGGAGTCCGTACTTCGATCCGTTACCGAGCGCCTGCTCGATCATCGGTCCCAGATGATGCAGATTGATGATGACTTCGCGGAACCCGTGCCGCCTCAGCAGCAGGAGATTCCAGACGATGAGCGGGGTGCCGGCCACGGGCAGCAGCGGCTTTGGCATCGTGTTCGTCAGCGGTCTCAGCCGCGTGCCAAGACCCGCTGCGAGGATCATGGCCTTCATGGGACACCGTGATGCGTGACACGTGACGTGTGACCAGCAGACTTGGAGCAGGTCCTCACCGTATCCCCTTCACTGGTCACCGGTCACTCGTCACCTGTCACTGCAACTCCGGCACATAGCGGCTCATGAGCGTGCGGAGCGTGAACAGCTCCGGATATTTGTGAAGATTCCGATTGACGTAGCCCAACGTCCGCGGGATGTCGGCCAGAAATTTCGGATTGCCTTTGACTCTGTCGATATAGACGAACCGGCCCGCCGCTTTCAGATTGCGCTGGATGCTGGTGAAGTCGAAGAGACGGCGAAACGCCTCCTTGGTGGTCCAGAGCTGCCGCTGCGCGGCCAGGCCCTTCAGGTACCGATCGATCAGCCGATCGATGAGATCCTCGTCCAGCGCGATGTAGGCGTCGCGCAGCAGCGAGGCCAGGTCGTACGTCGCGGGTCCCATGAGCGCATCCTGAAAATCGATCACGCCCAGCCGGTCTCCGTCCACCATCAGATTGCGTGAATGATAGTCCCGGTGCACGAACACGCGCGGTTGACCGGCCAGCAATTCGGCGATCTTGTGGAACTCGTCCCGGATGGCGCGCGCGTCGTCCTCGGGCATCGGTTTCTCCAGCCGTGCCGCGATGCCGTATTCCAGAAAGTGGTCGAACTCCCACATCAACAGCGGCACGTCGAAACTGCGGTGGAACGCCAGACAGCCGGAATCCGCAGGCGACGTCGCGTGGAGTTGCAGTTGAACGAGCACATCGACGGCATGACAATAGCGTTGCTCCAGCGCGGCAGGCGTCGCAGTCCGACTCGCGTCCGACAGGGTAAGGTCTCCGAAATCCTCGAGATAGAGCAGACCGGCCGCTTGATCGTAGTAATAGAGGGAGGGAACGGCGACGCCGGCTTTGGCGAGATGCGCCCGGACGTTCAAAAACGGCAATTCGGCAATGTGATGCGCGGCGCCGCTGACGGCTTCTTCCGACTGTTTGAACGCCTCCGGTTCCGCCAACTGCATCAGAATCAACGAGCGTGGATCGCCGCCGCTCAACTCGACGCGAAAGTACCGTCGGTTGGAAGCATCGCCGGCGAGCGCCGTCATGCGGTGGAACGTGCGGCGGAAGGGAAGTCGGTCGCGCACGCTCTCAGCCACGCGATCCTTGTCCGGAAGGGCCGTCGGTTGTTTCGGAGCGGCAGGATCGGTCGTGCCCATCAGCGGCGCATTATACATCAATGAAGTGGATTAGAAGAGTATTCCCGCCTTCAGCCTTCAGCCTTCAGCCTTCAGCCTTCAGCCTTGTTCATGAAGCGGCTCCATCCAACCGCGCCGATGGCGGCGCCGATCGTATCGGCCACCCAGTCCATCCAACTGGCTTCACGCAACGGTACGAACCATTGATGCACCTCGTCGGTCAAGGCGTAGGCTGAGGCGACGAGGATCGCCAGGAGCACCGCGCGTCCGGCGGCGGACGGTCCCGCTGCCCAACGGAAGGCGCGGTAGCACAGACCGGACAGCACGCCGTATTCCGCCAGGTGCAGGAGCTTGTCGCTGATCTGTTTGATGAGAAAGTCCGGCAACCGCTCTTCAGGATGTGAGAGCGACGAGAAATAAAAAATGAGCGAGGCATACCCGATCACCGGCGCCCAATAGCGAAAAAAAGACGGCCACAGTCCCTGGCTCGCATCGCTCCATGTCCGGTCCATTTGTCTCCCTTCAATTGCAAGGCCACCACCCCTATGACATACTGCTTTTCAGTTCGCAAGCCGAGCCCGACCGACGATGAAAACCGCGCGCGTCTGCTTTCTCTGGCACATGCATCAGCCGTATTACACCGATCCGGTGACCGGTTCGGCGAGCATGCCCTGGGTGCGGTTGCACGCGACCAAGGCCTACTTCGACATGGCCTTCCTGCTGGAAAAATTCCCCGGCGTAAAAGCGACCTTCAACTTCACGCCCTCCTTGTTGTTGCAACTGGATGAGATCGGCCGGGACAAAATTCGCGATCACTTTCTCGAGCAGTCCGAACGGCCCGCCGCCGAGTTACGTCCGGAAGACAAGGCGTTTCTGATCCGCCATTTCTTCTCCGCCAACTGGGCCACGATGGTCCGTCCGTTTCCGCGCTATCACGAGTTGTTGGTCAAGCGGGGCTTGGACGTGTCCGGGGCGGAACTCGAACGCGTGGCGGGGCAATTCACGACGCAGGAATTCCTCGACCTGCAAGTCTGGTTCAATCTGGCCTGGTTCGGTTATGGAGCCGTCCATCGGCATCCGCGCCTGGCGGCCCTCCGAACGAAGAACCGCGGATTCACCGAGGACGAGAAGCGGGAAGTATTGTCGCTCCAGAAGGCGGTGATTCGTGACATCGTGCCGACCTATCGCGCGCTCGCCGAGCGCGGGCAGATCGAACTGACCACGACGCCTTTTTACCATCCGATTCTCCCGCTGGTGATCGACAGCGAGATTACGCATCGCGCCAGGCCGGATTTGCCGTTGCCGGCCCGCTTTCGCGCTCCGGAGGACGCCGAAGCCCAGTTGCGCCACGCCGTCGCGTACCATCACACGACCTTCGGACAGCCGCCCGCCGGCCTCTGGCCGTCCGAGGGATCGGTGTGCCCCGAGCTGATTCCTCTGCTGTCGAAAGTCGGACTGCGTTGGCTTGCAACCGATGAAGGCATTCTGGCCCGCTCGTTTCACGCCGCTCAACGCACGTGGTACCGGTCGACGGATCTCTACCGGCCTTATCGTATCGGTCAGGCGGGCGATGAGGTGTCGATCGTCTTCCGCGACCGCGAGCTGTCCGACGCCTTCGGCTTCCTCTATCACAAGACGAACCCCGAGTGCGCCGCCGACGACGTCGTGCAGCGTCTACGGCATATTGTCCGCGAGTCCGCCCAGGAGCAGGTGCTCATCCCGATTGTCCTGGACGGTGAAAATCCATGGGAGCATTACCATGAAGGCGGCGAGCAGTTTCTTTCCCGGCTCTACACGGCCTTCACAAATGGCGCCTTGAATCACGACGGCGCGACGGTCACGACCTCGACGGTGTCGGAGGCCCTGCGACAGATGCCGCCGACGGAACAGGTCACGCACCTGCACTCGGGATCGTGGATCAATCAGGATTATAAAATCTGGATCGGTCACGAAGAGGACAACCGTGGCTGGGACCTGCTCGGCCACACCAGATCCCATTTGATGTCGGTCGGCCGAAATCTCTCCCCCGAACGTGCCGAAGCGGCGTGGAACGAGCTGTACGCCGCGGAAGGCAGCGATTGGTTCTGGTGGTACGGCGACGATTTCGACACGGCGTATAAGGAAGAGTTCGATCGGTTGTTCCGCACGCATCTGCGAAACGTTTGGACCCTCACCGGGTCCACGCCGCCCGACTTGCTGAATCACCCGATCTGCGGCCTACGGACGGCGTCCGACGCCGATCTCGTCACCCAACCACGGTCGTTTCTTCATCCGGCGCTCGACGGGCTCGTCACGGACTTTTTCGAATGGCGCGGCGCCGGCACGATCGCGCCCCGTCCTCCGCTCGGCGCCATGTGGAAGGACGAACGCATCTTTGAGGCGATCTACTTCGGATGGGACACGGAGCATCTGTACTTCCGGTTCGATCCGGACGAATCGTCGCCCGGTAAACAATCGGCCTTACAGATCGATGTGCAGATCCAGACGCCGGCAGCCCTCTTCCGCCTGTCGTGGCCGCTGACGTCCGGCGATCCTCAGTACTATGTGCTGGCGAAGCAGCGCACCGGCTCTCCCTGGGAACAAGTCGGCGAGTCCCGTTCGATCCGGCGGCAGACGATCGTCGAGCTTGCCATCCCATTCAAAGATCTGTCGGTCGAGCCAGGTGACGAACTAAGTCTAAGCGTCGTCGTCATGGAGCACAGTCTCGAAATAGCCCGCTATCCCTACCGCCAGCCGGCAAAGATGGTCGTGCCGGGGCAGGACTTCGAAGCCACGATGTGGAGAGTATAATCCATGCAATGCGTGAATGTTGAATGATGGATTTTCAATGTTTAATTGAATGATATGAATTAAACATTCAACATTGAGCATTGAACATTGGAGGGGCCTGATGCCTGATTTAAGACGTGACCCGATCGTCGGCCGATGGGTGATCATTTCGACCGATCGGAGCGGCAGGCCGCACGACTTTACGCAACTGCTGCCGTCCCGTCCGCTCTCGACGGCGCTCTGCCCGTTCTGCCCCGGTCAGGAACGGCTGACGCCCAAGGAAATCATGGCCTACCGTCCTCAACCTTCCGAAGCCAATGCGCCAAATTGGAACGTGCGGGTCATCCCGAACAAATTTCCCGCGTTGCAGGTCGAAGGTGATTTGGGTCGTGAAGGGATCGGCCTGTACGACCGCATGAACGGCATCGGCGCACATGAAGTCATCATTGAGACGCCGGACCACAAGGAAAGCCTCGGCGACCTGCCGGCCAAGAAAATCGAGGACGTCCTCTGGGCCTATCGCGACCGCATCATCGATCTGAAGAAAGATTCGCGCTTCCGCTACATCCTCATCTTCAAAAACCACGGCGCGGCCGCCGGCGCCACGCTCGAACACAGCCACTCGCAATTGATCGCGCTGCCGGTCATCCCGACCAGCGTCCAAAACGAGCTCGACGGCTGCCGGGCGCATTTTCAGCAGAAGGAGCGCTGCATCTATTGCGACATCCTCCGGCAAGAACTGTCCGAGGGCGCCCGCGTGGTGGCGGAAAATCCGGAGTTCGTCTGCCTCACGCCGTTCGCTCCCCGCTTTCCCTTCGAGACATGGATCCTGCCCAAACGCCACGCCGGCTATTTCGAAGAAGGTCACAAGAATCAATTCGAATTTCTCGCGCCGATCCTGTCCGAGGTCTTGCGCCGGATGGAGAAGGTCCTCGCCAAACCGCCGTACAACTTCATTCTGCACAGCTCGCCCCTGCACGAGAGGACCGACGACTTCTATCACTGGCATGTGGAGATCAT
>DATFDJ010000216.1:0-13933 GCA_035252115.1 Nitrospira sp. | reverse complement strand
GGGAATAGACGCCGCCGGTCAGGGCATAGTCGGTGTCGTTCGCGATGTTCAGGGCCTCCTGGAACGAGGCAGCCTTCATAACGGCCACGACGGGGCCGAAAATCTCTTCCTGGGCCAGGCGATGAGCCGGACGAACGTCGGCAAATACGGTGGGGCCGACGAACCATCCCGGTTGAATGACTCGGCCTTCCGTGATCAACCGGGCCTCTTCTTTGCCGATCCGGATATAGTCCAGTACTTTGGCCAGAGCGCGGGCGTCGATGACGGGACCGACCTGAGTTCCCGGGTCTTCCGGATTTCCGATCCGGAGACTCGCGATGGCTTCCCGGAAGCGGTGCAGGAACACCTCATAGATCGCCTCGTGCACGATGACGCGTGAGCAGGCCGAGCACTTCTGTCCCGCGTAGCTTGTCGCCGAAGTGACAATGCCCACGATCGCATCGTCGAGGTCCGCCGTGTCGTCCACGATGACGGCATTTTTCCCTCCCATTTCCGCGATGACGCGCTTGACCATCCGCTGTCCCGGCGCCAGTATCGCCGTTTGCTCCAGGAGACCCAAGCCGACCTCTTTGGAGCCGGTGAAAGCGATCGTCACGACGTCCGGATGGCGCACGAGCGCACGGCCGATGTCGGGTCCGCCGGGCAGATAGGACAGGATCGCATCGGGGACACCGGCCTCGTGCAGAATTTCGACGAGCAGCCGGCCGATCAAGGGCGATCGCTCGGAGGGCTTGAAGAGCACAGGGTTTCCCGTGACGAGCGCGGCGGAAACCATGCCGGTCGGAATCGCCAACGGAAAATTCCACGGTGAGATGACGACGGTCACGCCCCGCGGAGCGAGCAGGCGATGGTTCACTTCGCCCGGTTCACGGCCCAAGCGTTTGGGCGGCGCCAGCCGCAGCCATTCGGCTGCATAGAAGGTTTGGAAATCGATTGCTTCCGCGACGTCGGCATCCGCCTCGCGCCACGGTTTGCCGCATTCCAGCACTTCCCAGGCCGCCAGTTCCGTCCGCCTGGCGCGCATGAGCGCGGCCGCTCTCTGCAAGATGTCCGCGCGCTGGACCGCATCCAAGTCCCGCCATGCCGGCCACGCGTCGCGGCTTCGAATGACCGCTGCGTCAGCGTCCGCCGTGCTGGAGGCGGTGACGAGACCAACGACTTCGTCGGGTCGGCTCGGATTGTGCGAGGTCAATGTGGGTCCGCTGCGTGCCGTGGCTGTTGGAGTGGGCCAGTGACGGCCCAGTTGGGATCGCACGAGGGCGAGGCCCTCCTGCATGGCGGCCCGCGCGTCTGGACGCGAGAAGTCGAGATGCGGCTCGTTGCGAAATTCCGGTGTGCGGTCCTCTTCACGCCCCGGCGATGGAGCCGCCTCGACGATCGGTGGAGACAGTAAGGTGGCGAGCGGCTGCGATTCGATGTATTCCTTTCGCAAGAACGATTCGTTGGACGTATTCTCGAGCAAGCGGCGCACCAGGTACGCCATACCGGGAAGCAACTCACCCACGGGCGTATAGAGCCGCAAGCGTCGACGGCGCTGCAGGATGGCCTGTTGAAACGGCTCCGCCATGCCAAAGATCATTTGGTATTCCCACTTCTCTGGCGAGAGGCCGAGTGCTTCCGCGACCGCTTCAATGTACGCGAGGGTTCGCAAGTTATGCGTCCCGAATGCAGGACGGATCCACGACGTTTCAGTCAGCAGACGGCGGACCAGCGCTTCGTAATGGGCGTCGGTTTCGGCTTTGTGTTCGAAGAGGGGGAGGGGCCACCCCTGCTGGCGATAACGGATCGTATCGCTGTCCCAGTAGGCGCCTTTGACGAGCCTGATGGTCACCGGCGATCCCCGGCGTCGCCCCCACTCGATGAGGCGATCGACATCACGGGCGGTGTCCCGGTGATAGGCTTGCACCGCCAAACCGGCGTGCGGGAATTCGCGATAGGCCGGCTCGGAGAAGAGAGTGGTGAAGAGATGGATCAGCAAATCCTTCGTGTCCGCCTGCTCCATATCGAAGATCAACGACGCGGGGAGACGCTGAGCGGCGTCCACAATCGGCCGCAGTCTGGCGGCCACGGAGTGATAGGTCCCGTCGGGGTCGATCGGATCGAGATGGGGAGTCAGCGCCGAGATCTTGAGCGAGAGTTGCACGATCGGGAGAGCGCCCAGATGGTCCTGCTGGAGCATCGGCCTGGTCTGCCATTTCAACGCAGCTTCTCCCAAGCGATGCAAGGCATCCAGGCACCGGTCACGATACCGGTCGGCTTCCTGGTCGCTGATGGTCGCTTCGCCGAGCAAGTCCACCGACCAGGCTTGGCCGCCGTCCCAGAGCTTCTGCAGCACCGGGACCGCGTCGTCGATCGACGAACCCGCGATGAACGTCCGTGCCATCTGTTCCACTTGCGAACGAATCGCATGGCCGCTGAGACGGGCGCCGAGTCCCGTCGACGACAGCGCTTTGAGCCCCCAACGCAGCCCAAACGCCTGATCCGCCATTGTGCCGAAGTATTCCTCGGCGAGGCTCACCACGCGCTTGTCGTCGGTCAGCGACGGCAGGACATCGATGAAGCGAAAGAGCTGTGTCTTGAAGGCGGGATCGTGCATGGCTAAATTCATCGCCGCTTGAGACCACCATCGTCGCTCGAACACGGTCGGGGTGCGGCCGGCCGACAGACGGGCCAGCTCCTCGCCGATTCGGCGGACAAGCAGCTCGAGGTTGTCGGGAATTATGGTCATCGAACCGGTGCGGCTGTCATGAAGAAGAGGAGTTGCTCACAGTATACACCTCAAGGATTTTCTTGAAAAACGCCAGGGGTTTCGCTAGCATAATACCGACGGTCGTACAGGAGACGGGTCTACTGCAGTACGGACTGATCTGTCGTCTTTTCCATCCCTAACGCGGAGTGTGTATGCCGGACGCAGTCTGGACTCAGCCGTTTGCCTATAAGACGTTCGTGCTCTTCTGTCTCGTAGCTCTCGTGACGCTCGTCGGTACTCCGCTGTTCGGTTGGCTCTACGGATACAGCCTCTTCGATTGGATCCTCTTCGGCGTTTTGTATGTGTTCACCGGCATGGGGATTACGGTCGGATACCATCGTCTCATTGCGCATCGGAGTTTTGAATGCCATCCCTTGGTGAAGGCGGTGTTGCTCGTGGCGGGAGGATGGGCCCTTCAGAACTCGGCGCTACGCTGGTGTGCCGACCATATCCGGCATCATGCCAGGACCGATCAAGAGGAAGATCCGTACAACGCGCAGAAAGGCTTTTGGCACAGTCACTGCGGATGGTTGTTCATCAATACGCCTCATCGCACGGAAAACTACGAGCGACAACTGCGCAAGGACTCGATGATCATGTGGCAGCATCGGTATTATTGGGCGATTGTGATTTCCGGACTGGTGCTCCCGCTCGGTCTGGGCTTTGCGCACGGCGGCGTCAGGGGAGCGATCGGCTGCTTCATGCTGGCCGGCATGTTCCGCATGTTCATGGTGTTGAACTCCACGTTCGCCATCAATTCCTTGTGCCATATGTACGGCTCCCAACCCCACAGCAACCGCGACAGCAGCCGCGACAGTTGGCTGGTGTCCCTGGTCAGTTTCGGGGAAGGCTATCACAACTATCATCACACCTTTGCCCGCGATTATCGGAACGGGCCCCGGTGGTACAACTTCGATCCATCGAAGTGGATTATCTATACGCTGTCGGTCTGCGGGCTGGCGAGCAACCTTCGCCGGCTTGATCCGACCCTCTTTGCCGATTAGGCATGATGTTGAAAAAGAGCGCGGGCTGCGTTCTTCTAGAGCTATGTCTGCCTAGGCCACACGCCCCATTTTCTTTCCGTCCTTCCATCGCTTAAGATGCAACGATAACCATTGGCAGCCGCTCGGGTGTCCGCGGCTGCAGGGAGGCATCATGGCTGACGAACATGGCCACGCGGCACAGTCACCGCAGGCCAAAGACAGTCTCGTTCCCGGGGTGAAGCACGTCATCGCGGTGAGCAGCGGCAAAGGCGGAGTCGGTAAGTCGACCGTTGCCGCGAATCTCGCCTGTGCCATGGCGTTGACCGGCGCGAAGGTGGGAGTGCTCGACGCCGACTTATATGGCCCCAACATTCCCATGATGATGGGCAGCACCAAAGGGCCGGAGCAGCAAGACGGCAAGATCGTGCCGGCCGAGAATTACGGAGTCAAACTGATTTCCATGGCCTTCCTCGTGCCGGAAGAAGCGCCGCTGGTATGGCGTGGGCCGATGGTGCACCAATATCTGCAAGCCTTCTTCCGTGACGTCCTGTGGGGAGAACTGGATTATCTGCTTATTGATCTGCCGCCCGGAACGGGCGATGTCCAGTTGTCCCTGTCCCAGATGGTGCCGCTGGCCGGGGCCATCACGGTGACGACGCCGCAGGAGGTGGCGCTCTATGACGTCCGTAAAGGCATGGCCATGTTTCAGAAGGTCAACGTCCCGTTGCTCGGCATCGTCGAGAACATGAGTTCGTTCGTCTGCGGCCATTGCGGTGAACGGACCGATATTTTTTCTCACGGAGGAGGAGAGCGGGCGGCAGCGAAACTGGGCGTGCCGTTCCTCGGCCGCATTCCGATCGATCCTGCGATCCGGGACGGCGGGGACAGTGGCCATCCGATCGTGATGGCCGATCCGAATTCGCCGCAGGCCGCCGCATTCAGGGACATCGCACGGAAAATTATCACAAAGTTGGGCGGCACAGAGACAGGAAGCGCGCCCATCGAGAGTTTGCTGAAGAAAATTAAACAACCGTTCAGTGGCAACTGAAGCATGGGAGCCTAAGGGGGTATCATGGGCGAATTCGTCCGGATTGCGGGGGTCGATGACGTCAAGCCGGGGCACGGTATCGTGACCGAAGTGCAGGGCAAGACATTGGCGCTGTTCAACGTGGACGGAATTTTTCGTGTCGTCGACAATACGTGTATCCATCGCGGCGGTCCGTTAGGGGAGGGCGATCTCGAAGGTTCCGTCGTGACCTGTCCCTGGCATGGCTGGCAGTTCAACGTTACGACAGGGGAATGTGTGAAGAATCCTTCAGCGAAAGTCGAGGTCTACGAGGTCATGGTGGAAGGGAACGATGTGAAAGTACGGCTGTAGTCATGGCGACCGCGAATGACCACATCGACATCGCCGCGGCGCTGGTTCGCCTGTACGTCTTTCTCACCCAATACCTCGACCGGTGTGTCGATGAAGCCGCTCGCCGGAGCTATCCGGACGCCGAGCTGCAGTCGCATTTGAATGAGACGCGCAGGCAGTTATTGGACCTCCTGTCGGTGAATCCGGTCGTGAAGCGAAAACTTACGGAGGAATGCGATAAGATTTTGACCTTAGGCGCCTCTTGTCTGAAATCCGGTGCAGCCGATCCAGCGACGAGGAAGGGCATGCAGGAGGAGCGGGCGGTTCTCAGGAGCAAAACGTTGGCCCTGAGCGACCTCGTCGCAGTCTTTCGCGCCCTTGAGTGAGCCGATGGCCTCATTTGCCACCCCGGACAAACATCAAGTTGCCGGATTGGATGAACGGGAGCGCGGGTTCTCACGGCCGGTGGAGTTGGAGCCGGCCGGCCAAGGATACCGCGCGGTCCTGCGGTACGAGCGGGTCGTCATCGCGACGGAGCCTCATGACACTCAGGACATGGCCTTGCAGTCGCTTATGCGGACGCTCCAGAGCCGAGGGTACCGCCAACTGAAGACACAAATGAGTTTCCGTGACGGCCTGTATCTGGGTTCTCAGGAGACGTGGATCGAGTATCCCGATTCGTCGCCGCCGCAGCCGACAGGATGGCTAACCAAGATCATCGGATGGTTCCAGCCCGCGCAGTGGAAGCCTCAGCGATGAGTTTTATCCCCCTTCACCAGGTCGAATCTTCTGCGGCTCGAGCTTTACGCAGCAGCCGCCATCGGTTACCCGAGTGGTTCAGAGTCAAGGCGCGCACCGGTCCGGACTACCTCGACATCAAGCAGACCATGGAGCGGCTCGCACTGCACACGATCTGTGAAGAGGCACGGTGTCCGAACCGGTGGGAATGTTGGAATGCCCGCACCGCGACCTTTCTCATTCTCGGCGATCTCTGCACCAGACGGTGCCAGTACTGCTCCGTGACAACCGGACGGCCGGAGGCTGTGGATGCTGAAGAGCCGAACCGCGTTGCGGAAGCCGTGCAGGCGCTTGGTCTTCGCCACGCCGTCATTACCTCGGTCAATCGTGATGAATTGCCCGACGGCGGCGCGTCGATGTTTGCTGAAACCATCCGGCAGACGAGGCGGGTGAACCCCATATGCACGATTGAGGTGCTGATTCCTGATTTTGGAGGCAGTGATGACGCCCTGGCGACGGTCTGTGTCGCACAACCGGACATCCTCAACCACAACATCGAAACGGTGCCGCGCCTCTTTCCGTCGATCCGGCCGCAGGGGAAGTATCAGCGATCGATCCGTCTCTTGCAGGGTGCCAAGCAACGGGGAATGACGACAAAGTCGGGCTTGATCCTTGGCATGGGAGAGACGTTGGAAGAAGTCCGCGAGGTAATGCGCGACCTACGATCCGTCGGCTGCGATATGCTGACGATCGGGCAATATCTTCAGCCGACTCGAAACCACCTGGCGGTGGCGCGATTCTACGATCCTTCCGATTTTGTCGCGCTGAAAGCCGAAGGCGTGGCCCTGGGTTTCACACATGTTGAATCAGGGCCAATGGTGCGTAGTTCGTATCACGCCGAACGTCAGATAGCATCTGAGTGATCGGCGCCCTTCTGTACGAGACTCGCGTCACACTAAGCAATTGGGCTCCGACTTGCGCGATCGTCTTCCAGAGTGAGCATCGCTGGAATGTGAAGATTAAGTCAACGTTTGCTTACACGATTCATGTTCAAACCATGCAGATATGGACCAAAGATCATGAAGCTCAGCGTGGGGGTCAAAGGGCCTGATGACCGGGTCACGAGGATCGGGACCCCGAAATTCAATACCAGCCAACCGCCGATTTTATGGCGCCTCATAATGGATCTTCGGTTCCGCCGGTTGATCGCCGGTGGTGAGCCGGTGACGCACTAAATTGTTGCCTTCCTGGATCTGTCCTGGAGACATCTTCTCTAGAAGATAGTCCCGTGCGTCTGGAGCCTTGGCCTCGCCGCCGGCCAGAGCAAGGCTGAGCCAGTAATAGGCCTGTACGAGATCCGGTGCCATGCCTTGGCCGTTCATATACATCAGGCCGAGATTGTATTGCGCCCTGACATCGCCGTGTTCCGCGGCGCGTGAATACCAGTGAAACGCCTGAGTATCGCTCTGCGGCACGCCGAGGCCCTGATCGTAGAGCAGCGCCAGATCGTACTGAGCGCGAGGCTCACCGATGTTGGCCAGAGACTGGAGCTCCGCCACGGACTTTTGATAATCGCCATGGAGAAACGCTTTATCCGCACGCCGGTCTTGGCAGCCGGAAAGCAGCGCAGCCACGATCAGGACCACCGTGCTGAGCGCCGGACGTGGCACGCCAATGGTCTCCCAAGGCATTGTAGAGGTAAGAGAACGCGGTGCATCAGACATTGCAGCGGGCGAACAGTAATGAGAAAAGTCTGACAGTGTCAATGCCGAGTAAGAGCGTGGGTGACGAACCGGCGCACGGTGTAGTAGAGTCGGCCAAGTGCCATGATTTCATGGAAATGTATAAGTTGACATAATAGCTCTTATCGGACGTTGAGTGAGTTGGGCCAAACATGTCTCTCGAATTCGTCGGACGACTGCAAAAAGAGCTTTCGTTAACCGGGAGCGCCGTGTATGAATCCGTTCTTGCCATCTCCGAACGCGTCAATCGGAAGGTGCTGATCCTGCGCCTCCATGGTCAGGCTTCCGGTCTGCTGAGCGAAATCGAAACCGTTCATCAAAAACTGGGAGAACGTCTTGCCTTGGCAATCCGGGCAAAGAGCGGTTCAGTGCAAGAGACGTCATCGGATCTTGGCCGTGTCGTCGGCCAAGCGCGTGATCGAGTCCACGAGCTCAAGCAGACGCTCGTGCAGGTCGATGGACAAATCCGCGAATTGAAGATGGAAACGATCCATGAAGATCTGCTGAAGTTGCAACGGGACTTGAGTCTTCGTGCAGCGGCGTTGGAGCGGTTTACCGTCATGCACCATTCCCCGGCCAGCGGAAAGAGCGTGGCCGACCTCGCCGTCCCCTCCTCCATCCGTCTTGTGACGGTGCTCCGTGGACCCTTCCTCATCCCGCCCTCCGAAGGCTTTCATTTCAGACCGGACGACCTCGTGATCGCGATCGGCTTGCGCACCGACCTCGACGACCTGGCTCCCTGGTTTGCGGCGACTCAAAAAATCCGATCGACCTGACCGAACTGACTCATGAATTTCCCATATCCGCTCATGTACACTGCGTTCAGATGATCTCGTGACCATGAAACCGCTCTTCTGCACCGGGCTTTTCGCTGTATGGATACTCGCCGGGGTGCCGGCGAGCCGCGGCGCCGTAGACACACGCCCGGTTGGAGGCAGCGGGACGACCGGTCTTCAGATGTTGGAAGAGATCCAAACGGTGATCACGGAACTGGCGGAGACGGCCAAACCGTCGGTCGTGAACTTGTTCCCTGTGACGGCAACGGGAAAAGGCCGAGAACTCTCGCAGGAGCGCATGCCCAACAATCCGGGGTCCGGGTCCGGCGTCATTGTCGATCCGGAAGGCCATATCATTACCAACAATCACGTTATCGGCGACGCAACCGAGATCGAAGTCCGGCTCTCGGATAAATCGAAGCTCATCGCGCAGGTCGTCGGCAAGGATCCCGACACGGACCTCGCCGTCTTGAAAGTGACGGTCGATCGCCCGCTGCCCAGCGCCAAGTTCGGCGATTCGACCGGCGTGCGGGTCGGCCAGTGGGTCCTGGCCGTCGGCAATCCGTTCGGGCTGGACCGAACGGTCACGTTGGGCATCGTGAGCGGCATCGGCCGCGAAAACGTCAATCTGTCGCGCTATGAAAACTTCATCCAGACGGACGCGTCGATCAATCCCGGCAATTCAGGCGGCCCGTTGTTCAATCTCCGCGGTGAAGTCATTGGCATCAACACCGCGATCATCAATTTCGCACAGGGGGTCGGGTTTGCGATTCCCTCCAATATGGTGAAGCAGGTCATCCAGCAACTGCTGGCGCAAGGCCGCGTGGTCCGCGGCTGGCTCGGGGTCGGCATTCAACCGCTGACGCCGGAGCTGGCCCGGAAGTTCGGTGTCGGCGAAGGCGAAGGGGTGCTGGTCAATGAGGTATTCGAAAAGGACCCTGCGGCCGCGGCCGGCATCAAACCCGGCGATGTCATCACGCGGATCGAGGGCACCGTGGTCGATACGCCGAACAAACTCTCACGCGTCGTGGCCGCTCTCCCACCCGGCGCGACGACGAAAGTGGAAGTCGTGCGGAATCAGCAGCGTCTGATCTTGGACGTGGCGCTCAGTGAGCGGCGGGATCAAGCGGTGACGGCCTCGCTGCCGCAAACCCGCACGGACGTCAAGTTGGGACTGGATCTCCAGGATTTGACCGCGGCGTTGGCCGAGAAATTCAAACTGCACGAAACCCGCGGCGTGCTGATCACCAAGGTGGAACCGGGCAGCTTGGCACAATCAGAGGGCCTGCGCGAAGGCGACCTCATCAAGGAAGTCAACCGGGCCGACGTCAATTCGGTCGGCGAATTTACCGCGGCGATCTCGAAAGCGCGCCGCGGCGAGACGGTTTTGCTACGGGTTCTGCGGGAGAGCCGGGCCTTTTATGTAGTGTTGAAGTCCGGCGACCCCTGAGTTTACTGCGCGGCGACGGTCTGACGCGCCGCCCGCTGTTCTTCCACGATTTTCAGCGCCGCCTCGCGCGGCACTTCGTCATACCGGGTGAATTCCATCACATAGCTTCCTCCCCCGCCCGTCAGCGCATTGAGCGTCGTCGTGTAGGTCAGGATTTCCGCCAGCGGGACGAGGGCTCGAATCAACTCCGTGTGTCCCTTGGCTTCGACGTGAAGAATCCGTCCTCGTCGTCCGTTCAAGTCGCCGATAACCGCGCCGATGTTGTCGGCGGGCGCTTCGACTTCGACCGTCATCAACGGTTCCAACAACACGGGATGGGCAGTTTCCATGGCCTTCTTGAAGGCCATCGATGCGGCGATTTTAAACGACATCTCGGACGAGTCGACCACGTGGTAGGACCCGTCGTACACCGCCGCCTTCAGGTCCACAACCGGAAAACCCGCGAGCGTGCCATGATGCATCGCCTCGACCACGCCTTTTTCGACCGCCGGAATGAAGTTCTTGGGAATCACGCCGCCGACGATCCGGTTTTCGAACACGAAGCCCATTCCCCGGTTCAGAGGCGTGAGCTCGAGCCAGCAGTCGCCGTATTGCCCGTGTCCGCCGGTCTGTTTTTTATATTTGCCCTGGGCCTGCGCAGTGCCGCGGATCGTTTCGCGATAGGGAACCTTCGGGGTATGAATGACGACGTCCGCGCCGTATTTTCGATGCAGTTTTTCGAGCGCGAGATCGAGATGGAGCTGTCCCATGCCGCTGAGGACCATTTCTTTGGTGTCCGCGTTGCGCGAAAAATCCAGCGTCGGGTCTTCTTCGATGAGCTTGTGCAACCCAAGACTTACCTTATCGACGTCGGCACTGGATTTCGGCTCGATCGCGAATGAGAGGACCGGCCGTGGGAGAGCCGGCCAAGTGTAGCAAATTGGATCGCGTTCGTCGCACACCGTATCGCCCGTTTGCGCATCCTTCAGCTTTCCGATCGCGACAATCTCCCCCGCCGTCGCGGAGGGCACGGCCTGGTGCTTTTTGCCGGTGAGCACGTAGACATGCCCGCTTTTTTCTTTGACCTTTCTCGAGGCGTTATAAATCATGGAATCAGCCTGGAGCGTGCCGGAAAAGATGCGCACGTATGAGAGACGTCCGACGAAGGGATCGATGATCGTCTTGAAAATGAGTCCGGAGAACGGTTCGTTCACAGTTCCGTGGCGGCTGGCCGGGCTTTCCGCCTGGGGATTGACCCCCGTCAGCGGAACGGCGCGGCGACGATCGTCCGGCGACGGCAAGAATTCCTTGATGCCATTCAGCAGGGGGACGATGCCGACATTCTTGACAGCGGAGCCGATATACACCGGCGTCAGCGCCCCCTCCTGAATGCCCTTGCGGAGTCCGTTCAGGAGATCCGGCTGACTCAAGTCCCCCGCCGATAAGTAGCGCTCCAGCAGTTCGTCATCGGTCTCGGCCACGGCTTCCTGAAGTCGCTTTCTGGCTTCCCCGACCGGTCCATTGAGGTGTTCGGGAACAGGACCGCTGCGCCATTTGGCTTGATCCGGTCGCGAATAGAGCGAGCCTTGTTCCAGAAGGTCGACCACGCCTTCCAGTGAGCCGTCTTGTTCAATCGGACAGGTCAACAAAATTGGACTGGTTTCCAAATCTCGTCGGCAGGCGTCGATGAAATCATCGACCGACGTCTGATTCTTGTCCGGCTCATTGACGAAAAACAGGCAGGGTAACCGGCGTTCTTTCACCCTGGCCCACAGCCGGGTCAATTCACTTCGAATTCCGGAGCCGAGGCTCAGGACCACAATCGCGGCATCGGCCGCTTCGAGGGCGGCCAGCGGTTCACCCAAGAGACTCAAGGAACCGGGCGTGTCGAGGAGGGTAATGGTCGTCTGATTCCAGCAGAAGCGGAGCAGACTGGTGCTGACGGAACTTCGTCGATGTTGTTCTTCCGGCTCAAAGTCCGAGACGCTCGTGCCCTGTGCCACGGACCCCAGCGCGGGAATGGCGCCGGCGCTGAAGAGCATCGCTTCGACCAGAGAGGTTTTCCCCGCACCCCGACTCCCGATGACGACGACATTCCTGAGAGACGCGGCACGCAACTCATTCATGGGACCCTCCTGTTCAAACCGGAAGGCGCGAGGTCTTCCGGCGCGGTGGTTGTTACATCGTGAGCGATTCCTCTCGTGAACTGTCGAGGCCGGTCGGCGCATGCAACCATCCTTCATCGGCGAAGCTGACATAGCGCCCGTCACCGATCACCACATGGTCCAGCACGCGAATGCCCAGAACTTCCCCCGCGGACACCAGCCGAGCCGTCAGGAGGCGATCTTCCTGACTGGGCGCGGGATCGCCGCTGGGATGGTTATGGAGAAAAATGACGGCCGCCGCCGATTCCTTCACGGCTAGCGAAAATACTTCGCGCGGATGGACGATACTGAGCGTCAAGCTGCCCTCTGAGACCGTCGCTTCTCGAAGCATGGCGTGCTTGGCATCCAATAAGACGACTTTGAAAATTTCGTGACGGAGGTCTCGAAGCGTCGAATGAAAGTGATTGAACAGGTCGCGACTGGAGCCGATACGTGTCCCGGTCGACAGCGGCGACGCCAACGCCCGTTTACCGAGCTCCAACGCGGCCTTGAGTTGAGCGGCTTTCGCGTGGCCCACGCCGGGCACCGCGCAGAGCTCGTCAAGCCCGCAGTGGGCCAAGCCTCTGATACCGCCGACGCGATGGAGAATGTCGCGACCGACGTCCACCGCCGAGGACTGCCGACGGCCGACCCGTAAGAGAATTGCGAGCAGTTGCGCGTCGGTGAGTGCAGTGGCGCCTTGAACCAGCAGTCGCTCACGGGGGCGTTCGGCTTCCGGCCACTGCGCGATTCCCCTTAGGGCCTTGGTGTCTCGCATCCCGTTATTCCTTGAACAAAAATCCGACACGATGAACGTTTTTGTACTGGCGTACAATGCTGCGACTGGCCCTTGGTGGCAAATACTTAGCCGCTAAGATGTTGAAATTACGTACCGCGACAATTTGGTGCAGCTCTTGCTTGAGCCTGTCGGCAGCAGTGCACGTCAACAATGAGGAGGGATCGATGGAATGTCCGAAGTGTAAAGGGCTCATGATGTTGGAGCGGTTCTCCGATTTCTTCCTCATCTTCTACGCGTGGAAATGCATCAACTGCGGCGCCATTATCGACCGAACGATTTCGAATAATCGTCGGAAAAGCCTCGCCGCTCGTGAGTCCCAGCCCGTGCAGCCTGTGACGACCCGCTGAGTTCGGTTTTCCGTTCAACGCGAAGGTCGCCAATCCCCTTCGCGTCTCTCCGACAGTCACTTTCCCACCCTCGCGGATTATAGTCGGCTGCCTATCACCCGTCAAAATAGCACCATAGCATCACCACCATTGCATCGCTTCCCGGTGTATTGCTCGGAAAGGTTGTCTCACTCTCTTGACTGAATTCCGACCTTCCTCCAGTCCTTGACCCCTTCAAAAACGCTATGTTAGAGTCAATCGCTCTCGGGCCGTTCTCACCTGATTGATCTATGCGCGTCATAGCCGGTCTCCACCGAGGTCGACGCCTGTGTGGACCGCAGGAAACCGGGGTCCGTCCCACATCCGACAAGGTCCGTGAGGCATTATTTTCCATACTGGGACCGAAAGTGCCGGGGAGCCGATTTCTCGATCTCTACGCCGGAACCGGCGCGGTCGGCATCGAAGCGTTGAGCCGTGGAGCCGCGTTCGTCACCTTCGTCGAGTCGGACCCGAAGATGGTGGAGGTGATTCGACAGAACCTTGCGACGTGCCGGTTGTCCGACCAGGCGGAGGTTCGGCCGGCTCGGATCGAAATGCTGTGTGAGCATCGTGACCGGTGGAACGGTCGCTACGATATCGCGTTCGCGGATCCACCCTATGACGAACGCCGGATCGAATTTTTACAAGGACTCTGGATGCTCGGGGCGTTGACGCCGGAGGGCATCCTCGTCATCGAGCAACGGACCAAAGCCGCCGTGCCGGCGTCGTTCGAGGGAGCGGGATTGATCAAACGCTACGTCTATGGCGACACAGCCTTGTCCCTCTATAGGTCGGCGAATGGCGCAGTGAGGTCCGCGTGAAGATCGGCATCTATCCCGGCACATTTGACC
>DATFDJ010000215.1:0-41557 GCA_035252115.1 Nitrospira sp. | reverse complement strand
GCCGGTAGGACTGGTTCAGGCGGCTCCAACGGGTCACCCGCGCCTTCCATTCCTGCGGCAATTCCGACAGCACGTTGATGCGCGCCCGCACGTCTTCGCTGCGCTTGGTGTCGTGCGTGGAGGACGCGGACAGGGCATGGGGCCAGCGCGCCTGCCGTTCCTTCATTCGCTTATGAAACTCCTCGACCGATATGCCGAACTGTTCCGGCTCGCCGCCCACCTCGTTCAGCGAAACCAGTCGATGGTAGCGGTAGAACACGGTGTCTTCGACGCCCTTCGCCGTGACCGGGCTGGTGGTTTGCTGGAACTTCATGACGAACCGGATCTGCTCGTCGTGCTCGTCCTGCGAGCGGGCGTCCCGTTGCTTCAAGAGAATGGACCGTATGAAGTCGAACACTTGCCCGCTGATGGCCGGATTCCGCCGTTTGGCTCGGGCCACGGCCATGTGAATGTACGCGCGGTCCCGGTCTGCAACCGGCTCCGGCCCTGCGGTGACGTACGTGCGATACACCGGGAAACAGGCGATGGTTTCGCGGATGGCGTGCGTGAGATTGTTCAGCGTGAAATCGCGCGAGCGTCGGTCCCGCTCCGAGATCCCGTTGAGATGGTGGCCGAGCACGTTCACTTCGCTGGACATGGAGGCCCGCATGATCAGTTGTTTGCAACCGTAGACCAGGTCGGCATAGGCCTCTTCCCGATCGACGAACTTGGTATAAAAGTCGGTCAGGACTTTTTCATGGGCGCCGGCGACGAACAGGCCGTTCACTTGATTCAGGAAGTCGTAGCCGGTCGTGCCTTCGACCGGCCAGGTGTCCGGCAACGGTTCATCCTTACCCAGGATCTTTTCGACGACGATGAAGAGCGGAGGCCGTGAGCCGTCCGCGATCGTCAGGTCCCGGAGCCGGTGCAAATAGCGGCTCGGATCGTAGAGCCCGTCCACATGGTCGATGCGGCATCCCCGCACGGCGGCCCGTTCCAGCAGCCGGAGCAGGAACTGATGGAACTCTTGAAACACCGTCTCGTCTTCCATCCGGATGGCGGCGAGATCGTTGATGTCGAAGAATCGGCGATAATTGATTTCCTCGGAGGCGACTTTCCAGGAAGCGAGCCGGTACGCCTGTTCGTTCAGCAGCGCGTCGAGCAGGTCGAAGCTGTCCGAACGGCCCCGCTCCCCGTTGAAGAGCCGCACGTTCCCCGACACGAAGTCACGGACCGCCTCACTGTGCTCCATCAGGGCGGCCAGCCGTTTTTTGATGACTTCCTTTTCACGATAGCGCTCCGCGATCCGCTCCGGGTCCCGCTCATCCCGTCCCGGAAGATTTTTCAGCGCCGTGACGATGCTCTGCAGCTCCAGCACCGGCATCCCGGGTTCGCCCTGGCCCATCAGCCGGTCCAAGCCCTGGGACAGCAGGCCGGTCCAGGTCTTCGGCGCGAGCGGAAGACGATGGTCTCCGTAGCGCAAGTGGAACGAGCCGTCCTCGTACTCGATCTGCATCTCCTGGCTTTCGAGCACGGCGCCGTACTGATCTCCGAGGATCGGCAGCAGCACCTTGTTCTCCAATTCGCGCTTGATGGGATGCCAGTCGATGTCGAACGCGGCCGCATAGCGGGAACTCGGGCCGTGTTCCAGCACATCGCGCCACCAACGATTCAGCGCTTTGCCGATGCCCATGTGGTTCGGCACGACGTCCAGCAGCAGACCCATGCCGTTCGCTTGCACCGCCCCGGCGAACCGGTCGAACTCCTCCTCGTTACCCAATTCGGGGTTCAGCACCGTGGGATCGATCACGTCGTATCCATGCTCACTGCCGGGTGTCGCCCGGGTAATGGGCGACAAATAACAGTCGGTGATTCCCAGCGCACGAAGATACGGTACGATGTCGCACGCATCGCGGAAGGTGAAGCCGTGATGGAGTTGCAACCGATAGGTCGCCAGCGGGAAGGAGGAGGATGTCGCGTCCGGGGGCGTCATGATGCCCGCTTCAGCACGCCGGTATCCGTGGGGGCCGGATGCGGCAGCACGATCAGGCCTGATTGTGAGAGGAATGATTTCATACCGTCATGCCTCGCGCCAAAGCCGATGCGGCTCTGTGCCGGCACGCGGCTGCGACGGTCGGCGATCACGCGACGCAGGCGGGCGTGCGATCCGATATGGACGTCGTCCAGAATGACGCATTCTTCCAGGCGGGCGCCCGCTTCAATCCGGACGCCGCGTCCGATGACCGACCGGCGGATGTCGGCGTCCACGCAATGGCTGCCCTGTCCGATCATGGAATCGTCCACGCGCGTGCGTACCAGCGACGCCATCGGGCCGTCGTAGAAACCGGACATGATCGGCCATGCCGGATTGCGAAGGTCGAAGACCGGCCTCTCACCGAGAAGATCCATATTGGCTTGCCAGTAGGCGTCCAGAGTTCCGACGTCCCGCCAATAGGCTCGCTCTTCGTATGGCTGAAGGCCGGGGATCTCATTGGTCTCGAGGTTATAGACGTCGACTCGATGATCTTTCAGGAGCTCGGGGACGATGTTCCGGCCGAAATCATGCGTGCCCGGTCTGGACGCATCCCGCATGAGCAGCGGCACCAGCGCATCCGCCTTGAAGAGGTAGTTGCCCATCGAGGACAGCGCATGGCTGCCGCGCCCCGGCATGGACTTGGGAACGGCGGGTTTTTCTTCGAAGCCGATCATTCTGCCCTGGTCGTCCGCTTCCACGATGCCGAAGCCGCTCGCCGCCTCGACGGGAACCGGCAGCACGGCGACCGTGGCGTCCGCATCGCGCTCGATGTGTTGCCGCACCATCTGACCGATGTCCATGCGGTACACGTGATCGGCCCCGAATACGGCGATCACGTCCGGGTGAAAATCGGCGATCAAGTTGAGGTTCTGGAAGACGGCATCCGCCGTGCCTTCGTACCACCCCTCGCGAGCCCGCATTTGAGGAGGTACGACGCTGACGAAGTGACTCTTGACGCGTCCGCCCACCTGCCAGGCTTCCCGGACATGTTCAATGAGCGATTGGGATCGGTATTGCACGAGCACGTAGAGGGAATTGATTCCGGAATTCACGAAGTTGCTGAGAACAAAGTCGACGATCCGGTATTTGCCGCCGAACGGCACCGCCGGCTTGCTCCGGACCTCCGTCAAGGGCAAGAGACGTTCTCCCTTGCCGCCCGCCATGATGATTCCCAGGACCCGTGGCGCCTTCATCCTGCTCTCGAGCCTCCCCTGCCGGACTCAGGGGCGAGCCTGTTGGAGATCGGAACCACCGAACGATAGCAAGCACCGGTAGGCCCGCCTAACTAGGTGTTACCCCTGCCGGCGAGGAGCTCGACCCTGGAGAAGGTCGCGCCGTGAGACTGGTGTTGGCGCGGGTTGTCGCCCTCGGGAATCTCCCAGTACGTTTTTTTCTCTCCACCGGCGAAGATGCGGGCATTTGCTTAAGCAGCCGTTCAGGGGCCTCCCGCTCTGCGCCGTCATCGATTCCTATTCGGTTCCTATGATGATGACGATCCGGCTCGTCGTGTTGATGTTTTCGCTACTGGTCTGCGCTCCATCCGGAGACGCGGCGGAAGAGGGACAGGGCGGGACGAAGGAACAGCCTCCGCCTGCCGAGTCGAAGAAGAAACAGGACGCGGAGCCCAAAGCGGAACCCAAATCGGAATCGACCACCCCGCCGGCCGAGGAGAAGCAGGCGAAACCCGAGGAGCCGGCTCCGCCCAAGCCGGAGGAGCCGGCCAAGAAGCCGGTGACCTCGCCGAATCTCACCATCAAGCTCGCCTTGATGGCCGACCCGTCGTTGTTCCCGTACGAGATCGAAGTGGAAATGGACAGCAAAAAGGCCGTGCTGAGCGGCACCGTCGCGACCGAAGAGGAAAAGGCGAAGGCGGCCGAGCTCGTCAAAAAACTGGACGGAGTGGAAGGCGTGACGAACAAGATCTCCGTGTCTCCGTCGCTGCGCGCGTCGCTGGCGAAGAAGCAGGATGAAACGATCACGCATTTCGTCCGCGACCGGTTGACACGCAGTGAGACATTGAAGGCCGTCGGGTTCGATGTGAAATCGGAGAACGGCGTGGTGCACTTGAGCGGGAAAACGCGTTTCCAGGTCATTGCGCTCGAAGCCGCCGAAGCGGCGAGACAAGTACCGGGAGTCCGGGCCGTCAACACCGACAAGGTACAGATCGTCGCGAAGGACTAGAGCTGAAGGGACTGCCACCCTTCCTAACCCGGCGGCTGTTCCTGTCAACCTTCCCAAGAAACGAGATCGAGCAGCGGGACAGGCACCGGCGGAACGGAATCTGTCTCCATGGAGGATCTGCTCACGCGTGTGGTCAAAGGCTCATCCGTCTCGTCGCGTCGATCTCAACGGCCGTCCATCGCGAAACGGCGGTGGCTGCTCAGCGACGACTTTGCCCTCGTCTGGTGGGGGCAGGTTGTGTCGCAGGTCGGAGACGGGATCTCGAAACTGGCCTTGCTGTGGTTCGTTTATTCCGTCACCGGCTCGCCGCTGAAGACCAGCGTCATCGGGATGCTGCAGACGGCTCCGACGATCGTGCTGGCGCCGCTCATCGGGGTGGCGGTGGACCGCCTTCCCAAAAAAGCGCTCTTGATCGTCTCGGATCTCATGCGGGCCGTGGTGCTCGGGTTGATTCCGTGCTGGATGGCGGTCGATTCATTCACGGTGTCGTCGCTCTACATCCTCGTCACGTTGCACGCGGTGGCGACCGCGGTGTTCGGGCCGGCCTTGACCGCCGCCGTTCCCTCTCTGGTCCCCAGGCAGCAGTACACGGCCGCGAACGCGCTGTTACAGATCACGACGAGCTTCGGCATCATCATGGGACCGGCCTTGAGCGGACTCGGTATTGCGGCGCTCAGCTCTCAAGAGGTGTTGTGCATCAACGCCGCCACGTACGTGGTGTCCGCCGCGTGCTTTGTTCCGGTTCGATTCGCTCCCCCGACGTTGCGGCTCGTCAACCGTTTTCCGATCGTCTCGGCTTGGCGAGACATCGTCGAAGGATTTCTCTATGCCGTCAAGGGACGGCCCATCGTGGTGTTTCTGACCGTGACGGCTTCGCTGTATACCTTCGCGACGAGCGCGTTCACGACGCTCTTCCCCGTCTTCGCCAGAAAACTGTTGGACTTGGGGCCGGTGGAGGTGGGGTATTTGTGGTCGATGCTCGGCGTGGGACTCTTGGGCGTGTCCCTGGTCCTCACCTCGATCAGTGCCTGGACGATCAAACGGCGGGTCTCTGTCATCGCCCTCGCGAGCGCGGGCAGCAGTCTGGTCCTGCTGGCGCTCGTGTGGACGAGCCAGGTCACGTGGGCGGCCGCGCTCTTGGTTTTGCTGGGTGCAGGGCTCGGCGTGTTGACGCCGGTCGCCTGGGGCGTATTGCAGGAGGTGACGCCTCCGCACATCTTGGGGCGCGCATTGGCCTTTTACACCTTGGGCGCGATGGGAGCCGCGATGGGCGGCATTACGTTCTTTGGTTGGGTGACCGGTCGCTTCGGTGTCCCGATGGCGGTGGGGGCGATTGCATCGGTCATGGGCGGCGCGGCCATTTCAGTGTGGGTGTTCTGGAGTCGCATGTCGGCACGGCGGGATGTGGCCCTTTTGCCGGGGCCCGGGGCGAAACGGTAACGCGTGGGGCGCTTATGCTGCCTAGGGCATTTCCCAGGTGTGAGAGCCCTGTAGGCAGTTCCCGGTCGACTGTATGGGCGGAGAACTAGGATACTATCTAGAGATCTGATGATTCAATGCGCAAGATGGCTCGCGACTGGGAAAAAGCGCAGAAAATGGTCGCCGGCTTGCCACACGATGGACTTGCATCGGCTGAAATTGATCCGGCAAGCTCTGTGCAACACGGAGAGTCGTCTTTCCCGCAAAAGAAGGAACATGAACGCAAAAGAAGGAACATGAAAAGGAGTCGGCATGATCGGTGAGCAGTCGGATGTGGCGAAGCGGGCGCCGGGCTGGCAATTACTGAAGGCGCGCGATTTCAGTTTTCTCTTCTGGGGTCAAATGACGTCCCAGATCGGCGACAGCCTCAATCGGGTCGCCCTCTTGTGGTTCGTCTACCAGTTGACGGGCTCGGCCATGAAGATGGTGATGATCGGCCTGTTGCAGACCATTCCGCCCCTGATCTTGAGCCCGTTGATCGGCGTCTATTTGGATCGAGCGAACAAGAAGACGGTCATGATTTGGGTGGACCTCGTGCGGACGTTGCTGGTCTTGCTCATCCCGCTTCTCTATGCCTTCGACGAATTGACGCTCGAGCGGTTGTATGCTTCCGTCTTTCTGCTCGCGATCGTCTCGACGATTTTCGGCCCGGCGCTGGCGTCGGCGGTCCCGCAGATCGTCCACCGGGATCAACTCACTGCAGCCAACGCGCTGCTGCAAACCACGACCAACATGGGTCTCCTGATCGGTCCGCTGATCAGTGGGATCGGCATCGCGCTCATCGGATCGCAAAATGTCCTGTACGTGGATGCCGCCACGTTCTTCATTTCCGCCCTCTGCCTCATCGCGGTGCGGATGAAACCGGCCGAGGCCTGTTCGGCGGCCGGCGAAGCGCGCGGAACCTGGACGCAGGAATGGATGGCGGGGGTCCGCTTCGTGTGGTTCGAGCAGACCGTGCTGGTGCTCATGTTGGTCGCCGCGCTCTACAGTCTGGCGGCCAGTGCGTTCGCCTTCATGCTGCCCGTGTTCGCCGAGCAGAACCTCAGCGCCGGAGCGCTGGAGGTCGGCGTATTGTGGTCTGCACTGGGCGCCGGGATGTTGGCCGCGTCCACGTGGCTGGCGTCGTTGACCCAACGCGATTTACAGGGACGCTTTACATTGATCTTCCGCTCCATGGCGGTCGGCGGCTTGGCCATGTGCGGGCTGAGTCTGTTGAGCGCGCCGCTCATCGCGGGCGCGCTGATTCTCATCATCGGGGGAAGCACGGCGCTCTTCATGCCGGTCGTCTGGGGCGTGCTCCAGGAAGTTACGCCGGCGCCGATGTTGGGCCGGGTGTTCTCGACGTTCAGCACAGGCTCCATGGCGTCGGCCATGGCCGGCATGGCGGGGTTCGGCTGGGCTGCCGATGCGATGGGACCGCACGTGAGCTTGCTGGGGATCGGAGTCGTGTTGTTGGGGACGGCCGGTGTGGTCGCCTTGTCGAGAAGCCGAGTCCGGCGGCTTGCCTCTACGCCGTACAGCAATGCCGAATAGCGGCGTAATCAATCGCGATCATGTTTCGAGTTTCGTGTTTCGGGTTCCGACATGCCGCAGTTCGAGATACGCAACACGAAACTTCCTCTGCTCCTCGGTCACGCCGCCCGGCGGGCCTGAGAGGCGGGTCCTTCCACGACTCGGTGATCTACGGCACGCCAATTGACATTTGAAAAAAATGCCTCGATGTACTGGCCGCGCTGGGAGGGCGCATAGTCCAACAGAAATGCGTGCTCCCAGACATCCATGACGAGGACGGGACGGAAGCCTGCGACGTTGCCATGTTCATGCAATGTCACCCAGTGGTTGGTAAGGCGGCCGCTTTCCGGGTCCTGAAAACAGATCGCCCACCCCACGCCACGCATTTTCCCGACGCTGACGAAGTCGGTTTTCCACCGCTCATACGTCCCGAAGGACGCCTCGGCCTGGCGGAGAAACGCCGACGGTGCTTCCGGCTTCCGTGAGGCATGAGGGGTCAAATTTTCGAAGTAGTATTCGTGCAGCACCATGCCGTTGTATTCGAAACCCAGGCGCCTGGTCAGCTCCGAATACGCCGGCATTTCCTCCTGGTCGATGGAGCCGTCCTGTAACAGGTCCGCGATTCGTTCCTGCAAGTTGTTCGTGGCTTTGACGTACCCCTCGTACAGCGACAGATGCATGTCGACGGTCTTGTCGGAAATCCCTCCCAAACCGTGAAGCTCGAAAGACCGCACTTGGTATGGACGGTAATGAACCATTGTGGATGACCCCCGGGCTGGTGATCGGTTTCAGATCGACACATCGTCTCCAGGATTGACATGGCCCAACTGCCGGCCGTCCTTGGCGTCCGGAAACGCGACGTTGAGAATCTTCACGTCGATGACGAGATGCTTCCCCGCCAGTGGATGGTTGAAGTCCACGGAGGCGTACGGTCCGGACAGCTCGGTGACGATGAAGGGGACGCCTTCTTCCGTCGTCAGGATCGTGCCGGGCTCCGTATCGGGAGGAAGCCGGTCTGCACTGATGACGCCCTTTTTCGTTTCGTCGTACGGGCCGAAGGCTTCGTCCGACGACAGATCGATCCGCTTCTCTTCGCCCTTCTTCATTCCGGTGAGCGCTTTTTCCAAATTGGGCAGCAAGTCATGGTGTCCCGGGACGAACTGGCTGACGTTGTTCGGGATGACCATGTCCGATTCGGGAACCGTGATGGTGAATTCAATCAAGACCACCGTGCCTTCCCTTACGGCGGGGCCGCTGTCGGCCCAGACGAACAGCAAAGGAGGAATGACCATCCCTGTGAGCGCCGCCGCCACGCTGAACATTTTGATCCGAGACATGATGGATCTCCTTTCATCTCCTCCTGGAATGCTGATCTGTGCGCCGTTCGCCGGCTCACTCCCGGCTCACTCAATGGGGAGCGATGCGGCTTCCGTCGCCTTCGCCCGCCTCCTGAGGCGTATTGCTGCGCGCCAATTGCCGGGCTGCGTGGTTTTGACGCCAATTCCCGTATTGTTCCGGGCGCAGCACGTCCCGGGCTTCCCGTAACGCTTTGATGCCGGCCATGCGCAATTTGCTGTGCTCCTGATCGGCTTTCTGGACGGCGCTTTCGACAGAGGTCAGCGAGCTCCGGCTGTCGTGAATGAGCTTGAGCGCGTCGAGTTCGCTTTGTTTGTATGCGGTCTCACGATCCCGGCGCGTGCGTGCATACTGCTCGCTGATGGTCTTGATCTTGTCCACTTGCTCCTGCGACAGATTCAACTCTTTGGCTTGCCGCAGCATCGATTCCAAACTGTTTCCCGCATAGTCATGGTCGGGACTGTCGGGCGCTTGTCCCGCCGTTTCCATCAACCGTTGGACCTGGGAGTCGGACAGGGGTTCGGCGGCCGAACCCGGATGAGGGGACGCAGCCAGGAAGGAGAGCGACGCAGCGGCGGCGAGTTGACACGCAATCGTGCGGATAGGCTTCATGAGTGTGTCCTCCTTCAATCGGTACTCCAATGAAGTCAGCAAAGGATGTGCCGTTCTATGAAGCGCTGAGCGACATGGGTCGACTGCTGACCGGGCGAAGCGGCGAGCATCCATTCGCTTCCGTCCGCTCGTGGGAATGCAATCTGTCCGCTTGGGGACAGGATGTCCGTTTCGGGTTGCGCGTTGCGTGTTTCGACTCTCATGGATCAGCCGAAGCCGAAACTCGAAACGCGAAACTCGAAACCTGTCACAGCCGCTTCACAGCCGCTTGGCTGATGTTCCGAGAGTTGGCCTCGGCCTTGCAGCCTTGCCGGACATGACGAATCGGCAATTCGCAGGCTTGATCGGCGCGACGTATCTGTTCATCGGCTCGCTCGGTGCGCTGATCTATGTCTTCCCAGGCGGCCTGTTGCACCAAACGCTGCACATTGCGGTCGGGGTGTGGGGAATGACCGCTGCGTCCGGCGTCAAGACATCGGTCGGATTCGCGCGGAAGACCGCCGTGCTGGTGGGGGCGTTTTTCCTTTTCGAAATGACCCCAGCACTCCGTGAGTATTTCGGTGGATTCTTGCTGGAGGACAAAAGTCTGTGGATGCTGCACGCCATGACGGCCGTGGCGGCGGCCTACTACGGTTACTATTGGACCGATGCGGTCGCGGAGGCTGCCTCACGGCAAATGAAGAAGGCAGCGTGATAAGGTGGTGTGTGAACCACAAAGAGTTTCGGGTTGCGCGTTTCGAGTTGCGGTCTCCCGGAACCCGAAACATGAAACTCGAAACACGAAACATCCGAGTGCGAGATACGAACAACGATTTAATCAGGCTGCCGCGCGTTTCGTAGAGGGCTGAAACGTGTAGGTGTCGCCGTGTCGAAGGTAATGAACGCGGTCGCTGAGGCCCGCCGCCGCAACCTGTTCCTGAAAGTCGGAGAGCGGCGACTTGAATACGTCGTAGTCATTGTAGTGCACGGGAATGGCCCGACGCGGGCGGACAAGCTGCATCATCTCCACTCCCTGCTTGGCATCCATGGTCACCAGAATTCCCAGCACGCGCGTGCCTCCCAGGTGCAGCAAGGTCAGGTCGATATCGGGATAGCGCCGGGGAATCTCCTGTAGCCGGTCCATCATCAGCGTATCTCCGGTGATGTAGAGACGAAAGCTCCTGCCGCCGGGCGATTCAAATTCCAGCATGCTTCCCATGACGTCGGGCATGATGAGGTCCGACAAGGGCGGGCCGTGACGCCCCGGCATGGCGGTGATACGCAGCCGCGCTTCTCCTTTTTCCACGGAGACGGAGGACCACGTCTGGATGGACTTGACCTGCCGGAAGCCCCGCTCCCGCAGCTCCCTCGCCGCCTCGCGATTGGTGACGACAGGGACCGACTTGTCGAGTTCCTGCTCGGCCACTTGATCGAAGTGATCCCCATGGAAATGGGACAGGACGATCAAGTCCAGCGGAGGCAAGTCTCGGATCTCCATGGCCGGGTCGGTCAACCTCGTGCTGGACATGCCGTATCCGATGGAGACCTGTTCATGACGATGGATGAACGTCGGATCCGTGAGAATCGCCAGGCCGCCGAAGCGGATGAGGACGGTCGCATTGCCGATGAAGAAGATCGAGCCGCTGTCGGCCGGGATCGATCGGTCTTTGGAGGGAAGGATGAGCAGGGTTTCGGTTTCCACGATACCCCCTCGTAGACACCGCGTCCGGCGGCGCCTATGCCGCCCGGCCGGTCTGCCGGCGGACTTTTGCAAACTCCTCGATGACGGCGCGATTGAACGCGGGTATGTCGTCCGGCTTACGGCTCGACACGAGCCCGCGATCGACGACGACCTGTTCATCGACCCACTGAGCGCCGGCGTTTTTCAAATCGGTCTGCAAAGACGGATAGGACGTCAGCCTGCGACCGTGGACCGCGCCCGCCTCGATGAGCGTCCACGGGCCGTGACAGATGGCGGCGACGGGTTTCCGTTCGTCGATAAACGCCTTGACGAACGAGACGGCCCGAGGATTCATACGCAGCTTGTCCGGATTCATCACGCCGCCGGGAAGCAGGAGCGCATCGAACTGCGAGGCATCCGCTCGATCGAGCGGCACGTCGACCGGGACCGTCTCTCCCCATTCGGTGCGGTTCCATCCTTTCACGTGTTCACCGGCCGGCGATACGACGCGGCTGTGCGCTCCCGCCCGTTCGAGCGCGTTCCGCGGCTCGGTCAATTCGACCTGCTCGAACCCGTCCGTTACCAAGATGGCGACCCGTATACCCTGAAGTTCCTGCGCCATGGGTTGCATCCTTTCAAGAGCTGATGGCAGATGGCCGATGGCGGATAGCAGGCTGGCTGAAAAATTGAGCCTCTCATTTTTGACTCCGACTATCAGCCATCAGCTATCGGCGATCTGTTCGTTGCTGTCCCCTACGCCGCGCGCAGCAAGACGTGCTCGAGTCGGTCGCTGTCCGACAGCCGGACATTGTTGAGGAAGAACGTTGGGGTGCCGTTTACCCCGTATCGCCGTCCCGATCTGATGTCTCGGACGACGCGCGATGAAAACATCCGCCCATCGAGTTCTTGCTTGAAACGCGGCACGTCGAGTCCCACCATGCCGGCGAACGTCGAAAAATCCCCAGCCGCCAACCGACCCTGATATTCGAACAAGGCATCGTGCATGGCCCAAAACCGATCCTGGTTTGCCGCGGCTTCGGCCGCTTCCGCGGCCTGCTGCGCCAACGGATGTTTGTCGATCAATGGAAAATGCCGGAAGACGAACCGCAACCGGTTGCCCAAGCGGCCGCGCAATTCTTTGATCGTGAAATACGCCTGCCCGCAGTAGGGACACTCGAAGTCGCAATACCCGACGACCGTGACTTCCGCCGTATCCGATCCGATTGTATGATCGTCCGGCCGCAACGCCATGTCCTGTTGGTCGGCCGTCACGCCGCTTCACCGACCGCTGAGGCCAACGTCCGGGCCGCGCGTTCGTCTCCCGGTACTTTGAGTTCGTCCGGCGTCCCGGATAACTCAGTGCCCTGAACTCTCATGCCGTGGCGATAGACGAGTTGGCCGCCGTACCAGGCGGACATGAACAAGCCGGCCGTCCCGATCAACGACAACAGCATCGGCAGCGAGCCGGGCGAGCGGGTTCGACGACGCCTCATGAGGAGGTTGAGGCCTGTCAGCGCCAGCAGGCCGACGTTCATCATGCCGTGGATCCGTCCCACGCGCTTGGCTTGGTGATCCGGCGGGATGGTCCCGTAATCCGCGGTCCCCGCTGCTCCGGCGAGGAGACCGCCAACCCACCCGCCGATCATCGTGTAGTAGGCCGCGTCGGCATACGAGTGGTCTCCGGTTTTCGCATGCGCCAGATCAAGCAAGAAGCTGAAGGGCAGCAATCCCGCCGGGATCACGACTAGTTGCGGGTGCAACGGATGTCCGATGAGTGTGGCTTGCGGCATAAATCCTCCGTGAACAATGAAGAGCATATGGCCGATGGCGTATAGCAGTCACAACAACTCAAGAGATCGGAGTCTGAGTCTGTTTTGCTCGTGCCATAAGCCATAAGCTATACGCTTCCGTCCTCAGGACGATTCAGGCTCCACGGATGGCCATATGCTCTTTATTCTTCACGTATAGAGGCCATACACGCCCGCTTCCATCGTCTCCTTGAATCGCTGCAGATCCTGGGCAATCTTGGCGTCCGGATCTTCGCCGAGGATCTTCGCGACGGCGGCACCGACGCGGCCGGCCGGCGGAGCATATTGCAGCGTGACGGTCAATCGGGTCGCGTGTCCCCCGCCGATCGGCTCGAATTCGACGGAACCGGTGTTGTCGACATCCGCACCGCTCAGGGAACGCCAGCCAATCCGTTCGTTCTCCACGTCGTTGATGATCTCGGCGTCCCATTCAACCGGCGGCGCGCCGCTGAATGTTTTCACGGTCCAATGCGATAATCGATCGTTGACGATCTGAACGGATTGCAGATGGCTCATGATGCGCGGCAGATTGTCCAGCGAGCGCCAGAAGCGGTACAACTCTTCCGGCGGCCGCTTGATCTCGATCGTCCGTCTAATCTTCGTCGCGCGTCCCGATTTGACCTTTCGCCTTCCCAATCGATCGGTGCTGTGACCGGCGGCCGTATCGATTCCCAGCGCGCCCAACGCGGGACAGTAGCCGCTTGCCCCGCGGTACAGGAGACCGGCTCCAGCCAGCATGAACAGGGCTCCGGTCCAGGATCGACGGGAGAGCGCCGTCGCGAACAATCCGATTCCGGCCACGGCCGAGATCAGACGCTGGATGTCGCCGACGTTTCGTTGTTCTTGATCCGCCTTCGCCCGTTCTTCGCCCCACTCCAGATCTTGCTTGTTGGTCCGGTATCGTTCCTTTCCAGATAATGTCGTCGCCATCGCATGAGCCTCCTGCTGCGCAGCAGCGTTTCTGCGAGCGCCCGAGCATCGGCAGGCGGGCGCAGTCTGTGCGTGAGTTTCTACACTTTGCCGTGCAAGAGACAGACCTCCGGGAAGTAGGGAGAGCTCGGGGGACTGACACCCTTCTCCGCCTCTGCGCGTGGTGTCTGCTCCCGTCCGAACCGGGACAGGCATCGTCGCAGATGACGGAGCCAGTCCCTAAACAGACAGTCTGTCCAAGCCTTGGACAGAGTTTCCGGGTCGAGCGGCATCCGGCAAGAGCATCGAGGCGGACGCGGCGCGGGCGGCCGGAGTTTTAGGACTCTGCCGAGTGACGGCCACTATCGTTGTGTCCCTATCATGAGGTGAGAGAGAGACAGACAGAGGAGGAGCACATGATGCGATCGAGTATGATGATCCTCGTTCTTGCCGGAGCCCCGTTGGTATTCGGCTGTTCCATGGTCGAAAAAATAATGCCGGGGCCGACGCTGTCGAGCGCCAACGTTCTCTCGATCCTCAATACGATCGACCGCAGCGAGATCGAGGCCGGCGAGCTGGCGAAACAGAAAGCCGCCTCCAAGGAGGTGCAGTCGTTCGCATCTCGGATGGTGAGCGACCACACGATGATGATGCAGGAAACCTTTCGGCTGTCGCGGCGGATCAACGTGCAGCCGGAGCCGCCCCAACTGGCAGCGGCACTGCAGAAGACGCATCAGACAGCGATGGACGAGCTGCGCGGGAAGACGGGCCGCGATTTCGACAAGGCGTACATCGATTACCAGATCGCCATGCACGAGCAGGCGATCCGCCTCGTGCACGATACCACCGGTTCGGTGAACCATTCACGGCTTCAGGAGCATCTGCGGCAAACGCGGCCCGATCTGGTGAGTCATTTGTCGTCCGCCAGGACCGTCGAAAAGCAATTAGTCGCGCAGCGTTGATTTACGCCGCGCTCGACGCTCGCATCCGGCACGACTGGCAGGCTGTTGAAAAAGTCCGCCATCCCTCAAACTGCCCCGATCTTTTACAGTCTTGCTTTGCGACAGTTCCCCAATAGTTTGTCCGCATCCTGTTAGGCCGCCCGTCGATACCGTTCCACCGACTCGATGAGTTCGGCGCGCTGGCCGTATCCGAAGTAGTTCGCCAGGACGGCGGTACCGGCATGCAGCCAAATGTCATGTCCATACAGCGGCATCAGACCGAACGCGGTGCTGAAGACAGGGAACAGGCCCATCACCGCGAGCGCTCCATAGAACCAGGTCAGCCCGCGGGCGAATTGACGCGAACGGCTCATGCTCTTGGCGGAGGATAGTCCGAAGAGCCCGACCGCCAGATGCACAAGGTCATGCAGCAAGTTCACCGGGAACAGCCCGAGCAGCAGTCCATATCCTTCTTTGAAGGCAAGGGTTCCGGTCGGGCCGATAAATGAACCGGATCGCAGCTCCGGGATAAATCCGAGCAGGCCCACTGCAAGAAAGAAGACGCCCATGAACTGGGAAAAATTCCGGCTCGTCATGCGAGGCTCCTTTCATCTTCACCGACGCACTTCGCAAAGGCTGCGCCAAGGGGCCGTGGATGATCTACCGGTGCGGACGCGACGCGGCCGTGCTGTCTTTCCGTGAAAGATTGTAAGCGGTATTGATCAACGCGAGGTGAGACAAAGCCTGGGGAAAATTTCCGACCAGCCGTTTCGCATCCGTATCGTACTCTTCCGACAGCAGTCCGACGTCGTTGCATAACGCCGTCAGTCGTTCGAACAGGCGTTGAGCCTCATCGCGCCGGCCGAGCAGGACATACGTATCGGCCAACCAGAAGGAGCAGGCGAGAAAGGCGCCCTCCCCCGGCGGCAGGCCATCCTCTGTGTCGGACGGATACCGCAGCAACAATCCTTCGTGCATCAAGTCGTGCTCGACCGCCGCGACCGTTCCGCGGATTCGCTCGTCGGACGGCGGCAGAAACCCGACCATCGGCATCATCAATAGACTCGCATCGACGCAATGGGAGCCGTAGGACCGGACGAAGGTGCGCCGGGATGCGTCGTAGCCTTTGGCACAGACCTCGTCGTGAATGTCCTGCCGCAAGCGGCGCCAACGCTCATGGTCGCCCGGCAAGCCGTGACGTTCGCTGTCCCGTACCGCCCGATCGACCGCCACCCACGCCATGACTTTGGATTGAACGAAGCATTGGCGCGGTCCCCTGGTCTCCCAGATGCCCTCATCCGGTTGCTGCCATTTCCCTTCCAGGTAATCGAGAAAATGCTGTTGAAGCGCCCAGGCCGGCTCGGTCGATTCGACGCCCATATGGCGGGCCACGTGCAGCGTGTCCATGATCTCGCCGAACACATCGAGCTGAAATTGCTGCCAGGCGTCGTTACCGCTGCGTACGGGCGTGGAGTGTTCATATCCCGGCAGCCAAACCAACTCATGCTCCGTCAAGCGCCGCTCGCCGGACACACCGTACATGATTTGCAGCTTCGCGGGATCGCCGGCCACCGCGCGCAGCAGCCAATCGCGCCAGGCCACCGCCTCTTTCTTGTACCCGGAAATCAACAAGGCGTAGAGCGCGAACGTCGCGTCTCGGATCCAGCAGTATCGATAATCCCAGTTTCGCTTGCCGCCGATCCGCTCCGGCAGCGACGTGGTCGGCGCGGCGACGATGCCGCCGCTGGGCTCGTAGGTCAGCGCTTTCAGCGTGATCAGGGACCGCACGACCAAATCGTGCCATGGGCTCTTGTGTGTACAGCGGCTCGACCACTCTTTCCACCATTTCGTCGTCCCGTCCAACGCACGATCGGCGTCTACCCGCGGCGGCAGCGGCTCATGCGACCGGTGCCACTGCAAGACGAAAGAAACCCGTTCTCCCTTCTCGACCGTAAATTCACCGACCGTCCTTTGGTCTTGTCCCCTGGTTTTGACCGGCGTGCGCAGACAGAGAGAGTCCGGTCCCGCGATCGCACGGAGAGTTCCGTCGATCTTCCGAATCCATGGCACGATGGAGCCGTAATCGAACCGGATGATGAGTTCCGTTCGCAGGCGGACACTGCCCTGCAGGCCTTCGACGATCCGGATGACGGTCGGCTCACGGCCGCGCAGCGGCATGCAGTCGATGACACGGGCTGTGCCGTCGGTGGTGGAGAAATCAGTTTCCAGGACCAGAGTTTCCGGGCGATAGCGACGCTCGCAGGCTCTGATGTCTCCGGCGGGGGCGATGAGCCATCGCCCGTGTCGCTCGTTACCGAGCAGGGCCGCAAAGCAGGCCGGAGAATCGAAACGTGGCAGGCACAGCCAGTCGATGGAGCCGTTCTTTGCCACCAGCGCCGCGGTGTGCGTGTCCCCGATCAGCGCATAATCCTCAAGACGCATGAGAGTCGGCTGCCGGCATTATTCGGATTGAGGCAGTCCCGGCCGATGCATGGAGACGATGGGGAATCCGTACTGCGCCATGCATTTCTCCAGTTGAAAACGCTCTTCATCCGTCCCGATGTACCGGATCGATTGGTTTTCCACATAGACGTCCAAATGGCTCTCCGGGCTGGATCTCCGGATGGATTCGACACACCCGCCCATGACTCGCTGCCCTTGTCCGGTGAGAGACGCCTGGAATTTCGGCTCGATCGGTATGGTTCCGTAGGCTTCCGGGGCGGCCGCTCGAACATTGACGGATAGAATGAGCATGCACAGACAGTAACCGGTGAAGGCGACGACGGCCCCGATGCCATGGTCCTTCATATTGCCTCCTTGTGTTTCGTAGACCATCGCCTCTCTGTTCAGCGCGTTCTCATGCGACGCCCGCTTCGTTCAGACAGATTTGCTCCATCCATTGCCGCAGCGCGGAAAGATGGCGATCTTCCTCCTCCAGCGCCCGGCGGAACCGGGCCGCCATGTCGTCCTGTCCCATTTCCTTTGCCACCTTGACGAGCAGCAGCCAGCCGTCGTTGTCCGCGAGCTCCGCCACGTGGATGGCATGAAGACTTTGCGCGATCGTCATGCGAGGATCGGCGATGATCTGCATCAAGCCGATCGAAGCCACGGCGTTCGTATCCGCCATGGGAGTCACACAGGTCGGGTCCGCCCCCAGTTGCCGCAGGGCGTCCCAACACAACTCCATATGCGCCGCCTCTTCACTTCGGAAGTGCTGCAACTGCTCGATCGGCAGCAGCGATGCTTCGTCTTTCCTCACCATGAGCTTGCCGATCAATGCGTCGTACAGGCGGGTCCCGGTTCGCTCAAACGCGAGCCGGCCTCCGAGCTTGTCGATCAGGACCTCGGCGTGGCGTCCCATCAACTTCTGCATGCCGGCTTTCGCTGCGCCTTTCACCGTGCCGGGCACCGGCATGGTACCGATCGGCTCGGCGTCCGTGAGATACGACGCTCGATAGCCGGCCAGCGTGTGTTCGCCGCCCTGTGAACTGGGCGGAAATTCCCGTGCGGCTTCGACCATTTGTTCCGCGCCTTGTGGCGACATATCGATGCCGCTGCGATTCATGCCCATGGATTCGGGGGACTTCATATCATCGCTCCTTCTGAGTGTTGAGTGTTAGTGAACGGCTGTCCGATCGACTAAACACTAAAAATTCAAAACTAAAAACTGAATCTTTATGCCGTGATTGGGCGCTAGGCCGCTTCCTTGAGCACTTGCTCAGCCATGAGCTCGCCGCCGGGGCTCCACTCCCATCCGGCCGCCACGGTTTGCGTTGGAGAGCCGTCCCGGTTCATCTGACGGCGATACTCCAGCGACCGTTCCGGTTCCCGGCTCTTGTCCACGAACCGCGGACCATCGGCCCGCAGATGCAGTTCATCGCGCAAGACCTGGCGGACGTATTCGCGGTTGCTTTGATAGGCGATCGGTTCCGGAAGTTGTTCAGTCAAGAATTCGGCGGGATCGCGCCGCTCGATCTCCTTGCAGACCTGCATCGCGAACTGCAAATGGCCCAGCTCATAGTCCAGGAACCGCTCCCACACGGCTTTGATATGGGGATGCTCTTCCTGCGCGAGGCAACTGTAGTAGTTGTAGACCTCGTTCGCTTCGTGCAGGATCCATTTCTCGATCCAGCTTTCCGTCGGATCGATGATGGACTCGTACTGGGTCACATGCTGCTCCTCGATCGAGGCGATTTCGGCGTACAGTTGCCGGGCCAGGGGATCGGCGAACCATGGTCCGTAATGCATGTAGTAATCGTGCGTCTGATGCTCGCCCGCCATGATGGTATAGGCGTGGAGCTTCGTGAGCGGCTGGGCCTTTGTCTTGTCGTAATGATTGCGCAGGTCGTCGAGCGGATCCCGATGTTCGTCCACCGTCGGCCGTCCCGGGCAGATATCGGTGTAGCCCTGCGTGATCGTATTGGCGTCGATGCCCTGCAACCGGTCGAGCAGCGCCGCATAGCGGTACAGATGATCGAAATCCTCCAGCAGGCCGAAGCGGAGCACCTGCGCGATGTAAGGATCCGGCTCGACGCGCGCCAACGAGGCCGTCACCTCGATCGCCACTTGTTCATAGCCGATCGTCGTCTCCAGCGGCGATTGATCGGCGGGCAGCAACCAGTTGACGATCGTCTGCTGGTGCTGCTCCTTCCGGCGTACCTTGGCCAGCGGGGCCTGCAGATCCTTGTTCATGCGTGCGCAGGCATGGCCGAACCGGATCGATTCGGATTCAATCCCGTTCATGAGAATGATCCGCACGCGGGTGAACGCATCGACGTTCAGCTTGCTGATCGGTTTCTGCACCAGATCCTTCCATGTAAACGTCTGCTGATCGATCGGTGTGCCTCTGTCGGCGAAGAGATTGACGGCCATAGTTTCTCCTCTGATATCTGAAGTGGATGTGGTGCTCGGCTGTTTGCATCATAGCGCGCAGCCGTTCGCGGTCCGACTGGTGATGTCCCTCATCTTCATGGAAAGGGTCGTGACATCGCGGTCGCCGGGCTTACTCGTGACGGTCGTGAGCCATGCGAGCATTTCGCGCCGAGCTTGGACGATTTGTCTTGTCCAGCCCACATTATCCACGACGGTTCGTCGGGAGCTGACACCCTTCCCCGCGTCTGCGCGTGGTGTTTGTCCCCATCCGAACCGGGACAGGCACTGTTGAAGGCGACGGAGCCTGTCCCCTAAGCCCTGCGGTCCGACTTTTGCCTTGAACAGAGGACAACGACCGAGGACGAGATTCCATGAAGCGCGGACATGGCTCATCAGAGGGCAGCGGTCCCATTCGTGGCTGGCGTCACGCGTGGCGGACGGCCGAGTTGGCCGCTCCGTTCCATCCCATCCTCGTGCATTTCACCATCGCGCTCTTCGTGACCTCTGTGGCCTGTGATGGGCTGAGCGCCATACTGCGCTCCTCTTCTCTGTCGGAAGGGGCTTGGTGGATGATGGCCGGATCGTTTCTCGTCACTCCCGCGACGCTCGCGACCGGCGCGATGTCTCGCCGGCGATTGCCCATGGAAGAAGGCGAAGCCCGGTCATTTTTGCGAAGCCATATGGCTGTTGGCTTCGTCGTGTTCGGCCTGTTGACTATTCTGAGTGTGTGGCGGGCATGGCTATGGGAGACCGGCGCGCTCATCCCGTTTTCGTATCTCGGGCTCGCAGGCGTTCTGGTGTTGGTCATGACGCTTCAAGGATATTTGGGCGGGGAACTCGTGTACCGATATGGAACCGAAGTCGCCAAGAAGTACCGTCAGTTGCCGGGCCATGTACCTCAGAATCCACCCCCCACCCTGTTTCCCGCGCAAAGCAGCGGGAAGCGCTGAGACAGCGATGCCGTACCCATGATTAATCGACGCCACTTTCTCTTGTACGGTAGCTTCACGCCTTGGTCGAAACTCCTCACACCTCTCATCGGCCTTCCGCCGATCCTGTTGCATCTCGCCGGACAAGCCCACGCGGCGAACGCCGGGGAATCCCAGTGCTGGCTCAGCATGAATCTAGAGCATGCGATTCCAGTGAAAGACGGCGAATTGTTTTTCGTGTGCCGCCCCGACGGATCGGTCCCTGCCGATGGAGGCCAGGGACACGGTCTCTTCTATCACGATTGCCGCTACCTCAGTGCCTACCATGTCACCATCGCGGACAAGCCGTTACGGCCGTACGGCGCTGATCCGAGTTCGGGCTACGGAATGCAGGTCGTCCTCACCAACGAGCCGTTTACGATGGATTCCGGCAGATCGGTTCGGGACGGACTGGTCCTCCTCGCGAGCGAGTGTATCCTCGATGGAGCCACCCAGTCATGGTACGAGCGCTTGAACGTTCGCAACGTCAGCCAACAGGATCTCGCCTTCGCGCTCAAGATATCCCTGCAGGCCGAGTTTGAATCGATTTACGGATTACGCGGCAAGGTGCCGAAACAGCTTGGCACTCCGGAGCAGCCGTCCTGGCAGGATGACACGATCTGGTTTCGTTACGAGGGCAGCGACGGAACGTTCCGCGCGCTGGTGATCATGCTCGATCCTCCACCCACCACTAGGGAAAGCCATGCGGCCGGGTATGCGGTGCATCTCAAGCCCGATGAGACTCGGCAAATCACGTTGATTTGCCGGATCGCTGAATCCAAGCGGCGGGCCGATCTGGACAGGGCGCGCGACCCGCTTCCGGCGTTGGACGACGTGCGGAACCGTCGCCGTCAGGAACAGCGTGATTGGGAACAGGTTGTTCCGACCGTGCTCTGCGACAACCCGGTGGTGAACCGCGTGATTGCCGCCTCGATGCGGGACGTGCACATGCTCAAGATGACGATGGAAGACGAAACCATTCTCGCGGCGGGGGTGCCATGGTTCGTCGGATTATTCGGACGCGACTCGCTCGTGGCCGCACTTCAAGTACAAGCCTATGCGCCCGGTCTTTCTGGAGGCATCCTGCGGCTCCTCAGCCGCTACCAAGGCCGGCGAGACACCGGGCCGCCGCACGATGAACAGCCCGGCAAGATTCTTCACGAGCTGCGCGTCGGTGAGAGCGCCGGCTCGGGCCGGATTGCAGAGACACCGTATTACGGCGCCATCGATTCGACGCTGTGGTACGTGATCACGCTCGCTTCGTATCTGAACTGGACCGGCGATCTCGGGTTGTTTCAGGAACTGCGGACACATCTGGACGCGGCGCTGACCTGGATGGAGCTCTTCGGCGACCGTCATGGAGAAGATTTCGTGCGCTATTCGAACGCGCCCGGCGATCAGTTGGCCAATAAGGGCTGGAAGGATTCGGGCAAGGCCATCGTCAATGCCGATGGCAGCAAAGCCGAGCCGCCGATTGCGTTGGTGACGGCCCAAGGATATGCGTATCGCGCCAAAGAACTGATTGCCGCGCTCTTCGACCGGACCGGGGACCGGACGCGCGCCGGCCGGCTGCGTGACGAAAGCAGCCGGCTGCGGCAGCGCTTCAACAAAGACTTTTGGGTTCCGGCGATCGATTTCTATGCCATGGCCTTGCAGAAGGATGACAAGCCGGCCGCGGTCATTTCCTCGAATCCGGGACAAGCCCTGTGGAGCGGCATCGTGGATGATGGCCGCGCAAAAACGGTGGCCGCGCGCCTCATGAAGCCCGATATGTTCAGCGGCTGGGGCATTCGGACGCTGTCCTCACAGGAGCGGACGTACAGCCCGATCAGTTACGAACGCGGCAGCGTGTGGCCGTTCGACAGCGCGTTCTGCGCCGCCGGCTTGAAACGGTATGGCTTCGACGAGGCGGCTTGTCGCATATTCGACGGGATCGTGGACGCGGCCTCGCACTTTGCTTTGCATCGGCTTCCCGAATTATTTTGCGGTTTCGCACGCGACGAGTACCGCGTGCCGATTCCCCATCCCCATGCAGAGCATCCCCAAGCCTGGTCGGCCGGCGCCGTGCCGTACTTGTTGACCGAGCTCCTTGGCTTACGCCCGTCCGCATTGGACGGGAAGCTCGATATCGTACGACCGGTGTTGCCGTCTTCCATCCAACGGCTCGACTTCCGTCGCCTTCATGTGGGATCGGGACAGGTCGATCTCCGGTTTACCCGCCGAGCGGACGGCCATGCCGAGGTGAAAGTCATTACGGTGGACGGTCCTGTGGACGTTCGTGTGGTCGAGTCTTGCGGGAGCTGACACCTTCCCGCATCTGATGCCACCAATGTTGAATGTTTAGTGATGAATGTTTAATTCAACATTCAAAATTCAACATTGAACATTAAGTTGCGGACGACGGAGCCAGTCCCTGGGCTAGGGATTGCTGCGCTCCTTCCCCGGGTGGACGCCGATGGAAGGGCGGTGGATCGGACACTATTGTAAGAGACTATGTCGTTCTTTCTTGGACTCAGTCCCTTTCAATGGTTGGCATTGATCGTCGCCGCGACCACCATCCTGATCGCCATGGATGCGGTGGTGGGTCACTATCGGCATAGTTTTTCGTACCGGCTTCAATTTGCTCCGCTCCTGACAGGGCCGCTCTTGGCGTTGACCTGTCTCATGACTGTGGCCTTTCCGGGCGTCCAAGGCGTCAGGGACGCGATGGAGGTGAGCGCGTGGCTCGCCGTCCTGACCGGATTGACGGGGTTCGGCTACCACACCTATTACGGCATTCTGCGGAAGCCGGGCGGGATTAAATGGTTGCTTCATTATCTGATGTACGGCGCGCCGCTGTTGTTACCGCTTGCGCTGTCGGCGATGGGATGGCTCGCGCTCATCGTTGCGGCCGGGCTGTCCGGGTCGCCGACGGCGTTCGGGGTCGCCATCCCGTCCATGCTGATCCTGTTCGTAGTGATCGTGTTGACGGGCAGCATCCTTCAAGCGGCGATCCTCCACTATCGCGGCGCCTTCAACACGCCGGCAATGTACGCGCCGTTCACGGTTCCGGCCGTCACCGTGTTGGCCGGCATCTGGATGGCGCTGGATCCGTCATCTTCGGCTCGTGTTTTGTTCGCCGCCTTGCTCTGGTTGACGCTGCTGACGGGATTCGTCGGGTTCGGCATGCACCTACGGGGCCTCGACCGGCAAATGGGAGGCCTGTACGTCCCGCTCTTCAATCTGATGCAGGGACCGCCGCAGGGGGCGCCGGGATTGTTCGTCGGTCTGGCGGGAGTCGGCCTCGTTGCCGTCTATTTGATGTAACAGAGATCCATGGATTGTGAGGAATGGACCATGAGCACCGCACGTCGTGTAAAACCGATCGACCAGCCTCAGGATGATTCCGATCGGTTCGTGTCCCCTTATGCCGGCTTCAATGTGCTGGATAAGTGGGCCACGCCGGATTGGGACGATCAAACACGCGAGGTCATCCGTGCGAGGCTGGAAGACGTGCCGCCGATCCAATTCTTTACTGCGACGGAGGTCGCGACGCTGACCGCGATCGTCGACCGGATTCTGCCGCAGCCGGACCGTGCACCGTCTCAGCGCGTGCCGATTGTGCCGTGGATCGACAAGAAATTGTTCGACGATCAGCGCGACGGCTTTCGAATCGAAACGCTCCCTCCCCAGCGGGAAGCCTGGAAGCTCGCACTTGCCGCGATCGACGAGACCGCCAGGGGCTATTTCCGCGTTCGGTTCGCGGATCTCGACGCCGGGTCTCAGGACATGATTCTCAAGCGCGTACACCAAGGAGATCCGCCGGGGACAATCTGGAAGCAGGTGCCGCCCAAGCCGTTCTTCAGCAAGATGCTCATGTACACCGTGCTGCACATTTACTATGCGCACCCGGCGGTCTGGAACGAGATCGGTTATCATGGCCCATCCTCGCCCCGCGGCTACAGCCGTATCTGGGACGGAGGCCTGGATCCCTGGGATGCAGTGATCGAGCGGGATGGCGATGAACGTGGATGACGGATCAAGCTGGCCTCTTACGGCCCCCGGAATCCATGGCGAGCGAGTTCCCATGCGGGACTGGTCTCGCGAGGAAGTCGATTTCTGCATCGTGGGTGCGGGAGCGGCCGGCAGCATCCTCGGCGCGAAGCTCGCGGAGGCGGGATTTTCCATCGTCCTGCTGGAAGCCGGGGACCATTGGGATCCCACGTCCGACTTCGTCTCCGACGAGAAAGCGGCGCACAAGCTGTTCTGGACCGACGAGCGGATCGTGGGGGGTGAACATCCTGTCGAACTGGGATCGAACAATTCCGGCCGAGGGGTGGGCGGCAGCACCGTCCACTACTCCATGATCGCCATTCGCGCGCATCCGGAAGATTTCCATCGTCACTCCGTGGACGGTGCGGGTTCGGGCGCCGATCTGGCGGACTGGCCTTTCTCCTTCGATGACCTTGAACCCTATTACGAAGAAGTGGAGGAGGGCTTACAGATCGCCGGGCCGACTTTCTACCCGTGGGGACGCCGCCGACGCCGCTATCCTCAACGCGAACATCAACTCAACGCCTGCGCCAATGTGCTCGTCCGCGGCTGTACGAGCCTCGGCATCCCGGTGGCGCCCTGTCCCATCGCGACCTTGAGCGCGCCCCATCGGGACCGTCCTCCATGCGTCTATCGAGGGCTCTGCAATTACGGCTGTACGACCAACGCGAAGAGTTCCACGCTCGTCACGTACATTCCACGCGCAGTGGCGGCGGGAGCGGAAGTGCGGGCGCATTCGATGGCCGCGCATGTGACTCACGACCGAGACGGTCTGGTGGACGGCGTGGTGTACTTCCGGCGCGGTGAGTCGGAACCTCGACGCCAGCGCGCGAAACATGTGGTGGTCTCCGGCTACGCCATCGAAACGCCGCGCCTGTTGTTGAATAGCGCGAGCGGCCGCTATCCGGATGGTTTGGCGAATTCATCCGGTCTCGTCGGCAAGTACTTCATGGTTCAGCCGAGCGACCAGCTCTATGGGAAGTTTCCCGACCGGATCAACCAATACAAGGCGCCGCCTCCCGGCGGAGCGATCACCGAGCATTTCAACCGGACGATGCCCGATACCGACTTTCTCTGCGGCTATGTGATCGAAGTCATCGGTCCCCACCCGATTGAGTTTGCCACGCGCATCTTCTCGGCGCAGGGCTTGTGGGGAGCCGCGTTGCGGCGCGAAATGGCTGACTATAATTTTTATTCGGGTCTCGGCATGGTGGGAGAATGTATGCCTCAGCCGACCAACCGCGTGACCCTCCATCCGACGGAACGCGATCATTACGGCTTGCCCGTGGCTCATGTCCGGTTCGGTTACCACGAAAACGACAAGCGACTGATGAAGCATGCGCACAAGACCATTGAACGGATTCTCCAGGCGGCCGGCGGCACGAGCATTTTTACCGCGCCCCGGACCGCCCATCTCATGGGAACCTGCCGGATGGGTCGTGACCCGGCTACTTCGGTCGTCGATGCGGATTGCTGTTCGCACGACATTCCCAATCTGTTCATCTGCGACGGTTCCGTCTTCCCGACTTCCACCGCGGTCAATCCGTCGCTGACGATCGAAGCCATTGCGGCGAGAACCGCCGATCGTATTTGCGAGAAGGCGAAGCGAGGGGAACTGCAGCGCTCGTAGACCAGGGGACCGGCTCCGGGCGTCCGCGACGGTGCCTGTCCCAGTTTGGACGGTGACAGACACCAAGGGGTCTGGTCCCTTCTTCGCGCTTCGCGTGGGACCTGACCCCCTTCTGCCAAGGGGTCAGACACCGCGGGATGGCGCACTGCGAGAAGGGTGTCTGACCCCGGAGGAACGGTGTCAGTCACCAAGCTCTAGACCGTTTCCCGGACTTTATCCTCGATCACCGTCTTGATGATGTCCCAGCGGTCTTTCTGACCCCGGGCCAGCGACTCCGCGAAGTGCAACGCCTGCTTCATCGTGATTTTGCCCGGCATCGGCGGCTCCTTCGCGTCGACGATCGCTTCGACCAGCGCAGGTCCCGGGTGCGCAAAGGCGTCGCGCAGCACGTCCCGTACCTTACGTGGATCCTCGACCGTATAGCCTGCCGCTCCGCAGGCCTGGGCGAACATCGCGAAATTGATCGGCTGCAACTCCACGCCGTACTCGGGGTTGCCCTCCAACACGATCTGCTCCCATTTGATCTGACCCAGGTAATTGTTCTTGATCAGGATGATTTTGACGGGAAGGTTATACTTCACGAGCGTTGCCATCTCGCCCATGAGCATCGTAAAGCCGCCGTCGCCGATGAAGCAGAGCACCTGCCGGCCCGGATAGGCCATCGCGGCGCCGATGCTGTACGGCAAACCGTTCGCCATCGAGGCGAGATTGCCGGAGCCGGAGAACATCATGTCGCCTTTGATTTTGATGTGGCGTACGGCCCAGGTGGTGATCGTTCCCGTATCGCAACACACGATGGCGTCGTCGGCCAGGAATTCGTTCAACGCATGCGCGACGACCTGCGGTTTCATCGGCATGTCCATGCGGGTGGCCCGTTCCTCCATCAATCCATTCCATTGCTTCACGCTCGATTGAATGCCTTCGAGGAAGCGCCGGTCCTTCTTGTGTTGAATGAGCGGGAGCAACGCGCGCAAGACGTCCCAGGATTGTCCCACGAGCCCGACGTCCACCGGATAGCGGAGGCCGATGCGCGCCGCGTCGATGTCGATCTGTACGCCTTTGGCTTGGCCGGGTTTCGGATAGAACTGCTCATAGGGAAAACTGCTTCCCACGATGATCAAGGTATCGCAGCCTTCCATCGCATCCTGCGAGGGGGCGGTCCCGAGCAGGCCGATGGGACCGGTGGTGTACGGGCTGTCGTCCGGCACGACGGCGGTGCCGAGATAGGGCTTGATGATCACGCCGCCCACCTTTTCGGCCAACTGCAGCACTTCGTTTCGCGCCGGCAGGCAACCCCGTCCGGCCAAAATGACGACTTTGGATCCGGTATTGATCAGATCGGCGGCTTCCTGCAATAGCGGTTTGGGCGGCAGCGGAAGCGGATCGGCATAGACGTCGCCGCTGTGGTGAGGGATATTCATCTTCGACCGCTTCCCGGCGCCGTTTTCCGTCCAGTCCTGAATGTCCTTTGGAATCGTGATGTGCGAGACGCCGCGGCGGGAAAGGGCCGTCTTGATCGCTTCGTCCACCACGTTGTAGACGTGCGCCGGGCCCATGATGCGTTCATTGAACACCGCGACGTCGGTATATACTTTGTCCAAGTCCACGTCCTGTTGAAAATGCATGCCGATCAAGTCATGGAACGTGTGGCCGGTGATCGCCAGGACCGGCTGGCCATCCATGTTGGCGTCGTACAAGCCGTTCAACAAATGAATGCCGCCCGGTCCAGAAGTGGCCACACAGACGCCCAGCTTCCGTTTGAATTTGGCGTAGGCGCAGGCCGCGAAGGCCGCCGCTTCTTCATGCCGGACCTGGACAAACTTGATCTTGTCCCGATGCGTCCGCAGGGCTTCGAAGAATCCGTTGATGCCGTCGCCCGGGAAGCCAAAAATGGTATCGACCTTCCACTCCAGCAACCGCTCAACGAGCATGTCAGAGACTGTTTGCGCCATACGGTACTCCTTTCACCATCCCGGCTCGATCCTCACCCGCTTCGATGCGATGGAACGGAGATGGATGCGCTGAAACATTATGCTGAAACAGACTTCGCTTCTAGTAAGCTGTTGGAAGATGTTCAAAAAGTCCGTCCAGCAAGGCCGCAGCGAGCGAAGAGGCGAAGCGTACTCTTTGCCCTACGTTGAGCCTCTAAGCGACGCGAGAACGCCGCTGGCGGGCTTTTCAACATCTGCCCATTCCAGTATTGGCGATCGCGGCCTGGGACGCGACTGACGGTATCCCCCATCCAAAGCTCCAAAATCCCTTGATGATTTCGGGAGTGAGTCAAACCGACGCGTCGTGAGTGTGACGGCTTTTCGGCCACGCGGACAGCGCAGAGGGCGGATTTCGCAACTAGGGAGAGTGAGGATGGTGAAACCGGCGTGGGCATACTACAGTCATGCGTAGGTAATACGTCGGGTCGGTTACGGAGCGGTCAGCGCGGGACAGTATGGCGGTCAAACTCACCCTCAGCCCCGGACACTTGACCATCAACAACGGCAGCACGTGCCTCGTGACGGATCTTCTGGGCCATATCGCGCCGCAGAGTGCGCTGGGTCTTTATGCCGAAGACACGCGTTTTGTCAGCCTCTATGAGCTGTCGTCCAACGGCAAACCGTGGATGCGATTGAGCTCCAGTGCGACCAGCTATCTGGCCGCGAGAATTTACCTCATCAATAAGGCCTTGATTGACGAAGACGGCACAGAGGTGCCGGAGAAAGCCGTCTCGCTCGTGCTCAGCCGCGTCGCGCACAATGGAATCCATGAGGATCTGGATGTCACGAACTTTGCGGGGCGCCGGATCTCGTTCAATCTGGAACTGAAGATCCATTCGGATTTTGCCGATCTGTTCGAGGTCAAGTCCGGTAGGTTCCTCCGCCGGGCCGAGGTCGCGAGCGAATGGGATTCTGCCGCCGCCGAATTACGGTCATCGTACGACAAGGATGGTTTCCACCGCGCGTTTCATTATCGAGTCCTTAGAAGCGGTTCACCGGCCCGCTATGCCAACGGACAGTTGCTGTTCCGAATCGAGCTGGAGCCGCTGGCCACATGGCATGCCTGCTGCGCGTGCATCTTGGTCTTGGGTTCCCGCGTCCGTGCCCCGGCATCGAGCTGCCCATTCAGTCTCGATCAGGTCCCGACGACGGCTCTTCACCGTCAGTGGATCGACCGCGCCGCAGGTCTCGATACGTCGAACGAAAATCTCCATCGACTGTACTGGCAATCGGTAGAGGATATCGGGGCCCTCCGGTTGCATGAGCACGACCTGAAGCCGAACGTGTGGGTTCCGGCCGGCGGCATTCCGTGGTTTCTGACCGTCTTCGGTCGGGACAGTTTGATGGTGAGTCTGCAGACGTTGCCGGTCAATTCCGTACTTGCCCGTGGGTGTCTGCAAAAATTAGGAGAGCTCCAGGCCAAGGACTACGACGATTGGCGCGATGCGGAGCCCGGGAAAATTCCGCACGAGCTGCGGCGAGGAGAACTCGCCCATTTCCATCGGATTCCGCACACGCCCTATTATGGAACCGCGGATGCCACGCCCCTGTATCTGATCGCGTTGCACGAGGCGTGGAAATGGACCGGCGACGACGAGCTGCTGTCAATGCACGGCGACAGGGCTTTGCGCGCGCTCGAGTGGATCGACCGCTACGGTGATCTCGACGGCGACGGGTTGCAGGAATATCGCTGCCGATCGCCCAAGGGCATTGAAAACCAGAGTTGGAAGGATTCGAGCGGTGCTGTCGTCCATCCCGACGGATCGCCCGTCGTGGCGCCCAAGGCGCTGTGCGAATTGCAGGGCTATGTCTTCGAAGCCCGGCTGCGCATGGCGGAAGTGTTCGACCGGCTCGGGGAACAGGACCGGGCCGTGGACCTGCGCCGCGGAGCGGCGGCTCTCCGGCGACAGGTCGAAGACCGTTTTTGGTGCGAAGAGCTGCGCTACTACGCATTGGCCTTGGATGGTCACAAGCAGCGGGTTCCGACCATCGCATCGAACCCCGGCCATCTGCTGTGGACCGGTCTCGCGTCGCGCGAGCGCGCCGCACACATCGTCCGGCGCCTCTTCAGCTCGGACATGTGGAGTGGCTGGGGCATTCGCACGCTCTCGGCCGCGCATGCCGCCTACAATCCGTTCGGGTATCAGCGCGGCGCCGTGTGGCCCCACGACAATGGACTGATCGCGCTGGGGCTGAAACGCTATGGATTCCATGCCGAGGCCGCGCAGGTGGCCCGGGGAATCATCGAGGCGGCAAGCAACTTCGTCTCCTACCGCATACCGGAATTGTTCGCCGGCGCCGAACGCAAGGACGAAGACTTTCCCGTCCAATATCCGGAAGCCAACATCCCGCAGGGCTGGGCCGCCGGGAGCGTCTTTCATTTGGTCGCGGCGCTGGTGGGGCTCCGCGCCGATGCGCCGAACGGCTGCCTGTACGTCGATCCGGTCTTGCCGGACTGGCTGCCCGATGTGAGGCTGCGTCGGCTCGCCGTCGGTCGGGCTCGTGTGGATCTCCGGATATGGCGAGAGGGCGACTATACACGGTGGGAAGCCGATGTACCGGAAGGTCGCGTGGAAATCCGCCAGGAATCCTGGGAGCCGTGGCCCATCACGGACGAGCCGTCCAAGCTTCCGATTGACGAGTCACCTGCGGCGTATTCACGCCGCAGGTGACGCTTCGCATTGCCTCGATCACGGACTCGCTCGCTTAGCGAGTCGGGCCCAGATCGGGCGAGGCGATTTCCAGCACGTAGCCCTGATCGTCCATCAACAAGACGATTTCCTGTCCTTCATGCAGCCGGTCGAGCTTGCGAAGCGGCGGACGGAACGGCACCACGCGTTCTTTGCCCTGCTCGATAATGGTCAGCCGTCCCTCTCCTCCTGCCGAGCCGTCGGCCGACGGCTGTTTCGCATCTCGAAACACGGCACGCACTTGCTGGTGCGCTCCTTTGATCCGCGCCTTGTTGTTTTCCGCCGACGCGTGCACCGAATCGGCGCCGGCCAATTGCGCGTCCACCAGCAATCCCGTCTCGTCGGTCAAGAACCAGATGTCCGGTCCCACCGGCATCGCGGTCAATTTACCCTTGGCCCGCTCCGCGACGAGCAGGCTTTTTTTGTCGCCTGAGTCCGTTTCGATGACCGCTTTGTCCAATCCCACCGTCAGCGGGGTGATCAACCGGCCGCGCAGCACGTGATGGTGGGAACCTTCGTGCGGATGATGGTAATCGACGACCGCATTGTGATCGTTCAGGGTCACGACGATTGGATCGCCGGGTTTGAACGTTTCCCCTTTGAGGTGAGCCGGTTTCGCCGGGACGTAGAGCGCTTGGGGGTTGCCGATGTCCACTTCGAATTGTCCGCTTCGTATCTGAGTGATGCGGCCCAAGACCAGCCGATCGCCCGGCAGCAGCTCGTTGGTCGCCTTGTTGATGACTTGTTCATCGCCGTCATGACCCCGCTCGTGTTTCTGTGTGTCCGATGGAGCGGAGCGCGCCCCGGCATCGGCCGTCCCCGCATCTGTAGGACCCGCAGCGGCGGCTACGACGATGAGGGCCGCCATCATCATCGTTGGATAATGCCTCATAGGTGTCCCCTTTCGTTCGTGATCGCGGATCATTCTCATGACCGGCCTGTGCAAGACCTCCGCCATTGAGGATCGAAGTGACTTCAGATCTTTCCATCCGGGGCGTACGCGACCTCCTCCGTTGTCCCCGACAATTTGTCCTGAGCACGGACAAAGGGCGCAGGAAAACCCTGGTTGGAGAGCTCGGGGGCCTGACACCGAACAGGGAAAGTTTTGAGTGTTGAATTGTGAATGTTGAATGGTCGGAAAAGAGACAGGTGGCGATCCGAGGACTAACAATTCAAAACTGAAAACTCAAAACTGGCAACTGGGTTTTTGTCTGTCCGACCAGGGACAGGCACCATAAAGAAAAGAACGACGGAGCCTGTCCCCCAATCAGTGCTGCCATCAGCCATACGCCATCAGCTATCAGCTCTTCTTGACTAGGCGTGCTCGAACGTCAGCCGCTGCCCGTACGCCGCAAGTGTAAAGGCCTCGATCGCTTCGCGCAGGGAGAGCCCGCGGAAGTCCATGCGCTCCAGGTCGCTCTCTCCAATGCCGAGGCGTGCCGCCTCCCACAAATGGCGGACGGCTTGGGGGGTAAATCCCAAGAGGCGGGCGCCGACCACGTCCGCCGCCAATGCGTCGGTGCTCGCGATCACGAGTCCGGTCTCGACCGGATGGCCGCCGAGCGGGCCGGTTCCGATCATGGCGGGATGTCCGACCGTCACGGCGAGATGGATCGAAAATCGTTTGGCCATGGCGGCGATGAACGAATGCATATCGTCGAAAAAATGCTGACGATGGCGCTGTTGCGAACGAGGATGGCCGTAATAGTCCGCCGCGGGAAACGACATGGCGATGTTCTTGAGCGCCAGCGTGACGGTGGCGGTCTCGTGGAGCTTCAATTGATTGACCGCGATCAACGTATCGTACTCCAGCACGCGAGGATTGACCATGACCGAGCGCTGCGGTCCCGTGACTTCCGGTGAACGGCCGTAGTCGAGATCGACCTGCACGAACGGGGGACGATTGTGGTCGAAGAACCGGACCGCTTCCTCCTCGACCACCGACATCAAGCCGGCGATGCGGAACACCTCATCCGTTTCCGCCGCTCCGGCTCCGCCCGTGACGACCAGCTCGCGGGGCTTGTGCCGTTTCACGTGGCGGAGCACCGCTCTCAACGTATCCGGCTGCGTGACGCCGGTCCGGTCCTCGGCCGAGGCCCACGTCTCGTTCGGCTTCACCGCAACCAGGCGGCCGGTGATCATCGAGGCGATGTCGAGTGATTGAAGAGCCTGTTCAATGGCTCGTTCGATGTCGTCGTGGCGCGTGAGCGCGACGGTGCTCATGCCTGTCCCTGCTTTTCCGTCGGGACACTTCCTTCGGAGACCGGGTTCGCCTGCCTGGAACGCCAGACCTTCGACGAGATCTTCTTGAGCGACGGCGATAAGGCGTCGATCGTTCGTTTGGCCGGAGGGTAAGGAAACCGGAATGCGACGGGCTGCGGTTGAAGCGGTAAATGGTTGAGGTCCCGGTACACGTCCACCGGTGCCTCGTCGGTCGGAAGGTGAAACATGGAACGATAGCCGAGCCCGGCCATGAGCGTGTTCATGAATTCTCCCATGCCGTGCTGCGCCGCCCGCCTCATGCTTCGCTCGCCGATCGAGCGGTACGAGTAGAACTGCCGCTTGACCCACTTGTGGCCCCAGTAGAGTTCTTCGACGGTCATCTTGGCCGGGCGGTAGACCACGTGTTCGCCGCTGTAATAGGTCCAGTCGGTGGTCAGGAGCCGGCCGGCGCTCTTGAGCTCTTCGAACAGCCTGGTTCCGGGATAGGGAGTCAAAATGCGCCAGAGCGCACCGGTCAGTCCCATCCGATTGACCCATTCGGCGCTTCGCTCGAAGCCGAACACGTCCTCGTGATCGAGACCTGCGATCAAGCCGGCATGGATGTCGATGCCGTGGTCGTGGATACGCCGGATCAGCTCTTCGTACAGCTTGGCGGTATTCTGTTTGTTGACGGATTTGAGCGATTCCTGATCGATCGATTCGAAGCCCATGAACATGGCCCGGCATCCGGCCTCGGCAAGCAGGCGGAGCATCTCGGGATGATGAGCGACATACGTGGCGCTCATCTGGCTCATCCACTTCTTCTTCAGCGGTTTCAGCGCGAGACAGAGTTCCCTGGTATAGACGGGATCGGACAGGAGATCGTCGTCCCAAAACATCACCATCGGCCCGTTCATGTGCTCCACGATCTTGGCCACGTCCGCCGGGTGTTTCTTCCGATATCCGTACTGTCCGCCCCCCAGCGCCACATGGATCGAGCAGAAGGAGCAGCGGTAATTGCAGCCGCGCGTGACCGTCACGGACTCGCGCAGCAGATACCCTTTCGGCAGGAGGTCCCAGCGCGGCAGTCTGCGATCCCACGCGTCCACCATGTGAGGCATGCGGTAGAACCGCTCCAGCTTTCCGCGTTTGAAATCCTCGAGCAGCTTGGGGAGGGTGAGCTCTCCTTCGCCGATGACCACCGCATCGGCATGGTGAGCCGCTTCCTCCGGTACGGCGGACGGGTGAATGCCGCCCAGCACGACCGTTGCGCCTCGTTCCCGAAACAACCGGGCGATTTCGTACGCTCGAAATGCCACGGAGGTCGTGACCGTGATGAGAAGCAAGTCGTACACGCGCGTGAAATCGATGGGGCCCACCAGCTCATCCTGGATGTCGATATCCCATTCGTCTTCCGGGATCAACGCGGCGAGCGTCGGCAGGTTCAAGTTGGGCGTGCGAAACACTTTCCAGACGGAATCCCACTTCTGATCTTCGGGGTGAGGAATGATCAAACCGACTTTGCGGCGTTCCATGCTCACCTCCGACGGCGAACGTTGTGTCGTTTACGGTAAGTCATCGTGCCTGGGCCTTGCCCCTAGGACGCTCACCAGATACCGGTGGAAATCGCGCTAGCAGGATGTTGAAAAAGGCCGTCAGCGGCGTTCTCGCGTCGCTCAGAGGCTCAACGTACCGAACAGAAGTACGCTTCGCCTCTTCTCTCGCTGCGGCCTTGCTGAACGGCCTTTTTGAACATCCTGCGGGCTGAACGCGCCGACAAGGTGTCTTGCGCTGGGACAGATGGCGCATAGCGACGGTCTCAACACGCAAACTGTTCCGGCCTGTCATCGCGGGGAATCGGCATTCGCCTTGCACCGAGTGAATTGGGTTTTTGCGCAGAGAGCAATCGAGGAGGTGACCAATGGGCCGGACGCGCGACAGCATCGCCGATGTGTGGGGGCCCCGGACGCCGTATCGCGGGGAATGGCCCGTCAGGATCGACGAACAGACCACCGACCAGCCGGAGCGATGGGTGCCGTCGGCCTGCCTGCTCTGCTCGTACGGATGCGGTCTCGACATCGGGGTGAAACAGGGCCGGATCGTCGGTGTGCGCGGGCGGGAGTCCGACCGGACCAACCACGGTCGGTTGGGCCCGAAAGGGCTGCACGCGTGGGTCGCCAATCACTCAGCGGACCGGCTGACCGCTCCGCTGATCCGCCGCAAGGGCGAGCTGCAACCGGCGACATGGGACGAGGCCATGGACCTCATCGTCCGGCGCTCGAAGGAATCGATCGACCGGCACACGGCCAATTCGATCGCCTTCTACACGAGCGGACAATTGTATCTGGAGGAGTACTACACGCTCGCCGTGATCGGAAAGGCCGGCATCGGAACCCCGCACATGGACGGCAATACCAGGCTCTGTACGGCCACGGCGGACAATGCATTGCGAGAATCGTTCGGCACGGACGGCCAGCCGGGATCCTATGCCGACATCGATGTGGCGGACGCCATGATGGTGATCGGCCACAACATCGCCTCGCAACAGACGGTCATGTGGATGCGGATTTTGGACCGCCGCGCCGGCCCCAATCCGCCGAAACTGGTCGTGATCGATCCCCGGCGCACGGAGACGGCGAAACATGCCGACGTGCATCTGGCCCTCCGGGTCGGCACCAACGTCGCACTGCTCAACGGTTTGCAACATCTCATGATCAAGCACGGCTGGATCGACCGGTCCTTCATTGAGAGTCATACGGTCGGTATCGAGGCGCTCGCAAAACTGGTGTCGACGTGGACGCCGGATCGTGTCGAGCGGGTCACGGGCGTGCCGGAACGGACCTTGATCAGAGCCGCCGCGATCATCGGCGAGAGCCAGGCGCTGCTGTCGACCGTCCTGCAAGGCGTGTATCAATCGATGCAGGCCACGGCGGCTGCCGTGCAAGTCCACAATATCCATCTGCTGCGCGGCATGATCGGCAAGCCGGGCGCCGGCATCTTACAGATGAACGGGCAGCCGACCTCCGAGAACACCCGCGAGTGCGGGGCCGACGGCGACATGCCGGGTTTCCGCAATTGGGAAAACGACGCGCACATGGAGGAGATCGCCCGGATCTGGAACGTGGAGCGTACGAAGCTGCCGACCTACGCGCCGCCGACCCATGCGATGCAGATCTACCGGTATGCGGAAGAGGGCACCATTCGGATGCTGTGGATCAGCGGGACGAATCCGGCCGTCTCGCTGCCCGAGCTCGGCCGCATCCGGCGGATTTTGAGCATGAGCAGTCTCTTCGTCGTGGTGCAGGACGCCTTCCGCACCGAGACCACCGAGTACGCGGACGTGGTGTTGCCGGCGGCGCTGTGGGGCGAGAAGACCGGCTGCTATACCAACGTGGATCGCACCGTCCACTTGTCCGAGAAAGCCATCGAGCCGCCGGGGCAGGCCAAATCCGACTTCGATATTTTCCTGGACTACGCCCGGCGGATGCAGTTCACCGACAAGGAGGGCGCGCCGCTGGTGAGGTGGACGACGGAAGAGCAATGCTTCGAGGCCTGGAAAATCTGCTCGCGCGGAAGACCGTGCGACTACAGCGGGATGAGCTACGAGAAACTCCGCGGGTCGCCCGGTATTCAATGGCCCTGCACCGAGCAGGCGCCGGACGGCACGCCGCGACTCTACGCGGATCACCGGTTCAACACGCACGCGGACTACTGCGAGACGTACGGCCACGACCTCACGACCGGCGCCGTCAATACGCCGGAGGAATATCGCGCGCGCGATCCGCAGGGCAAGGCGTTTCTCCGCGCGGTGGAATATCAACCGCCGCACGAGGAGCCGGACGGCGACTATCCGTTCTGGCTCACCACCGGACGCATCGTGTATCACTGGCATACGAGGACCAAGACCGCCCGGTCGCGGGAACTGAACGACGCCGCGCCCGACGCCTTCGTGCAGATGCATGAGGACGACGCGGCCAAGCTCGGCATCGCCGACGGCGATGTCGTCGAAGTGGAATCGAGGCGCGGCCGCATCACGGTTCGGGCCAAGCTGGGAGATATTCTCCCGGGTCATCTGTTCGTGCCGTTTCACTACGGGTATTGGGACGATCCGGACCACGCTAGGGCGGCCAACGAACTCACGATCACGGAATGGGACCCGGTCAGCAAGCAGCCCTATTTCAAGCATGCCGCGGTGCGCGCCGGCAAGGTTTCCGGCTCTTCCGCGGTCGAACAGGTCTCGAAGGTCACCGAATCGCTTGCGGGCCGGATCAAGACCGCCGCGACCGAGATGGTGGACATGCCGGGGAAAATTGCCAAGGCCGTCGCTACGGCCGGCGACGAGCGGCCGGTCAGTCTCTTTCTCGGCATGACATTCCAGGATGAGCGCCATTTGGCCGAGGCGTTCCGCCAGGTAGCCGATCAGCACATGGCTGAACCGGACATCCATGCGACCTGCATGCTGATGGCGTCATGGAGCTCGGAGCAAGCGGATGGGCTGAAACCGTTCATCGCTGCCTATCATAAGGACCGCAACGGCGATCCCGATGGCTCGGCAAAGAAACTGTTCAATGGCCCGCGCAGCGGAGGACTCGGGTTGTTACAAGATCTTCACGATCTTTGGCTCGCCGCTCAGGAAGTCCATCTCGGCTACGAAGCGACCAGACAGGGGGCGAGGGCGCTGCACGACCAAGCTCTCGTGGAGACGTGCGAGGGATCGTTGAAAAATACGGATCGCCAGATCGCATGGCTGAGGACCAGAATCGACCAGGCGGCTCCGCAGACCCTGGCGGTCTCGTAACTCGTGGGAAGCCATGGAGGCGTGGAGGGACTTGCCGTGCTCCCGGTTCGTCGCTTGTGCTGCCGATCGTGGCTGTCCTCATGCTCGCGCACTCGGCCTGCACGCTTACGCAGGCGCAGAGTAAGCGGGTCCGTCACCAGGCGATCGAAAATCCCTGCGGACATTTGGCCGATCTCGTCAGCAGCGCGGAATCGCCCCCTTCACCTCAATCCAGAACCTCGGTCGGTGCTCGCCATGAAACGTCGTCGTCACTCTCGCTCAGAACCCAAGCGCTTGCCAAGACGCTGAACGTCGAGCATCTGGCTGCCGACATCGCCGTCCTCCACGATGAGCGTGATCTCGATGCCGCATCTCAACTGCAGCGGCTTCAGGTCCGACAAGAATTCACCGAACGGCTCTCATTGCTGGGCCTCGAAGTCGCCGCCGTAGTGGGGCAGATGGATTGTGAAAAGGTGCGCGCCGACTATGTGGCCGACGTGCTGTCGGAGATCCAAGGAGATCGCCGCCAGATCGGATTGATGTTTGCCATCGTCGGCGATGCGCTGATCGGCGTGCTGGGCGGCGCGCTCGCCCTGGCGCAGGAAACCGTCCTGGCGGATGCGATCGACATCCTCGGAGGGTCGCTGGCCGTCATCGCCGGAGGAGGGGCCGAGTTCATCACGCTCAAACACGAATTTCGTCACCCCAACAACATGTTGGCCGAATTCGTCCAGGGGCCCGAGACGCCGTCGCTGTTTCCATCGGCGATCTGGCGCTACCTGACCGCCGTGCACCCGAACGGTGAAGAAGGACCATCCATCAGAGAACGCATCCTCGCTCGCTGGCGGCAGCAGGAGCTGTTGCCCAATCCGGCCTCCTCATCGGAAGACCGGGAGGAACAGCAGACTCGCGCGGGGCTAATTATGGGCGAGGGCGGCTCCTACAACATCGATGACCTCCGCGACCGCTCGCAAATGTTGGAAGAGCTGAGAACGTCCGTTCTGCAGATGGACCAGGATCTCCATCGACTCATGAGGGAAGTCCTCCAGCGATAGAAGGCGGGCCGCGGCCGAGGCTCGGTCACGGGCCGGGCAACGAGGGCGGCTGACGAACGAGCTGTTCTTCGATGAAGAGGTTCAGATCCTGCGTCATCAATTGAATATCGGCTTCGAGCAGGTTCAACATCGCGGCGCGAGCGCGCAGATCCGCGATGTCGTACCGCCCGCCCTCGCCGAAGAACAATGCGAGACGCCGCTCCTGTTCCGATCCGGGCGTCCCCAGCCGGCCGTCGTCCCGCCATCGCAGGGCCATGGTCTCGCGCAGCGAGCGGTGCAGCAGGTCTTCCGTCAACGGTTGATTCAGGAATCGCCAGACGATCTCCGGCAGCACCGGCTCGGGTCCGCGTCCCTGCCATACCTCGCGCAAGACGTTTCTTCTGTGGCGAAGGACTTGGCTGCGATCGACCGACAACCCGATCGAGGCCAGCACGGTCTCGACGACGCCTCCCGAAATGCTGACCGCCGTTCCCGCCGTCGAGACGCCGGCGAGAAACAATCCGCCGGAGGCGAATCCGAAAATCGCGCCGGCGAGAATTGCGGACAGCGTGAGCGCCCTCACTTCGCGGCTGAGGTTTTCTTGCAGGCGGTCGGCCGTTTGATCCGCCCGCTCTTTCTCGCAGCGGACTTCCGCCGCGGCACTCTGCACTTCGGACAGCGCCGACTGGATGGCAATGAGCAGGTATTGCCGTGCCGCGACCAGATCGACGAGCCGCCGCGGCTCCTGCGTCGCCCGCTGCTCCAACTCGGCGATGGCGACGAGCAGATCGACGACACCCACGATCTCGGCGATCGTCCGGCTCACGGCCGATAAGGAAGCGGGCAGCGACGATGACGGAGGTATTACTCCGGACGTCCGTGGTCCGGGAGAAGGCTTCGCAGAGAGCGCGCAGCGGCCTTCGAAATCTTCCGCCGTCATGGCCTCATGCACCGTGACGGGACGGGACGAAGTACAGCCGAACATCGAGACGGCGATCAAGAGAAGGGAAAGTTTCGCGATGAGGTCGAGAGGGAGCTCGGACACGGCGCGCGATCGCTGATTGTTCCACATGGGCAGACAGGACCACATCCCATCGGCATGCCGAGCCGGGTGCAAGATGCCGCGAAAGCCGACCGCCTGGTTCAAGAGTTGAGCGCCTTCCGTCGTGAGAGCATCTCGGCGTTCCCCTAGTCGTTGCCAAGCTATTGGGCAGTGCTCTTGCAGCGCATCCGGTATGTCTCGATCTTCTGCTGACGGGAGCGCGCCGGCACACACTTGACTCCCTAACAAGCTGGTTTGATAATGACGGCATGAGCCGGATGTGCCTCTTTCTGGTCCTGCTTCTGTCGGTCCTCACTTTCAATGCCTACGCCTGCGTACTACCCCTTCAGCCGGAGTCTGCAGCGGACTGCTCGTCCCCCACTGAGCAGCCGGTGCGACAGGTGTGTGATGCGTTTCTCGAGTTGGGGCCGCAATCTTACGCTGCCTCCAGCCAGGAACTGCCCACCCTTCACGTGGATTTCGAGGCCGTTCCTGAACTGCCTACTTCAGTATTCCGTGCTTTCCAACCGCAACAACCGCCGTGCAGTGCGGACACGCCTCTTCATCTCTCCATCCCCACCACAGTTCTAAGGATTTGATACCTCCTTCGGCTTCGTGCGCTGAGACTCAGTGGACGCGAACAATAAGCCATTAAGGAGGACTTATGCCAGCGATCAATACGATAAACAGACGAACATTTCTCTCTGCCGGCGCGTCTCTGGTGGCCACGAGTGCTTCGTTGACGATATGGCCGAAGGTCTATGCGGAAATCCATGGCTCGGATGCGCAGCCTTCACCGGTCCAAGGCGGGCATCATACGGACGACGAGATGGCAAAATGCATCGAGCTCTGCCAAGATTGCCAGGCGCTCTGTATCCGAACGGTCGGGCATTGTTTGCAGCTCGGTGGGCGTCACGCGGCGCCGGACCATATCCGGTTATTGCTAGACTGCGCGGAAATTTGTGAAACCACCGCCCGCTACCTACTTCGAGGATCATCACTTCACGATCGAATGTGCGGTCTGTGTGCCGAGGTCTGCCGGCAATGCGCGGACAACTGTGTGCAGGTAGCCGGAGACGATCAGATGGTGAAGCAGTGCGCCGAGATGTGCCGGCGCTGTGCGGGCTCTTGTGAGCGCATGGCATCTAAAGTGGCAGCATAGAGGGCCAAAACGAAACCGTGGTCAGAGCGAGTCGCAAGCGGGGCAGTCAGAGAACCTTCTGGCTGCCCTGGCTCTTTTGATTTGCAGAGAGAGGGAGCGACACCGTCGCGTCCATGATGGCATCTCCTCCTTGTTACGCACAACAGCCGGGAGCACAACACGAAGCCTTCGGCTTGGCTGCCCGAATGAAACCACTGATAATCTTGCCGTCGATGTCCTTAGCCACCCGGGTAACATCCAGCCCGGCTCCCATGAGGAACTCCTTGGCGTCCTCGGCCGTGTAGATTCGGGTCGGCTCGATGCTCACGACTTCAAAGCCTACGGCATTCAGCTTCTGAACGTAGCTCTGCTCTTCAAGCGCTCCGGCGACGCAGCCGGCCCAGAGCTCGACACTGTCGCGAATCTCCGTTGGGATCTCCCCCCGGATCACAATATCCGACACCGCGAAGCGGCCACCGGGTTTGAGCACGCGAAAGGCTTCTTTGAGCACCCGATCCTTATTGGGCGACAGATTAATCACGCAGTTCGAAATGATGAGGTCCACCGTATTGTCGGGTAGCGGGATGGCTTCGATGTCGCCCTGAAGAAATTCGACATTGGTGACGCCGGCTTTGCGCTGATTCTCCCGGGCCAGCGCCAGCATCTCGTCCGTCATATCGAGGCCATAGACTTTGCCCGTCGGACC
>DATFDJ010000214.1:0-5046 GCA_035252115.1 Nitrospira sp. | reverse complement strand
AGATGATAATCGCCGGGCATATCGGCGAGACTGATCGGCTCCTGTTCCGCACCGGCAGCGGGATTGATCTTACGGCGCGCGATCGAAGGTCGGGCCATCAGGCGAAACGTCCCCGTCATGGCGTCGCGCGAGACAGCCGACCAGCTTGGCAGCGGCAGCCGCTGCAATTCGACACCGCGCGCTTTCATGATGATGACGTTGTCGGCGAGATCGATCAGGAGGTATGTATAAGGCCGGGCCGCCAACTTCACTTCTTCGGTCAAGACTCTGGTGGCTTCTTCGAGCGCGCCGGGGTTGGTCCGGTCGAGGTGAAAAGGGAATTCCTCCGCCGAAGCATCGTGACCCCAGGCGACAAGAACGGAAAAGGACAAGAGAACGATGATCATGGAGTACTGCGCCGTGAGGGGACGCAGGTCAAAAAATCATGATCGGTGTGCCGATTCGCGCCAACTGGTACACAGCCTTGAGGTCTTGATCGTTGAGCCTGATGCAGCCATGCGTCACATTTTTCCCGAGCAGCCTCTCATAGAGAGTGCCGTGGATAAAGTATCCCTTCCCGAATCCCAACGCATATTGTCCCAGAACACCGGACTCGACCCGATCGGCTTGGGTCTTGGGAATATCGAGCCCCTCTTCGATGAACGCCCAATCCGGCTTGACCCACACGGGATTCACCAACTTGGATTGGACGGCGAATTCTCCCCTCGGCGTATCGAAGATCCACTGTCCGTTCGTCTCACCGGGCTTGTCGAGGATCGTACCGCTCCCCGTGGACGCCAGCGCGTCCAACATCACCTGATCGCGTCGCTTGATGACGAGATGATTCCTCGCGGTATCCACGACGATATAGGGCTGGCTGGGCATGGACTGGGCGAGTTGTTTCGCCAAGGATTTGTAGCGGGTCTCCAGAGCTTGCAGGGTTGCGGTATCGGGGGCAGCCGGTCGGGGATCGGTAGCTGTGGCAACAGGCGCGCTGCTGCCCTGGAGCAGGGCGACAAGCCACAGAGCCAGCAGCGAGGAAGACAGGAGACAGGCCGGTCGCTTCATGGGTCTTGATCAGATTTCATTCGTGCGGACGCTCAAATCCGCCAGAACCAGTGCGACGGAATTGTCCTTCTGCAAGGCGCCCACGATAGTCACGGGGGTCCCTTTCTCGACATGCGTGAACAACAAGGCCATCTGCGAATTGTCCAGCATGATGCATCCCAACGTCTGCGCCATCAATTCGTTTTCGATCCCGTGAATTTCAATCTGGCCGCCGATGCTCCGTGAGCGCGGGATGTTTCCCGCTTTTCGTCCAAGAAGGAAGCGCTTACGGTCGTCAGCGTTGGGGTAGTTCAGCACCAGCGCCCTGTAAAACTGCGTCTGACCTTGCCCCCGTTTGCCGGCGACCCGATAGCGGCCTTCGGGAGTGGCGCCGTCTCCCTGGTACAGTTTTTCTCTGATGCCGTTGAACCCAAGACGGACAGGATATGATAGCACTCTCTTCCCGTTTCTGTAGAGGGTCAGGAGCCGGTCCGCCTTGCTGACCACAATGGCCGAAGCCTGGTGCTTGCGAGACCACTCCACGGTATCTTTGGCCATCTCCTGCCATCGGGTGATCCGTTCGCGATCGGCGTATCGGCCCAGCTCGCGGCTCAACACCAAGGCTTGCTCCGCGATGCGCTGAGCTGCCTGCTCGGATGCGTGCAGAGAGTGCTCGTACTGTCCCTGCTCATAGAAAGACCGGGCCTGCGTGATCCAAAGATCCGTTTCCACCGGCTTCCGGCCCAATACGAGCCGACTATCGATGGTGCCGACCCGTGATGTCAGGATCTGGAAGCGGTCTTGAACTTGAGTCAGTTGTTCCTCCGCGGAACGCCGAAGCGATTCTCGTCGCTCGGTCAAATGGGCCACCGTGCGGACCCCTTCCTCTTCCAAACGCCGAAGCGCCTGTTCCAAATCATTCTGCTCCCAGGGCCAATGGATCGCATCCTCTTCGGCTTCCGCACGGGCTTTCAGAGCCATCCATTGGTGCGCGAAGCGGGCATAATCATCCGGTGACATCTCCGCTGCGTGCAACAGGACTAAATCGCGGTCAATGGATTCGACCGCTTCCAGGAGGCCGCTGGGGACCGTTTCGCTGCAACCGAAGAGGCCGGCGCACGCAAACAGAAGCAGCCCCAGCGCAACGAAATTGCCCGATCGATGAACCAAACGCACGGCGGTGTGTCTCTCCTACTTTTTCTTGCCCGAGACGGGCTTTGCTTTTGACACCTTGGCGAGCGCCGTTTCGATCTCATGGGAGACGGCAAGGCTCTTTTCGCGGATGGCATCGGCCTTGGTCTTCGCTGCCGGATAGTCGGACTTGTCGATCATCATTTGGACGTCGTTGAGGGAGGCTTTCAGCGCTTCAGCATCGGTCTTGATCGATTCGAGCGCGGCCCGATCTTTCCCCGTAGGAGCCTTGGCGACGAGATCCATCGCCTTCTTGACGGCTTCCTGCGCGTCCCGATGGGCTTGGACTGCGGCGCTCTTCGCTTCATCCATCTTCTTGACGGCTTCCCCTTTCACGCGGTCCGCTTCGGCTTTTGCCGTGGCGGCCAATTGCTCGACCTTTCCGTAATCGCGGAAGAGAGCAAACTTAGCCTCTTGATCGGCGACTTCCTTTTTCATGGCAGACAATGTCCCTTCGAGCTTGGCATACTCGTCTGGGACGTAAGTGGCGGCGCCACTCTGCTGCGCATCCTTGACAGCCTGCTCAGCGGCGCTCATTTGTTCGGCGGGCGGCTGTGCGCAACCGGCGATCATAAGAATCGTACAGAACAGTAGGAAAGGAACGTAGGGTAGTCTGATCATGAGCACTCTCCTTCTACCTGTGCCGCCGTCGCGGCGTTCGTCGCTATTCGTGTCGTTGGGAATCCCGTAACTTCCGCAAGGATAATGCCAGCGAAGAGTCGGCCGATTGAGGAAGAATCATGCGGTGTGACAAGAGGTTACGTCGACGTTGAGATGTCTATCGGACGCATACCTGTGGCAGTCTAGCTCACCGTAATTAAAAAATCCACAAAAGCGCCTCAAGATGGGAGTGTTATCAAAGGCTTATCTGCGAAGGAGCAGGGTCATGCTGATGGATGGTGATACTTCAGTTCTCTTGAAGCACATAGATACATTTATTGTTTCGCTCGTTTGACAGCCTATCCTCGCGTCCATATAATGCGATTTTCTGTGCGGATGAAAATGGAGGAGTTCTCGTATGTCGTTTACCTTTCAGCAACCTTCGAATCTGAAAAAGAAACGTGAGCATGGTTTTCGAAAGCGGATGAGTACCAAGAATGGGCGACGGGTTTTGGCTCGCCGTCGGGCAAAAGGTCGTGCGCGTCTGACCGTGTAGATCCTTATCTTTTTGGCACCGCGCAGAAGCTTACGCGCGGAATTTATCCCGCCCTCTCTGTACCTGGGACGCTCTCCTCAATATAGATGCGGTGCCGTTTGGATCAACTGAAAATGAAGGGACTAGCAACGTCTCAGGCAATCTGTCCTTCATCATGGCGAGCATAAAGACCGGACGCGATGAAAGGAAATTCCTCCGCACGAGTCGTGACATCGACTTCGTCAAACAACATGGGCGTCGTTTCTCAACGGCGATGTTTAATGGGCTCGTGTGCCGAACCAACGGGGGTACGCGAGTAGCCATTGTGGTGGGAAGGCGTTTTGGTACGGCGGTCCGGCGCAATCGTGCGAAGCGGCTCTTTCGCGAACTCACGCGGCAGGTTCATCGTCATCTGGTCGAAGGATATTGGCTGGTCGTCTTCCCCAAGCGTGATGCCATCACATTGCCTTTCGAATCTCTCAGGCACGCGTGGTGCTCGACGCTCAAGCGGCAAGGGATGTGGCACGGCAATGAAGCATAGCGTGCGGTGGCTATGTCTTTGCTTGCTTGCCGGGTATCGTTGTTGTATTTCACCGTGGATCGGACCAGCCTGCCGTTTCGAACCAACCTGCTCAGTCTATACTTCACTGGCAATCACTCGGTTCGGCGTGCTCCGGGGTCTCGGATTGGGGGCCTGTCGACTGCTGAAATGTCACCCATTCCATCCCGGAGGATATGATCCGGTGAAAGAATAGCAGGATGTTGAAAGGGGTATCTTCCCGTCCGTAGTCGACTCGCGAAGCAACAGCGGACCCAGGGAACGTTGGCTTTGTTTCGCTGAAACCTCGTAGAACATCAGAGCCCGTACGTCACCATGGAAAAGCGCGTCGTCATTTTTCTCGTCCTTTCGATCGCCGTCATCCTCGGCTATGACCTGCTGCTCAAAGAATTCGGGCTGCTGCCTCAGTCGCCACCGCAGGATCAAAACGGTCAGGATAATTCTGCCTGGCCACCAAGAGAGGACACGAAGAAAGGCGCTCCCAACATAGTGGCCTCTTCGCCTCCATCCATGTCCACAAAGCAAGAGGTCGATACCCCAGTCCATGCGGATTCGGCTGTCGAACGAACGGTCACGCTCGAAACGAACCTTCTGCGCGTCAGCTTGTCGGCTCGCGGCGGCGTCATTACCGGGTGGGAGTTGAAAGAATACCGAAGCGTGGCTGCTGAACCAAAGCCGGTGCAACTCGTCTATCAGGGGGCAAATTTCAAACAGCCTTTGTCGCTGACGTTGTCGAATCCATCCTCGGAAAAAGCCGTCCGCGAGGGCCTCTTTTCCATCGACAGCGACTTTACGTCACTGGATGCCGCCCATCCCGTCGGTCACGTGGCACTGCAATTTCGCGATGGCGCAAGCGGGCTGGTGGTCACCAAGCAGCTTACCTTCCACCATGACAGTTATGTTGTGGATGTCGCCGTCGCAGTTGGGGGCGCTTCAGAGCCTTATGACGTCAGCTTGGGAACGAACTTTGGCATCGTGGAATGGGGAGAGGGCTTCATCGGCCTGATCGGGTCGGCCGTTTTGGTCGACGGCCGGGTTGAAAAGGAAACGCCGGACACCGAGTTGGTGCGAAAAGGAGACGTGCGATGGGTCGCTCTTCAGGACAAATACTTTATCGGTGTTCTGATTCCGGAAG
>DATFDJ010000213.1:0-29854 GCA_035252115.1 Nitrospira sp. | reverse complement strand
ATGAGACGAGCGTCCACCGCTTTCCCGAGGCCAGTTCGATCATGTCGATGTCCTGAGTATTGCGGTCACGATACGCGGTGAAGACGAGAAAGCGGCGGTCAGGGGACCAGCGGGGCATCAAGTTCAGAAACCCGTCTGCCGTCAACTGACGCGCATCGTAACCGTCGTAATCCATCACGAAGAGTTCGCGCGCCGCCCCGATCGCCGAGACATACGCGATCTTCGTGCGGGCGATTCCCGGCTCCCCCGTGTAGCGAAACACGAGTTCGTCGGCGAACCGATGAGCCATCAAGCGAACGACCGAGGACGAGCCGGCGTAGCGCTTTCCACCCACGACTTCGTCGCTGCCGCTGTCGTAGACGAAACCTTCCATATTGACGTCCGATTCCTTGTCGCTTTCCTTCAAGGCGGCTTTGCCCCAGACCAGAACAGAGACGCCGTTGTCCGCCGCCTGCTTGAACACGGTTCTCGATCCGTTCCCGACGCCGTTGCCGACATCTCGGACTTTGATGCCCAAGCTCGGCAGGTCGACCAGTTCGAAGACCAGCGAGCGCTTCACATCTTTCTTCAGGACATCTTCGAGCCGGCCTCCGAGCCACTCGGGCCTCCCGCCGTTCTGGATGCCGATGACGCCGAGCGAAATCTTTTGAAAGTCGGGTCTGGTGGCTTCAAGAAACACATCGGCGGCGCCCGATTCGAGGATTCCAATGGCGCCGGCAGTCAGCAATACGAGGCTGCATGCGGCGCCGCCCAATTTCATGTGCATCATCATCCGGCGGTCTCCCCTACCTGAAACAGCATCTCGACATCTTGATAGGCTTCGGTCATTTCGGCGGGAAAGGGAGGAAACACCCGCGGCTTCAGCACCGCTCGCCGGCCTGCGTCATCGAAATACCCGTTGCCGGAGGGTTGTTGAATCCCGACATCCTTTACCGTACCGTTACGAAAAAACCGGAACTTCACCACGACACGGTATGTCGTTCCCGTGACGTCGATGGGCGGCGGTTCCCAATTATTCTGTATGATCGTTTGCACTTTCGCCCAGAACGGATTCGTCCCGGACGATCCCGACGTTTTCAGCATCGTCTGAGGCACCGCTGCGGCAGGTGCGGAGGCTTCTTGCACGGGCGGAGGCTTGACCGGCGTCTCCTTGGGAATCTCCAGCTTCGCCGCCGGCTGAAATTGCTTGACCTTCATCAATTCTTCTTGAAGTTCTTTGTCCAAACGATCGCTCAACGGCGCTTGCTGAGCCGGGGCCGGCATGGCGTGCTGGAGCGGTTTGACCTCCTGCTCCGCCATCAGATCGGAAACGTTCGGGATCTGGATATCGGGCAACTTCGGCTTCTTCTTCGACGCCGGTGTCGGCGGCTCCACCGTTTTGGTCGGGGTAAAATCACCGAACTTCGGCGCGTCAGGAGGAAGTTCAACGTCCCGGAGAATATCTTTTGCGACGCTTTGGCGCGGAGAGGGAACGGCGGGAACGGGCCCGAGCTTTAACGGCGCCACAACGGGAGCTGGAACGGCTGGAGTGGGAGGAGCCGGTGCCGGCATCGGTGCAGCCTTGGGCGTCGGAATAGCCGCTTCCTGCTTCATCGCGGGAACCGGAGCCGGCCTTGGCTCTGCAGCCTCTTGTTTCACCACTGGGACCGGAAGCGGGGCCGGCTTCGGTTCCGCCGGCTTCTGCACTTCAACTCGCTTCTGCACTTCTACTGACTTGGTCGGCGTCGGTGTCGACGTCGGCAGGCTGACCAGCGAGACTTCGACCGATGCGAGCGGACGTTCTCCACGCTGGGGAAGACGCAGCCCGGCTGCGATCAGCAGCACCACCAGATGAAGAACCAGGGACAGAAGCAGCGTTCGTTTGATCCGCGAAAAGAACCGGCTCTGTTCATCCAAGTCGAACCAGAGAACCGGTTGGACGTGGGCCTGTGCCGACATGCGTTGCTCGACTCCGGATTAACTCTTGCGGGGAGGTTGAGCCGGAACGGGCGGAACCACCACTCGTTCCGCCCCAATGGGATCCGTCACCATCCCGATCTTTTCGATGCCCGCCTTTTTCACTCCGTCCATCACCTGGACGACCACCCCGTACGGCACATCGCGGTCGGCACGCAAATACAGCGACACGTCGGGATGGTCGTGTTTCAACAGCTTCAGTTTCTGCTCGAGTTGCACCACGCCCACCGGATCCTTATCGAGATACAGTCGCTGGTCCTTCTCGATGGTCAGCACCGTGCGCATCTCGGGTTTGATCGTATTGGTGGCGGATGTCGGAAGCTTGATGTCCATGCCTCGATAGAGCATCGGTGCCGTGACCATGAAGATCACGAGCAGCACCAACACGACGTCGACCAGCGGGATCACGTTGATCTCCGCCATGAACCGCCGTTGACGCGATTCGAACGTCATCGTTGCGCTCCGACCGGGACCGGTTTCGCCTTCGGAGCGGGAGAGGGCACTGCTCCCAACAATTCGATCGCCACGGTATCGAGACGAAAGGCGGTGCGCCGTATCCGAGTCAGAAAATAATTGTACGCGACCACGGCGGGAATCGCCGTGAACAGTCCGGCGGCCGTTGCCACCAGCGCTTCAGCCACGCCGGGCGCCACTGCGGCAATGCTCGCGGTGCCTTGCGCTCCAATCTCGCGAAAGGCATCGATGATGCCCATGACGGTACCCAGCAACCCGATGAAAGGCGTGATGTTGCCCGTCGTTGCCAGGAACGGGAGGGAGGATTCCAGCCTCGACAGTTGACTCTGCGATAAATGAGCGGCCGTGCGTTCGATCACGTGTCGATCGATGGGACCGACGCCGTCCGATCCTTCGGTTCGCAATCCCGACAGACGATCCATGACCCCTTCAAACACGACGGCAGATGGGCTCGATTCCAAGTGGCGAAGCTGGCGGTAGAGCTCGTTCAAATCTCTGGCTTTCGCCAACAGACCCATGAAGTGCCGGTCTCTGCGGTCCGCAGTACGGAACGTCCGCCATTTTGCAAAAATAATGGCCCATGACACGACCGAGAAGACGAACAAGAACAGCAGCACGATCTTGGACACAGTGCCGAGCTGGCCCACTACGCCGGTCAGTCCGATTTGGAACATTGGCCTATATCCTTTTCTTGGCGGTATGCGGAAATCTTGCGCCCGCGTACGGATTTTAGCAAACGTTGATCATCTTGCAGGATGCAGGGGGTGCGGACTTGTCTGCGCCTCCCCATGCGGTCGCGTGGCGAGAGATGCTCGTTTTGATATGTCCCGGCCCAAGGAGGCCGCCCTCCTTCAAACCCTCCGGCCACGGGTTCAACCCCGCGTGTCGACCACGTAGAGAGAAAATGGCGGGGCCGACGGGATTTGAACCCGCGACCTCCAGATTGACAATCTGGCGTCCTAAACCAGGCTGAACGACGGCCCCTTGCGACTCTACTTATAGCGGAAAGTCTGAATGACAAGACTATTTGTTGCGGTTGGACAAATCTATAGTTTTTTTCGCCGGTCTTTTCTTCCGTCCCGCTTACCTGCAATCCACTCGAACGCTGGTAGGCGGAACAGGGATCGAACCTGTGACCTCTGCCTTGTAAGGGCAGCGCTCTTCCAACTGAGCTATCCGCCCGATTTTCTTAAAAAGCTGGCGGATGCTACCAAGTCCACCAGCCCTTGTCAACCATATCGCGCATTCTTCTTGCAGCCCGCACAGAACCCTTCTCCTTTCTTTTCGCCGCGGCAACTCTTCCTAAGCGCGATTTCTAGCACCTCGGCGCGGGAAATACCGGTTGTGGACGGCCTTCAACCGTTCGCGTTCTACATGCGTATAGATTTGTGTGGTGGCAATGTTGGCGTGACCCAGCAGGGTCTGCACCGATCGCAAATCGGCGCCGCCTTCCAGTAGGTGCGTGGCAAAGGAATGCCGCAGCATATGCGGCGATATGGCGCGCGGGATGTCCGCGCGCCGCGCACGCAGCCGGAGGATTTTCCAAAACGCCTGTCTCGTCAATGGACGACCGCGTCGGGACACAAAGAGGTAGCGGGAGGCTCGCCCTTTGAGCAGATGGAGACGGGTCTCTTCCACATACTGCTGGACGAGGCGCCGTGCCGTCTCTCCCATCGGCACGATGCGTTGCTTGGATCCTTTTCCGGTCACGCGCACGTTCCCCACGATCAGATCGACGTGCGCCGCTTCGATTCCGACGAGCTCCGACACACGAAGCCCCGTCGCATACAACAATTCCAACATCGCGCGATCGCGCCGGTCTTCCGGATAGGCGTTCGGAGAAAGATCGAGCAATGCCGACACATCGCTCTGCGAAAGGGTCTTTGGAAGTCGCAAGCCTTGCCGTCCCGGCGCAATGCCGACGGCGGGATTGTGTTCGATCAACCGTTCCTGCATCAGGAACCGCAACCACCCGCGCACTGCGGACAGACAGCGCGCCGAAGAGGGAGCAGAAAGGTGCGATGCTCTGAGCGTCGCCAAGAACCCGCGCAGGGACTCGGACGTCAGACGTTGCAGCGGTTGGATACCGTCGCGAATGAGATGCTGCTGAAACTTGCGAAGATCGCGCCGATAGGCCTCGATCGTGTTGCGGGACAGTCCCCCTTCGACACGGAGATGATTCAGATAGCGCTCCACCAGGAGATCGGTCGTCATCGCGCGATGATAGCCAATCGCTCCCATGAAGACAATGAAGACGACCAACCTTGACACCCCCCGGTGTTTCCGATAGTAGTCATTTTTCACTGCCACTCGTCTTGCATCTCATGAAATCCATACCCGGCGGTCGTTCAACGTGCTCGGCTTCGTCCCCGCCACTGAGAACGCTTGCGGCGGGCGCGACGATGCTGATGCTGATCGGCATCGTCACGGGGCTCACGCTTGTCCCATCGATTCCGCCCGCGAAGGCAGAGGGAGGCAAAGCGGCGCCGGCCAATCACCCCGCGCTGCAGCAGGCCAAGCGCCAGATCGATCAAGGACAGGCTGAAGAAGCGGTGACGGTGCTCCGACGATTTCTGGCCGCCAATCCCAAACCCGACCTGCTCGACGACGCCTATTTGCTCTTGGCGGCCGCGCTGTACGGGTCTCAACAATACGGCGAGGCGCTGAAGTATTTGCAGCAACTGCAATCGGAATTTCCGAACTCCGAATTGATGGACCGGGCCAAGCTCCTGCTGGCCCGAACTCACGCAGCGATGGGGAATCCGGATCTGGCATTCCCCATTTTGACCTCCATCCGGACGCTCTCCCCGGACGAAGCTGCCAAGCGCGAAGCCATGCAGGTCAGCGGCGACCTGTATCTTCAGAAGAAAGAATATCTTCGCGCGATTCAGTCCTGGCTGGACGAGATCGCCCTGAGTCCGGACGACCAGGCGGACGAGATCAAGACCCGCATTCGGGGACTGATCAACGAGTCATTCGACAAAAAGACATTGGAGCGGGTGCGCGAATCGTATCCCAAGAGTTTTCCCGGCGATCAAGCCTCGATACGGTTGATCGAGCTCTATGCGGGCCGGGGCGAAGACCCCCAGGCGATCCGGCAAATCCAGCAATTTTTGTCGCACTTCCCCGCTCATCCTTACGCCGCAAAAGCCGGCGAGTTACTCTCGTCGCTGCAGACAAAACTGAAATCGAACCAGTTCTTGATCGCGGCGGTGCTGCCGCTCAACGGGAAGCCCGCTCCCTTCGCAAACGAGGTGCTGAACGGGATTCAACTGGCAGTCGAATCCCAGGGAGACCGCGCGGGAAGCCAGTCGATCGGCCTCTTGGTCAAAGACTTCGAGTCCGAACGGGCGTCGTTGCTGGACGATTTGAGCGCGATGCTTTCCAACGACCGCCCCATCGCCGTCATCGGACCTCTCCTCTCGAAAAACCTGCCGGTCATGGCGGAGCTGACCGAACGGCTGCATATTCCGTTGCTCACGCCGACGGCCACGCTGCCGAACGTCCGACGTCTCGGCAGTTATACGTTCAGCACGGCACTGACGTATCAGCTTCAGGCCAAACGCATCGCCGCCTATGCCGCGGGCGAACAAGGTTTCCGGCGCTTCTGCATTCTCCATCCCGACACGGTCTACGGACGCGAGTTGGCCCGGTGGTTTGCGCAGGAAGTCCGCTCGCACGACGGCGAGATCATCGCGATCGAATCCTACAAGGAAGGTGAAAGCGACGTCGGCCCGCAGCTCAAACGGATGAAGTCGGAGGACTTGAAGAAGTACGGGCTCTCGGTGCCGGTCGATCCGACGAAGCTCGGGGGAAAGATGACGAAGCTGGATCGGAAGGTGCTGTACACACCGGGGTTCGATGCCGTGTTTATTCCGGGGCGTGCCGCCGACGTGGGGCTCATCGCCGCGCAGCTCAATTTCCACGATATGAGGGTGCCGTTTCTCGGGACCAATGGATGGAATGCGCCGGACTTCGCCCGCACGGCCGATCAATCCATCGACGGAGCCGTGTTCGTCGACGGCTTTTTTGCCGAGAGTCCCAACCCGAATGTGCAGGACTTCGTAGAGCACTACAAGAAACGGTTCCAGACCACTCCCACACTCTTCGCCATGCAGGGCTACGACGCAGCCCGGTTCGTCGTGGAAGCGATCCGCAAAGGAGCCGGCTCGGGAGAAGCGGTTCGCGACTTCCTCCTCTCACAGCCGGATTTGCCCGCTCTCAGCGGACCGGCGACATTTCTCCCGGACGGGACGCTCAACCGCCCGCTGTTTCTGATTCAGGTCAAGCGGGGCCGCTTCACCCAAGTCGATTGAGCCGCATGGAAAATCTGTCGCACATACTCCATCAAATCTCGTACATGGCGCTTCCGCTGCTGTTTGCCATGGTGTTGCATGAGTATGCGCACGGATGGATGGCGGACAAATGCGGCGACCCGACCGCCAAACTCGAAGGGCGGCTCACATTGAATCCCACGGCTCACATCGATCCTTTCGGGACGATCGTGATGCCGCTGCTCTGTCTCATGCTGCCGGGGAGCTTCTTGCTCGGTTGGGCCAAGCCCGTTCCGATCGATCCAAGAAGAATGTCGCATCCGCGCAGAGACATGGCCTTGGTCGCGGCAGCCGGCCCCGGCATGAATTTCCTGCTCGCGCTGGCCAGCGCTCTTCTACTCGCCTTGCTCTTCGCCGTCGATCCGACCCTCTCGATTCGTGACGCGGCAGGAAGCGGCATGGAACAGGACCGGTCCTGGAGCACCATGCTGATCCTCCCGATCGCCGTGATGGCGTTCTACTCCGTCCTGATCAATGTCTTCCTGTGCCTGTTCAATCTGATTCCGATTCCGCCGCTCGACGGAGGGCGCATTCTCGTCAGTCTCTTGCCGCCGCAGCCCGCCATGGCGCTCGCCCGGCTGGAACCGTACGGGATGTTGATCCTGGTCGGCCTGTTGGTGTTCGACAAGGACCTTCGCGTCATCCATACCATCACAGGGACCTTCGCCGCCGGTCTCTCCGGCACGATTCTCTCGACCGCATTGGGACTCGGTACAGGAGCGGGACAATGACGAGCCCCCGGAAGCGCGCGTTGAGCGGCATGCAGCCCAGCGGGCTTTTGCATCTCGGGAACTATCTCGGCGCGCTGGAAAACTGGAAGGAACTACAAGAAGCGTACGACTGCTACTTCTTCGTGGCGGATTGGCACGCGCTGTCCACCAACTACGCCGACACGAGCCGTATCCGGGAATTCGTGCGCGAGATGCTCATCGACTGGTTGGCGGCCGGCATCGATCCCGCACGATCCACGGTCTTCATCCAGTCACGCATTCAGGAGCACGCCGTCCTCCATCTGCTGTTCTCGATGATCATTCCGGTGGCCTGGCTCGAGCGCAATCCGACGTACAAGGAGAAGCAGGAAGAGATCAAGGAAAAGGACCTGAGCACGTATGGCTTCCTTGGATACCCGGTGCTTCAGGCCGCGGATATCCTCATCTATAAGCCGGACTTCGTCCCGGTGGGCAAAGATCAACTCCCGCATCTCGAATTGACGAGGGAGCTGGCCCGCCGGTTTAACAATCTGTATCGTCCGGTGTTCCCCGAGCCGATGGAACGCTTGACGAAGTTTCCGAAAGTCCTCGGCACCGACGGCAGAAAGATGAGCAAGAGCTATGGCAACACCATCAACTTGTCGGACAGCGAGCCGGTCGTGCGCCAGAAGCTCAAGACCATGGTCACCGACCCGGCCCGTGTCCGCCGACACGATCCGGGTAATCCGGACGTGTGCCCGGTCTATGACTTCCACAAGATCTTTTCGCCGCTTCCCATCATTGAACAAGTCGACCGCGAATGTCGTACCGCTGAGATCGGCTGCATCGATTGCAAGAAGCTCGTGGCGGACCGGTTGGTCGAGCGCCTAACGCCGATATGGGAGGCTCGCACGAAGCTGACACAACATCCTTCGCAGCTCGAAGACCTCGTGGAGGAGGGAAGCCGCAAGGCGCGGAAGGTGGCGAGTGCGACCTTGCACGAGGTCACCGACGCCATGAAGATTTAGACGGGCGGGGCGGAACCCTGAGTGGAGACCATGCGGGGGAAGCATCAAGCATGTGGGGGAATGATCGTCGCCGCCCTCTTGGCATTCTGCCATGCGCCCGTCCCAGCCGCGGACCCGCCCTGCGACAAATACCCGCCCGTCAAACAAGTCCGCTGTACGGAAATCTGGAAGGGCCTGAACAACGAAGACGGTCCGTCGATCGCGCAGTTCGGGTTGGATCAACAAAAACGCCGCGACGCCGGACACATCACCGCTGAACAGCACTTGTCCGAGAACATGCAGTTCATCAGGCAATCCACCGAGCGCCGGCTCGAACGGTTGAAGGAACGGATGAAGAAAGAAGAACGATAGCCGTCTCACGAGCGGCTTTTCGCGGCAAGGCGAACAAGCTGCCGGCAGATGCAAGGCCGCAGGCTTCAAGAAACCGGAGGCGTATTTTTTGTCATACGTCGAGGCTTTCTGGAGCCGAGAACGATGCAGATGTCGGCAGATCGTTCACCGTCATCACAGATCCTGGGCCTTGGGCTTCTCCACCACCTGTCCCGCTTGATTCAAGAGATCTCGGCTCACGATGATCGGGGCCTTGAAATGGATCGCCAGCGCGATCGAATCTGAGGAGCGGCTGTCGAAGACTTTCGTGTCGTCCTTGAACGACACCGTCAGCGCGCCATAATAGGTGCCGCCCTTCAGCGTGATGACCGTCTGCGTCACTTTCCCGCCGTACGCCTCCATGATGCTGTGCATGAGATCGTGGGACATTGGTCTGGACAGTTTTTCTCCGTTCAAGGCGCCCTGAATCGACAGGGCGACCGTCAAATCCACAAAGATCGGAATGGTCTTCCCTTCGGCTTGCAGCAGCACGACCGGTCCATGGTCGGAGATGCGGACCTTCACATCGGCGATCTTGACCGGCTCAGCCGGCGTCGGGACCTCTTCGGCTTGGACGAGCGACAGGACGCACAGGAATGAAAAGAGGGCGAACAGAGTAGCTCTGGTCATGGACACCTCCTTGATGACCGGTCGATCCAATGATCACGCGCGTATGAATTGATTCGATTGCTTTTCCCATCCGATGTCGGTTTCCGGGCCATGGCCGGTGACGACGGTGGTGCGGTCGTCCAGCGTATAGAGCCGTTCGCGGATGGATCGTTCGATGGCGTCGAAGTCGCCTCCCCACAGATCCGTCCGCCCGATGCTGCCGCGGAACAGCGTGTCGCCCGCGAACAGCACACTGCTGTCGGGAATATGGAAGCTCATCGAGCCGGGCGTGTGACCGGGCGTATGCATCGCAATGGCCGTCATCCCACCGAAGAAAATTTTTTCTTCGTCTTTGAGCCAGTAGTCCGGCGGCGGCACCGGCACGTACGGGACCCCGAACATGCGGCATTGCACGTCGAGCATGTTCCACAACGACCGATCGTCTTCGTGGAGACATAACGTCGCGCCGGTCGCCTGCTTCATGTCGCCGGATGCCAGAAAATGATCGAAATGCGCATGCGTGTGAAGGATGGCCGTTACGGTCAGTCCCAATTGGCGGACCTCGTGTAGGATCCGCTCCGGCGCTCCTCCGGGATCGATGACGATCGCCTGCTTGGTTACAGGGTCGCCGATGATGGAGCAGTTGCAGCCGAGCGGAGGAACGGAGAATGTTTTTCTGACCAGCGCGTCCAACGTCTGCCTCGTCACCATTGCATGCTAGCGCGCCGCCAAGCAGGTGCGCAACTACGGTTGTCCCGGGGCGACCGGTCTGGCAGCCCAGAGGACCTCGGTGTCGGCAATGCCCCACTGCGCTCCCGATCGGATCAACCACACCATGAATCCGGCCTGCCCGCCGTCGAATCGATCATATTCGACATAGATCAACGCTTCACGGCGATCACCGTCGAATGCGACGCGTGAGAAGCCCACGTGAATGTTCGGCGCAGGACCTTCTCCGGGCTCCTGAACGGGCGTAGCCAAAGAGACCGGAATCCGGATCAGCGACGTTTCCTGTCGCTCGTCTTGGTCACCGGCGATCAATCGATAGGGTACGCCGAAGTCGAATCGCGCTTCGAGCCGGGACGGGATGCGGCTTTTGTCGACGAAGTCTCGGACCAATTCCCGGGAGACGCGGCCGTCGAACAGGTCGCCCGGTCGGAACGTCTCCGCATGCAGCGGACCTTGTTGTTCCGGATGAATCCGGATGAGCGTGAAGCGATCGACCACGACCAATCTCGTCTCGGAGGTCAAGAATTTTCCGGTGACGATGAGATCGTACAGTGGATAGTCTTCGACGGGCACCACTGTCTGATGCTCTTTCGACAGTCGTTCGTCTCCGGCCGCCCCGGATTGGAAGCTCCAGGACTGTACTGTGAACGTGAGAAAGAGGAACGCCGCCGCCGCCAAACCTCTCATAGCCCGAGAATACGCGCGGGCGGCTGGGGGGTCAATTGAAGCGGAGGCCACGAAACGATGGACAAGCGCCCCGGAAGCATGGATAATCCCTCCGCACATGCCACCATTCCCGCGGATCTCCGACACGGCGCCGGCTCTGCTCGTCCTCGTTGCGTTAGTTTTCGGCTGCAAGCCCGACGACTCCCCGTTCAAGGCAGAGAACGAAGCGCTCCGGAAACAACTCACCAGGCAAGAATCGCTCGTCACGTCGCTGCAGGACGGCAACAAGGTGATGCAGCAGCAGATCGATTTGCTCAATCAGGAAATGCGGGATGCGAGGAAGGCCGCCGATAGTGCCAAAGCCGAAGCGAAATCGGCGGCGGAGCAATTGGAAACCCAACTGATCCAGGCCCGAAAACTGACGGCGGATATCAAAAAAACGGCAATTGAGCAAGCCGCCCAGAGCATTCACATCGACACGAAAGGGGCGCAGGCCGAGGATCTCCCCCGCCCGCTGAGCACCGTCGCCAAAACCGTGGAAGACGCGTTCAGCAGGAATGGGTACCAAATCAAGGTCAGCATCAAGACGGACCAGAAGGCCGTGTATGTCACGGAGCGAAAGGTGTCCAACCCGGTCTCGCTCGAAGTCGCCGGCTTCCGCAATCAGTACGTCGTGTCCCTCCAGTCGCAGCCAGCAAACGTCACACGCCTCAGCGTGAAAGCCGATTTCGAAAAATTGGCGCAGGGCGGGCGGATCCTCAGCGTCAGTCCGGAAGAGACCGCAGAGATCGAGCGGCGGCTGATCGGCGAAGTCAGCAAAGCTCTGTCGGCACCCAGCAAGACCTAACCCACATTACTCATGAACGCTTCTACTGCAACCGCCGGTACGCCGCTGCGACAAGCCTGGCTGTTAATTCGATGGCCAGAAACCTCTCCGCCGCGATTTGATCCAACGCGGCGGCTCAAGCGAAGCTTGGTGTGGCGGGCGGGCTCGCCCCGCGCGGCCTCAACATACTGTATCAAGTATGCCTTGGCCTCGCGAGGCTCCGCGCGCCGAAGACACCGCCGCCTCACCGACTCGGCGGCGTCCACAAGCGTGGCGCTCATTATTCTTCGCGCCGTGGACCTCGCTTGGCGTCTTGGCGGTTTCGTCACGAACCGTCATATAATGTGGGCTAATGCTCGCCGCGCGTTTGTTTGCGGTCTGCCTTTTTTTGTCGGTCCCGACAGCCACCGCAGCGATCGTTCTGGCGCCGCCATCTCAAGAACTTGCGCGCCACCTTGCCGCCATCGCAGCCCTGGCCAAACCTTCTCCCTCGGTTACCGTGCCGGAAGGATATTTTCTGATCGGGAGCAAGCGGGTGGACGACGACCCGTACGGCCTATGGACTCAATTCGACGATACCGAGCTTCCGCAGCAACGGGTGTGGCTCGATGCATATGATCTGGACCGCGATGAAGTCAGCCTCGGCGAATATCTGGCCTTCTTGCAGTCGCGAAAACAGGCGCCAGCCGAAGACCTGCAGAAGCTCATCTGGCACGTCATCACCGTCCATTCGGTTTCGGATCAAACTCTCGCCCGTTGGCCGGCGTTGTACATGACCTGGTACGAGGCTCAAGACTTCTGCGTCTCCAACGGCAAGCGGCTGCCGACCGAAGCGGAGTGGGAAAAGGCCGCGCGAGGACAGAACGGAAATCTGTTTCCCTGGGGCGACGCCGCCCCGAACAGCCGTCTCGCCATGTTCGGCCAACACCATGTTCATGAGATTCCGATTCTCGCGCCGGTCGACTCGCACGACGAAGGCAAGAGCCCGTACGGAGCCCATCATTTGGCCGGCAACGTTGCGGAATGGGTGCAGGACTGGTTTGGTTCCGACTATTACGCCTATATGCCCGAACGGAACCCGCCGGGACCGCCGAGCGGCCGCTACAAGAGCGTGCGAGGCGGCTCATGGAAGAGTAAATCCATCATGCTCAGGACCGCCACTCGCGGCGGTTCCCTCCCGGACCAGCGCTCGGCCACCGTAGGCTTCCGCTGCGCGCGATCCTTGCCACCTGGGGACGCGGCACCCCGAAAAGGGCTGTGACGCTTGGCTGAGGGCACCATCCGTGGTAGCCTAACGCCTGTCAGAACTCCCTACTCACCACGACCCGGTCTTTTTCCATGCGTCGAACATCGATTATCGGAAGTTTGGTGCTCGTCGCGCTGGTCGGCTGCTCCGGCATCCAGCGGGACCGCTCTTATGGCACAGCCAATACCAGCCTAGGCTGTTGCCGATCTGCCGAAACTCCTCCCAGCCGGACCGCCATCGTACGAACGGCTACACGGCTCGTCGGAGCCCGCACCATCGAAGTCAACGGACAGCGCATCGCGTATGACTGCGCAGGTGTCACGAGGGCGGTGTTCCTGCAACACGGCATCGATCTCTACGAGAGTCGGATAGCCGATCAGCAGGCCAACGGCGTCCGGCTGATTTATAACCACATCAGGCAGCATGGCAAACTGCATCAGGGGCCGGCCGCTCGCCCCGGGGACCTCGTGTTTTTCGACAACACCTGGGATGCCAATCGGGACAGGCGAATCAACGACCGTTTGACTCATGTGGGAATCGTCGAGCGCCAGGACGCCGATGGGACGATTACCTTCATTAGCCGGGTGGCCGGCGCGGTGGAGCGGTATCGGATGAATCTTGGCCTTCCCCATGTCTATCGCACCGCCGAGGGGAAGGTGCTGAACGACCATATCCGCCGGAAAGACTCGGATGACAGCGCCACAACCCGCTATCTCACCGGCGAACTGTTTGCCGCTTTCGGCACCCGCGCCGATTTGTAGCAGCCTCCTTCCTCCTCGTCCACTGGCGCATTTCTACGTACGAGCTATACTTAGCCATACGTCCATTGTTCCGTCATACGGCCTCATTAGACCGCGATCTTCATGACAGGCATTGTCCAAGGAGGGACTATGGCGAAGACTGCGACGTATTGCAGCGATTGTTACAACAAAGTCGGCAGAACCGAAGACGCTCAAATCCAGGCTGCGGAAAAATCCGGACAGGTGCCGATGACCTCTCAAGGCACTTGCTGCAAATGCAACAAGGCGACGGTGGTTGTGTATTACGAGAGCTAGAGATTGTAATCCGCCAGCATCGAAAGTGATCGCAAGCTGTTCAAAAAGGCAGGCAGCAAAGCCGCAGCGAGCAAAAGGCGAGGCGTATGCTTTTCTACACATGGAGCCTTTGCGCGAAGCGAGAACGCCGCTGAGTCGCCTTTTTCAACAGCTTGCTAGGCGTGGCCGGTGTCTTCGGCATCGTCATACTCCTCGATCAGTTGCGCCAGTTCATCTACTTCGCCCTGATCGAGATTTTGAAACTCGACGCCGAACTGCCATTGCCCGACCCACCGAACCAGCGCTTCTTCTATCGCGATCGTCTCGGCCCCGGGCAGGGCGAGCCGCACGACAATGACTTTGCCGGGATGGACATTGAGCGCGCTCTCGATCTTGGCTCCCCCCAGCGAAAGATCGACGGTTCTTCCATCGACCTCGTGCGAATTCCCGAGCAATGATCCCATCAGCCGTGCCGGGATGCGGCGATGCTTCCGTCTATCCATGGCCCTAGATACTGAAAAAGAGTACCGTTCAAGGATACGTGCTTTCGTCCGAGAAATCATCTCAGAGGTGGAACCCGCGTTTACTTCTCCGGCCTGCTACACTTATGTAATGGCATCACGATCGGCATCGACCGCGCTCGTTCCCGTCGATCCACGCCGCCGCACCATGCTGGCAATTCGTGAAGGCCTGGTGAGCCTCCATGGCGCACTGATTGTCTCCGAGCAGTCCACCTACGAAGGAGTCAGCGGGCCGGTCGAGTCCGTTGAATCGCTTCTGGATCTACTCCAACATAATCCCTGGTTCACCTGGCTCCATCCCATCTCCGACCTCCTCGTACGAATCGACCATTTACTCCAAGACGACGCGTTCGACATATCCGACGAAAACCTGAGACATCTGATTGCGGAGATTGAGCGGTTGTTGCACCCCTCCGTCGAAGGAGACGGATTCGAACGGGCTTACTATGAGGCGCTGCACCGAGCACCGGACGTCGTGCTGGCGCATTTCCGTGTCAAGCGTCTGCTTCCGCGAGGCACATGATCCCCCCGGCCTCTGGCGGCTCTGTTACAATGCGGTATGAGTCTGATGCGAACCGCTCGGTTCCTGCTTGCAGCGGCGCTCTTGACAGCGACATCCGTCCAAGCGGACGGCGGTCCCGCTCGTACCCGCTCCGATACGGATTCTCTGGCGAACAGCGCGCCGATGCCGTTCGAACGGGACATGAAGCGGGCGGAATCTCCAAACAGTGACCCAGCGGGAACGGTGACTCCTTTTGGATCGCCTGTTCCACCAAGCCGCCTCACGCCACCTCCGCTTCTTCCGTTCAATCCCAATCGGTCGCTCTCGCCTCCTCCGTCGCCTCCCTCCTCGATGAATGGGTCAAGTCCTGGACGATTCGGCCGATAGACTAGAGGACGATGGAGAATTGTGCGTATCGCAATACCGGGAACGAGTGCGGAGGCTGTTGAAGCGCACCCAGTGAAGACACTGGCTCCATTTTACCGATGACCTGCTACAATAGATTTATGGCGACCTCGTCATCTCACCACAGCACGATGCAATCGGCCGACATGATCAGGCAAATTCTGCTCGATGTCCGGCGCGGTTTGCTCAGCCTCCATAAAGCACTGATCATCGCCGAACAATTGACGTACGAACGGATTCACGGCCGAGTCGGTTCCACCGGCCAGCTCTTGCAGTTGGTGTTGAACGATCCATGGTTTACCTGGCTCCATCCGTTGTCCCAAATGGTCATCCGCCTCGATGAATTGTTGGACGGAGAAGGAGAACCGACGCCGGCGGAAGTCGAACACTTGCTGTCGGAAGTCCGCGCCTTGATCCGCCCGTCTGAAGAAGGCGACGGATTCGAACGCAGCTACTACGAGGCGCTCCAACGAGCGCCCGACGTCATTTTCGCGCATGTCGAAGTGAAGAAACTCCTCACCAAGGCTGCGGCATAATCGCGTTTCGTGGCCCGCTCCTGCCTATCGCTATAGATAGCTCTTCATATATTCATTGATCCGTTCGACATCGTCGTAGATCAGGCGGCGCCGTCTCAACAGCACCATGGTCTTGGCCCGAATAGGCCGCAGGTAGCGCTGATAGCGTGTCGGATTTCGTTCTCGATCGACCATCCCGGCTGCACGAGCGGCCTGTTCCACCGCATGGTAGAGACGCTGCACACGATAATTGCGTAGGAGCTGTGAAAAAATCGTATGGCCGGCGAACAACACGGAAAGATACGTCCCGATGCCGGCCAGGATGTGAGGGTTCAAGAACAACGGCGGGTCATGGGTGTAAAAACTCAGCGCGCCCTCATGCAGCGGATAGTAAAGGTCGCGTTGGGGGTCGGTGTCCGTCACTTTTGTCGCGTTAAACGGAATCCCCTTGATGAGATCGTGCATTTGTTCCGAGAGCTTTGTCGCAATTTGATACACCTCGTATTCGCTCAAATCCGTCGAGGTCGCGAGCGTCGTTCGCGTCGCGATGGTCGTGATTTCGCCCGTCGCGGCCTTATAGATGGCGGGTGGGATCGTCAGCGCGTCAAGGTAGGGGTACAGCATCTTCAGGGCTGACGCATGTTCAATCGAAAGTAACTGTACGTCTTCCGACTGCAGAAGGGCTTGCATCACGTCGGCGTTCAGCGCCACCAGAAAAAATCCCACGTCGTATTCGCCGGCCGCGAGCTTGGTTGCCGCTTGGCGAACGTCGAGGTCGGCGCCCCACTGATCGATCACGACGCCGTCATGCGTGAGGGCGAGTTGCGCGACGACTTCGGTCATACCCCCCGTCGCACCGAGATACGCCTTGGCATGGGGACGGATATCACGGAGATCCTTCCAGCCCAGGCGTTTCCTCGCTACGACGTGCAGCGGAGACTTGTACAACGGCATGAGCGCACGAATACGGATCGACTCGTGCACTTTCTTATGCCCTTTCATCTCCTCAACCGATAAGGCGCAGATCGGCGGCCGTTCGAAATGCAACGGCAACCCGTCTTGAACGAATGTCAGATGAGCAAGACCGGCGTTGACATAGTAGATACTGTCGAGCGAGTCGCAGGACTCTTTGACCATAAAATCCGGCACGATATTGAGATGAAGAACGCGCTCAAGCCTGGTGGGCGCATTGAGGGTCTTCGCGATCCGTGCGCCGAGTTCCGCCGTCGTGCTGCCGGGAGGCCCGGTCAGCAAATAATAGGTGGTGTGTGTGCGGACGACGAGCACTCCGACTAGGACGGACAGGGGAATGACGACCAGAAAGAGCAGCGCCCACCAGACGGTGTTCGCCGCCAACTCCCGCCAGAACGGTTTATGGGTTATTCGCCGCCCATAGCGGTACCAACGCGTAAAGAGTCGATGGGATCTTGGAGGGGCCATCGCGACATAGTAGGGATTCCACCCGCGTAGATCAATTGACACGAAGGCAGCGCTGGTGGTCGGCCTGCCTGATTCGTGATACAGTCACCGTGTCTATGCTCTTGAGACGCGCAACAGAGAACGGGGCGAAGGGCCTTCTCGCCATCGCACTGATGGCGTCTCTGCTTGGCCCGTCGGACGTGGCTGTGGGACAGGGCCGCTTTTTCGATGTCACGGTCACGGTGGTGAAAGACAAGATCGTCGCCTTGCCGGCCGGCGGAAGCTCGATTGAAGAAGGACTCACGTTGGGCGAGACGGTGGTGAAGACGGAGTCCAAGGGACAGACGGGGTTCGCGCAGACATCGTCCCGCTTGCTGGCCTTTTCATCCGAACTGCGCCGGTGGGCGGACGTCGCCTTAGGCTCGGACGAACGGGTGGAACGCCATCACGTGTTGCCTCGCTCCGTGGTCGTGCAGAGCGATCGGCAGCTCTACGGCTTTCAAGAAGGGCGCGCGCACTGGACGAACGAGCCGCTGGGCACCGGAGAAAAAGTGAAGCAGCTTCATGGCCGCGGCCATGTGACCGTTGCCATCACCACGGATCGGGCTCTGGCGTTTTCCGCTTTTACCGGCGGGTTCTTTTCGATGCCGCTCTCCAACGATGAAGCGATCGTCTCGGTCGACGGAGCCAACGACGCGGTCTTGCTTCGCACGTCCTCCCGCACGATTGCGTTCCGTTCCCAAACCACCGACTGGACCGAAATCAAATAGGTCCACCAGCCTGCCGCTCGGCATAATAGTTCACCCCGGCCGAAAATTTCCGACTCAAACAGAAATCCGCGAAGGCGAGGCATTCAAGTCCGAACGGCAAATAGCCCGCATAGCCGAGGATGGGCATTTCAAAGAGCCGGAAGCGCTCGACGAAGGGAATCGCATATTGCCAATGTGCGAGGCTCTTCGCGTTCCATAATTCCCACCAGAAGCCGCACATGAGCGCGGCAAGCGCAGCCACCCATAGGCCCCTCCAATCGCCCTGTGCGAGCGGGGAGAAGATCGTCGGACGGCCGGCGAGCAGTTGAAGCGAGACGAGAAGCGACAGCGGGCCGACCCAGACCAGCGGAAACAGATAATCGGGCCAGAGACCGATTCCCACCAGCCCGACACTCGACAGAATCGCGAGCGACCAACCGACAAGTTCAGGCCGGTGGATCTTCAGCGCTTCACATCGCTCCAATCCCGCGCTGAGACGAGGGTACGAGGTCAGAAGCTCCGCCGTGCCGAGAACGGCTGGAAGGACGGTCGAGAACGGGATCGACCCTCTGACAAAGTATTCCAGAGACGATAGATCGGCGACACCGGCATAAAACCAATTCTGCGAGAAGCGATTGAGATACTCGAACAGCCACCAGAGCAGGACACTCAGCGGAAAAAGAGAAAGGAAATAGCGCGGACGATCGCGCATCATGCAGTGTCCTGTGCGGGCGCACGTCCAGGCATTCACCACGACCACATAGCCGAGCCAGAGCGGGGTGAACGTGTGTTCCTGCAGCGGCGCCATCCAGGGAAAACGCGTCCAGGCCAGCAGCCACCAGAGAGCCGTCCATCCCATTCCAAGCCAACCCCACCAGGGGAGAACAAAGTGCTGAGTGGTGAGTGGTGAGTGCTGAGGGGCGAAAGAAGGGCTTTGCGGCAGCAGAGACGATGAGCGGAAGTTTGCAGACCACACTCGCAGGACAATCGGTCCAATGGTGAGGAGAATCACCAGTGCCAGCCCGAGAAACACCGGCCAGGAGAACGGTTCGTGCTGCACGGACATTGCGCGAGGCGGAAAGTCCAGATAGTCCGATACCGGCTTGCCACCAAGCCAGGCGCCGAGGAGCGGCAGGCCGAGCAACAGAGTGAGAAAGAGACAGGCGTCGGTCCGGCAAGTCTTCACGCCGGAATCGTACTCTTGTCGGAGTGGCTTGAAAAGCGAGGGAACGGACCGGCTACCACCGGCGGCCGGCGGCGAGGAATGCCGGAACATCTTCGGCCGGAAGAGGCTTGCCAAACCAGTAGCCTTGACCCAGTTCACATCCGAGCGAGCGGAGAATGCTGAGCTGTTCCGCCGTCTCCACCCCTTCCGCGATGACCTGTCTCCCCAACTGGTGTGCCAGCACGATGATGGTTTTTACGATCGCCAAGGCATCGTCGTCGGTCCCCAGCCGCTTCACGAACGACTGATCGATCTTCAGAAACTTGATCGGGAGTTCCTGCAGATGGCTCAAGGACGAATAGCCGGTGCCGAAATCGTCCAGACAGGTGTGCACGCCCTGACTTTGTACTTCTTTCAGCGCCGACCGCACGGCATCGGGATTTTGCATCATGTCGGATTCCGTGATTTCGAGCTTCAAGCCGGCGGGCTCCACGCCCGTCGCCGCGACAGTGTCCCGGATCATCGACGGGAACTCGGGCTGCACGAACTGCTGGAGAGAGACGTTCACGCTGACGGTTAGCCCGCGGATGCCTCCGACCCGGCTGCTCCAGTCCCGGAGCTGCCGGCACGCCTCCCTCACACTCCATTCACCGATCTTCGGAATGAGTCCGAGCTCACTGGCCATGTCCAGAAATGCATTCGGGCCGGTCAGCCCATGTTCGGGATGCTGCCATCGCAACAGCGCTTCAAAGCCAGCCACCCGCCCACTGGAGAGATCGACGATCGGTTGGTAGGCCAGCCGAAGCTCGTTCCGATCGAGCGCCCGCCGCAAATCAGCTTCCAGTTTCAACCGGATCATCGCCTGCTCGTGCATCGCCTTGTCGAAAATCACAAACCCGGGATCGGCCGCAAGGGCCTTGGCCTGATGCATGGCCGTGGTCGCATCGCGCAGGATGTGCTCCGCGCTGTCGTACCCGGAATGCCCGGATGCGATGCCGATGTAGGGCCGGAGAAACACCTGGCGGTCCTGGACGGAGAACGGCGCGCACAGCTCCTGTTTGAGGCGCTCCGCAACCCGGGTGGTATTCCCCGTCGCCTTGAGATTATCGAGCAGGAAGGCAAATTCATGTCCCTCGACCCGTGCCACCGTGTCGGCCGTGCGCACGCGCCGGAGAATCCGCTGGCTGACTTCGATGATCAGATGATCGGCCTTCGAAGGACCGAGGCTGTCCTGCACCACGCGCACGCCGTCCAAATGAAGATAGAGCACGGCAAACACATGGGCCGCCTGACGCCGCCGTTGCAAGAACACACGATCGAGGCGGTCGAGAAACAACGCGCGATTCGGCAATCCTGTCAGCGAGTCATGGAACGTCTCGAGGAACAGGCGCTGCTCGGCCTGCTGTTTTTGGGCGACCAGCCGCTTTCGCTCCAGCGCCTGCGTGACCGAATGCCCGAGCCTCCCGAGCCGATCCTTGAGCAAATAGTCGGTCGCTCCGGCTTTCATACATTCGACCGCCATGTCCTCGCCGATGCAGCCCGACACGATGATGAACGGCACGTCCAGTCCGCGTTCCTTCAGCAATTGCAGCGCTTCGCGGCCGGTGAACTGCGGCATCGAAAAGTCGGAGAGAATGATGTCGGGAGGTTGTTCCAATTCACGAATGTAGTCGGCCTTGGTATCGACCCGGCGGCAGTTCGGATCGAACCCCGCGTCGCGAAGCATTTCGAGGGTCAACTCCGCATCGGCCGCGCAATCTTCGAGCAGCAGCAGTTCCAGATGGATCGGCATGGCATCCGTTCGTGATTCGATGCGATGGGGATACGGTACGTAAGTATAGAGTGGGGCCCATCGAGGCCCAAGCAATAGCACAATTTCAGATCACCTAAGTGAATACACCGCTTCGAACCACATGGGAACGCACGTGCATCGGCTTCTCGAGGATTCGAGCGATGAGAGGAGCTTCAACAACCTGCTACAAGCGCTCTTCGTCGAGTTCGATGACGTCGGCCCAGGTCGACACGGGAGGAAGATCGGTGACGGTAACGGCGCGCTTGGCGGCGATCTCTTTCAGGCGGCCCTGGAACCGTTGACGGCCTGCATCGTCTTTGGGAGTGGACGCGAGGAGCTGCTCACTCCATCGCACGATTTCTTCCGTGGTCACAGGCTTACCATGAGCCGCGACCCAGGCGAGGAGTTCCTCATCGCTGCCGCCGGCCAACACCCGTTGCTCGAACGCCTTCGCATCGATGCCGAGAAAATCGATCAGATGTTTGTCGAACCCGATCGTGATGTAGTTGTAGTCCTGGATGTGGCCCGCGTGCCGGAGCCGGATCTTGTCGATGAACCGCCCCAAATGGGCGATGCCGCCCAACATGGTTTTCGGACTACGAGGATATTTCGGTAGCGGCATCACGGCTGCGCTCCTTCACAACGGCACCACAACATACGTGCGAGCTCTTGAGAAGTCGAGGGCCAAACGTACCTATTCAACCTGACTCATCTCATACGATCGTATGGCGTCTGTTAGTCCACGGTTCGTCCGCCCAGGCTCTGAGCGACTTTTCTTCTCGTCCGCAGCGGCCTCGGGCTCCTCCTAGTAGGGAAACAGGCCGGTTCGACTCATAGTTCTCTATAGTAGTAAGAGTCATCTACAAAGGAGACAGGTATGATCATTCTCTCGGGCGACCAACCGACGTCGCGTTCGCTGAGTCTGTTCGACCGAATCGCAAAGACTGCCGAATACATGACCGGCCACCCGGTAGCCTTCTGCATCGCCCTCTCTCTGATTCTCATCTGGGCGATGACTGGCCCGGCATTTCACTACAGCGACTCCTGGCAATTGGTCATCAACACCGCCACCACCGTCGTGACATTTCTCATGGTCTTCGTGATTCAAAACAATCAGAACCGTGCCAGCGCCGCCGTTCAACTCAAATTGGACGAGCTCATCCGCTCGATGAGCGGAGCTCACAATGCCCTGCTGACGCTCGAAGACCTGACGCTGGAAGATATCGAGGAGTTCCGCTCGCACTACGAGAAGCTGGCGCGGGCCGCGCGAGCCAGACTGAAGCAGGGCGGGGCGGATACCGACACGCCCGATATATTGATCGGATAGACTGCTAGGCTGATTGACCGCACGTGAGCTTGGTCAAGCCGCGCGCCGCATCTCGTTCAGCAATTCCTCGAGGCGAGCCGCATTAGACGTCGCATGAGCGAGTGCGTCGTTGTTGAAATAGACGTACGCATCGATCCCCTGCCCGACGAGTCTCCCGATGAACTTCGCTTCTTGCCGCAGCTCTTCATCGGTATAGCAGGGGGCTTCGCGCGGTGTTCTGCCATGGTAGCGGACATAGGCAAAGTCCGCGGTGACCCGATTCAGGCGCGGACGGCTGATGCTGTCCGCGATGCAGAGGGCCGCTCCGTAGCGCGTCAGCAACTTGTACGTCTCCTCGGCAAACCAGGACTCATGCCTGAACTCGAACGCCAGACGCAGGGACGTATCCGTGCCCGAAGTCGTTTCAAGAAAAGCCTTCAGACGGTCATGATTCTTGCGGAACGACGGCGGTAGTTGAACGAGAATCGGCCCAAGATGTTGCCGGAGTTCTTTCGCGCCCTGCACAAAATCCTTCCAGGCTTTATCCACGTTCTTGAGCCGGGCCAGATGCGTGATCGCACGATTCGCTTTGATGGCGAACACAAAACCTGGCGGCACGAGCATCGCCCACTTCCGGTAGGTCTGCAGGAAAGGAAGATGGTAGTAGGAATAATTGATTTCCGTGGCGGCGAATTTGGTGGCGTAAAAGCTCAGCCGTTGCGCATCCGGCAGGCCGTGCGGATAGAACCGTCCCTTCCACGCGCCGTACACCCATCCCGACGTACCGATGTAGACACGTGCCATACGTCATATTCTACAGCGTACAGGGAGTCAAGATGAGCGTTATATGAGATGTCAGTTTTTACAACACGTCAATGTGGAGGACGTCATGCCCCGATCTGAACAAGCGACCTTGGCTGCAATGTCGCGAGTGCAGCCTCCAAGCGCGGCACGAGCGGAATGAGAGCTTGAAGCTCGTTAGAATGGGCTACTAATACAACAACCGCAATAGGAAGAGCCGTAATGTTCTGTTGGTAAGCCAAGTTCCGATCAACGGTGATGAGTGCCTCGAACTCGGCAGCAGCCAGCGCTAACAGTGCACCGTTCTTCGCTCCACTCCAACCCATTTCAACGACGGTTTTTATGATGTGTGCGGGCAGCGACTGACGAAGGCGTCGGGGCACCGACTCATCAAGCAGCAGGCGCATGAGCGAAGAGGCGCTCCTTCGCCACTTCGAGCACTGCGATTGCGGCTTCACGAGAGACTGAGGGAAAGTCCTCCAGAAACTCCTCTAAAGACGAGCTGCCCTCAAGGTAGTCGAACAGGGTCTGAACTGGCACGCGTGTTCCCTTGAAACACAGAGCGCCGCTCATGATCTCCGGATCACGACTGAGGTATTGGGCTTCCATGGGTGCTCCCATAAGCGTCCTGTGTAGCAGGGTCCTCTTATTCGTATCTCACGCAGGCAGCACTCTTAGTATTTTGTTGAGGCAAGTCTACTGGGTCATGCAACATAAGTCCATACGCAAGTCTGACTCAATTCTAGGCGTGAGCTGTTTGACTGCAGGAGGAGACAGCGATTATTCACTTTGGTCATCCGCGTACCCGCCACAGGACGCCCGGTCCATTTTCTCCTCTCGCAGGCTCAACAATTGCTCCCCTTCCATTGCCGGAGTACCTTTTGAGCATCAAATCTCAACTGGTATTCATGACAAGAAATGATCATGCCATGCGACTCCGTTTGAGTATATTGATAGAGCCACATCGTCTCTCCATTGCTCAAGCTTCGCTCCTCTTTTGGTGATCCGAGCTCTTTCCGCACTTCATCTTGAGTCGCACTTCCGGTGACCTTGGAGAGATAAGCATCTCGACTGGTGCATCCGATTGCGAGGGCAGTGAGGCCCATCACAGTCCACAATCGCTTCATGATTGCTCTTCTCGGTTCTCAGTCAATCCGGCAGAACGGAATGGTGTCAGGAACGGAACTAGGACTTCAAGCGGCGCTGAGATCAATAGTCGTTGCAGATTCCAGCCGCGGGCGCCGCTCCCCGCCTCCCGGAACGATCCAGCCACCTCACCATCTCGGCGGCGCGCACAGACGTGATCCTCCTATTCGTCGGATCGTGCGCCTCTCGGGCTTGGCCGAGCGGAACTTGCGCACGGCGTGGCGCGAGTAACCGAGCAGGCCAATCAATGGCTTCTGGACCTTGTTCTCCTCTGATTCGAAAAACGTTCGCGATTTCAATCTAGTGAGAAGGAAGCCCGCTCAGCTTTTGGGGTGAATGACTTGCAAACCCAGCACATCTTCAAAAGAATCATAATCTCGATCATCGTGAAGCAGCGAGTGCCCGCCCACTAGACAAAATGTTGCAACGAGACAATCAATGGTTCTCCTGACGGTTCGTCCGGCAACGCGAAGTCGCCGATAGTTCCGAGCTGCTTCGATCGCTAATTCAAGAGTCCCTGTTTCGAAGATTTCGAAATTCAATAACTCTTCATGCACTGCATCGAACTGCTTGTCTGTGGTGACACCTTGCAAGACTTCACAAAAGATGAGATCGGTCAGACCGAGCCGCTCTCTAGAGAGTTGGGATTCGAGCCACTCGGCATGAGGAGTGCGCGTTCCGCGAAGATAATCGACCCAAACCGTCGTATCGACAATGATCACGAGGCGGCCTTGATACGGCCCTCACGCATGACATTGAGATCGCCTTCCCACCTCACCTTGCCACGCAAGCGACGCACGCCCTCTTGTCCTTTCACCTTGATGAGTAATCGAAGTCCTTCCTCCACTACTGCCTTCTTGGTTGAAAGGCCGGTCGCCTTCATGGCCTGCCGCATCAGGCCATTGTCGATCACGATGTTGGTCCGCATAGCTCCTCCGATTGCGAATGTGTACGATTCCGATAATACTACACACGCAACTTTAAAGAAAGAATGCAGAAACCGTCGGCATGCTTTCGCTACTCCCGCCTCACGGAATGACCCGCATGGAACTCCAATCGCCAAGAAAGACTCCTGACCCCATTGTTTTGTTCCGACCCCATTGTTTTGTTCCAGGCTTCGCTCCTCTGGTGATCCGAGTTCTTTCCGCACCTCATCTTGAATCCCACTTCCGGCGGCCTTGGAGAGATAGGCATCTCGCAGGCCGGTGCATCCGATTGCGAGGGCAGTGAGCCCCAGCATCCACAATCGCTTCATGATCACTCTTGTCGGTTCTCAGTGGATCCGGCACACCAGAGTGGTGTCAGGAATCGGACGAGGACTTCAAGCGGCGGAGATCAATAGTAAGCTGCAGATTCCACCGCCGGCCCGCTTCCGCCGCTCCCCGCCTCCCGGAACGACCCGCACGGGCTTGGCCGAGCGGAACTTGCGCACGCGTGATGCTAGTAACCGAGCAGGCCGTGCGCCCTTCTGGAATTCCTTCAGCTGCGATCATGCCGATCGCAGTGCTTCAGTCAGTTCCAGCTTTCCTTCTCGGCCAAGCCTCGGCTGGTCCCCGTTCCTCCGGCAAGGTCGCGCGTCAGCAGGCCGGCGGCTTCAATGATGTGACGATTATTGTGATTGGAGCGATGAATGGTCCCTAGACCTTGCCTCTATCGAGGAGGAGGTATTTTATTCGTTCCATCAGCTTTTATTGCTTGTTTCAGTTTGTCCAGGAATAGTGAAAAGTGCCCCTGTTGAGTGCGTTGAAAAGCCAATATTGCACGTGCAGATCCGAAAAATTCATCTCCCATGTCTGCAGCTCCTTCGTATTGAACATCGTCATTCATAATTTGTGCACCAACCCCATTGATCACGGTGTATCTGACACCGAGCGTGCTTGACATACTGATTCCAGCAGCAGGAAATGACGCTTTAGAAACGTGCGCCCTCACTATGTAAGGTGCATTAACATCAGAACCAAATATATAAGAACGCTTTATCGTTTCTTCGAGTGCAATTTTGAAGTTTTCCGCTCTTATGTATGCTTCTACTTCATCCTTATCCAAAGTCACAGATTCCACCACAAACGATTTCTCGGTAAGAGGACGATCGACAGCGTCGACCGTCTTAGGCATTAGCATCACCGGCTCCAGTTCAGCCACACAGCCAGACAGCGCAGTGAGGCACATACCAAGTATCAACTTTTCAGTCATAGTCCCCGCCTTTAGGCCTTTAATGGATGGGTGACAAAAAGAAAACTTCGATCCGTTTTGCAGGCGTGCGGCCTTCTTGTTCTGCAAGTTTTGCTTCTGTAGCACGCTGTGCTTCTGTCGGTTCCACCAGTATTCGCAGCAAAGTGTCTCCATGCCTTGATAGAACAGCATCCCTTGGACCACGCTTTTCCAGCACCCCGGTTGATTTACCCCGGACGTCGCTTGGCCAAGTATTAAGTGCTTTAAGGGAAAACGACCATAATGTGGAACCTTGTAAGTTTACTGAGAAGCTGCCTCCTTGATCTGACATAGGTCCATAGCCTGTAATTCCCGACAGAGAAATAAAATCCAAGTCTACACCTCGCTCAAGACATGCAACCTGCCAATCTCCATTTATTGCTTCGGCTTGTTCTGGATTCTCGACCAAAGCGTTCGCTCTGAAGCCGACTCGATAAATGCCAACAAGTGGGAAGGCACCCCTCTTTTGTTGTTCTTCAACTTTCGCTTTGTGGGTAAGATAAGTTGACGTATCCAGCGATACTGGAACTTGAGAACAGCCAACTAGAGATAATTCTATAAAGATAATGGCAAATAATCCTACGTACATGCTACCTCCTAACCCATTCATCACGTCCTTCATACAGCACAAACGTCGCGAAATGGTATGGAACTCACTTTCTGGTGTCAATGTCGCGTTCCACAAAAATACGTGTATTATTGTCCTTTAAAAGTGACCGGCCTGGGTGTTCGAGAACACCAATCCATTAGGTCAAAGCAAAGGGCCACTGTAATAGCGCGAAGCTGTTCTTCTCACGTGTGCCAGGGCTCAGAGCTGACTTTGCCGGAAGGAGCGGGGACCCACCGAGATTCAGCCGAGAAGGAAAGCTGGAACTGACTGAAGTTTCGCGATCAGTATGATCGCATCTGAAGGAATTCCAGAAGGGCGCGCGGCGCTCGTTCATGAAGGTCATGCCGCGCGCAAGTTCCGCTCGGCTGAGTCCGGAAGGGTCGCTCCGTGAGGCAGGAAAGCGATGAGCTCTGGCACACGTTCTTCGGAAAGAGAAAGCACACGCTGGCCAGTCCATTGACAGAGCAGAACAGGGACAGGCACCGGCGAAGCGCCGGAGCCTGTCCCTACTTCACTGTTCGCTTTGAGGATTTTCCAGAGAGGAGATATTTGTCGCCCACACGATCAACGAGGCGCCACGCTCAGCGTCCTATTGTTTCTTGTGCGAAGCTTTTGTCTTTCTTCGTGACATTTTCTTGTTGCGGCTCCTTGACGGTCGAAATAATCCGGCGATGTCTTTCCACAGTTCCGGCATGTCCAGCGCGTTCGCGAACTCCTGCACCTGGGCGCGAACTCGTGGCACATCCAACTGAGGATTGGCGCGAACGACGGCTTGAATGTCCTGCAAATCCTGAGGCCGATGCGCGATGGCTTTCATGATGATGAGATCTTCTGGGGCGACCACGGCAACCTGAATATCGCCCATGATCATGACAGGAGCGCGGTCGATCGCATCGGAATCAAAGGGCAACCGGCAAATCGTCAGATCCACCCCGACTCTACTGGCCTCGTGTTCCAAGAGAAGAACAGCGGAGCGACGGGCGAAAGGAACGGCATCAGGGATTCTTGGTCTAAACCCATGGGCCATTGCCATTTCCAGAAAATGATCGAGAGATTTTTCGTCGAGGCGAAGCAGGGCATCCACGTCTTCCGTCGCTCTTGCTTGCCCTAGCAGACTGGCTGCGACAGCTCCGATGATGGCTCCGGCTACTTGGGAAGCTTTTAGAAGGTTACAAAGCGACCGAATGGCAGGAACGAGCGATGCAAGGGAGGAATTCGCTATGGGTGGATCGTCTGCAGTCGAAGCCACCGTTGTCTCACTTCGTCCAAAGTGTCTTCCTTTACAGTCCGCAATCTCTTCAGAAACCCTAACCCAAGAGCCATGCGATACGCAGCATCCATTTTCTCAAATTTGGTCTGGATGGAGGTGTTCCGAAGTTCCACATCAAGCGCCCGACTGACCAGCTGCCAACGTTTTAGATAGTCACGTGCTTCCTTCTTGGTGACCTTCCTCATTTCACTCCCACCCTGGCGGATTTTCCCGCTTGGAGATACTTGTCGATCCCCGCCGCCATCTTCCTACCTTCGGCGATGGCCCACACGATCAGCGACGCGCCGCGCTTGGTGTCGCCGCCGGCGAACACGCCGTCGATGTTTGTCATGAAGTTCTCGTCTACGGCCACCGCCCCTCGCGCGTCATACTTCACGCCCAAGTCGTCGAGGAGCCCGTTCCTGACCGGACCCGTGAACCCCATGGCGAGCAGAACCAAGTCCGCATCCATCTGGAATTCGGTGTTTGGGACCGGCGTAAATTTGCCGTTTTCGAATTGCACCCGGTGAGCGTGCAGCTTCGTGACATGGCCGTTGTGGCCGGTGAACTTGGTGGTTGAAACGCTCCACTGCCGGTCGCAGCCTTCTTCATGCGCGTGCGACGTGCGCAACTGCATGGGCCACAGAGGCCACGGCGTGGAGTCGGCCCGCGTCGGAGGCGGCTCGGGCAACAATTCAAATTGATGGGTCTCCACGCAGCCCTGGCGATGGGTCGTGCCCAAACAGTCCGAGCCGGTATCGCCGCCGCCGATGATGACCACCCGCTTGCCCTTCGCCGTGATCGGTTCGTCGTTGACCGGGATGCCGGCCGTGCGCTTGTTCTGCTGCGTCAGGTATTCCATCGCCAGGTGCACGCCCTTGAGCTCGCGGCCTGGAATCGGCAGCTCACGCGCCTGCTCGGCCCCCATCGTCAGCCCGACCGCGTCGAACTCGACTCGCAACTGATCGGCAGTGACATCCTTGCCGACGGTCACGCCGGTTCTGAACTCCACGCCCTCGATCTTCATCTGTTCCAGGCGGCGGTCGATCACCCACTTCTCCATCTTGAAATCCGGGATGCCGTAGCGCAGGAGGCCGCCGATCCGATCGGCCTTCTCGAAGACCGTCACGCGATGACCGGCACGCGCCAACTGTTGCGCCGCGGCAAGTCCGGCGGGGCCCGATCCCACGATCGCGACTTGCTTACCGGTTCTCGCGACCGGCAGCACCGGCATCACCAGTCCTTCGTTGAACCCCCGGTCGACGATGTTCCATTCGATGATACGGATCGAGACAGGATCTTCATTGATGCCGAGCACGCAGGCGCCCTCGCAGGGAGCGGGACACAGCCGCCCCGTGAATTCGGGAAAGTTATTCGTGCTGTGCAAGGCCTTCAGCGCATCCTTCCAGCGGCCGCGATACACGAGATCGTTCCATTCGGGAATCAGATTGACGACCGGACAGCCCGTGCTGCCCTGACAGAAGGGCACGCCGCAGTCCATGC
>DATFDJ010000212.1:0-55429 GCA_035252115.1 Nitrospira sp. | reverse complement strand
CTTCACGTCGGTTCCGACTGCCTCCTCCACGACTTTCCGGAACGCCGCCATCTTGCCCGCCTCCAAGGCCCGCTTGGCATCGAGTTGGCCGGAGAGCTGAATGACTTTCGCAATCAAGCCGGTCCAGCCGGTTTGATGGCTCGCGCCCAACCCCGCCCCGTTGTCGCCGTGAAAGTATTCGTAGAACAGAATGTGGTCGCGCCAGTGAGGATCTTCTTGAAACGTTCTTGCCCCGCCGTACACAGGCCGTTTCCCTTCCGCATCGCGAACGAACATGCGGGTCAGGCGGTTGCCGATCTCCATGCCGACCTCGAACAGATTCATCATGTTCCCGGATCCCGTGGGACATTCAACTTTGAAGGTATCGCCATAGTACAGGTAGTACTGCCACATCCCCCGCATGATCATCACGTTCACCGGCATCCAGATGGGACCTCTCCAGTTGGAATTCCCGCCGAACATACCGGTGTTCGATTCCGCCGGAAGGTAGTCCACCCGATACTCCTGTCCTCCGGTATGAAAGACATAGGGATGCCGCTGATGGACTTTTGACAATGACCGGATGCCGTACGGACTGAGGAATTCATTTTCGTCCAGCATCGTGGAAAGAATCCGGCGAAGCCGCTCTTGATTCACCAGTGCCAGAATTCCGCGATCGTTGACGCCACGATGAGCGGGGCCGGTGGGATGGATGTAGCGGAGGAGCTCCGGCATTTGAGCCGCGCGCTGCTTGATCCGGTCCATCGCGCCGGGAATCCGTTCCCGCTGCCATTCTTCGATCACCGTCACGGCGCACAGCGGAAGGAGACCGACCATTGAGCGCACCTTGAGCCTTGTCGCGCTTCCATCCGGCAGCCGGAGCAGATCGTAATAGAAGCCGTCTTCTTCGTCCCACATGCCGTCTTGACCCACTTGATTCATCGCGGCGGCAATGTAGAGAAAATGCTCGATGAACTTCTCAACCATGTCCTCATACGTGCGGTCATGAGGGGTAATCTCGATGGCCAGTTCGAGCATGTTCTGCGTGAACAACGCCATCCATGCCGTGCCGTCTGCCTGCTCCAGATGACCGCCGGTCGGCAACGGTGCGCTCCGGTCGAAGACTCCGATGTTGTCCAGACCGAGAAAGCCTCCCTCGAAGACGTTTTTTCCGAAACGGTCTTTGCGATTGACCCACCACGTGAAATTCAGCAGCAGCTTGTTGAACGCGGTCTTGAGAAAATCAACGTCCGGCTTGCCGCGCAACGCCAGTTCCGTGCGGTGCAGAAACAGGGTGGCCCACGCATGCACCGGCGGATTGACGTCGCTGAAGTTCCATTCATACGCCGGAATTTGGCCGCTCGGATGCAAGTAGAGTCCGCGCAACATCAATTGCATCTGTTGTTTGGCGAAGTCTGGATCCACGATGGAGAGCGGCAGCGTATGGAACGCCAGATCCCACGCGGCATACCAGGGGTACTCCCACTTGTCGGGCATGGAAATGACGTCTCGATTGACCATGTGAAACCAGTCGCGGTTCCGGAAGTGGCGATGTTGCTGATGAAGCGGATTCGCTTGATGCTCTGCCAGCCACTGGTCCGCATCGAGGAAATAGTACTGTTTGCTCCACAGCATACCCGCCAATGCTTGCCGCATGACGCCGGCCGCATCCGAAGACACGGAGGGCGGGGTCACGGCGCGGTAAAACTCATCGGCTTCCTGCAATCGGGCGCCGAAGGTCTCGTCGAACGCCTTTCCGAATTGCGCGCCTGATCCCGCTGAATTTTTGACCAGCCGCAGCCTGACTTTTTCCGACTTTCCGGCGGGAATGCGAAGGGCGTAATGAGCGGAGGCCTTCGTGCCGGTCCGGTCCGGATTTACGGCGTGCTTTTGGCCATGCAGGAGATAATTGTTGATGCCGTCTTTGACGTAGGGACTGGCGTTGGGATATTGAGGGAAGAGCCGCTCGTTGTTGGTTTCGTTGTCGGTAAAAAGCAGGGTGGCGTCGCCCTCGCAGTGCAGCACGTACTCTCCCAGTACCGAGTGACTCGCTGCCACCACGCTCGTGCCCTTTGGACCTTTCCCCTGTCTGAGCACGGGCTTGGGCGCGGGCCGAGCCACCCAGGACGCCCAATCGTTGCGGAACCATACGGTCGGCAACAGGTGCAGCTCCGCTGCCTGCGGCCCGCGGTTGAATGCGGTGATCTGAACCAGAATATCGTCAGGGTCGGCTTTGGCGTATTCGATGAAGACGTCGAAGTATCGGTCCCCGTCGAAGACGCCCGTATCCAACAATTCATATTCCATTTCTTCCCGACTACGGCATGAATTCGTCTGAACCAGGTCGCCGTAGGGATACGCCGCCTGCGGATACTTGTAGAGATACTTCATGTAGGAATGGGTCGGCGTGCTGTCGAGGTAGAAATAGTATTCTTTGACGTCCTCGCCATGGTTCGCTTCGCTGTTGGTCAACCCGAAGAGGCGCTCTTTGAGAATGGGGTCTTTCCCATTCCAGAGCGCCAACGCAAAACAGAGCCGCTGTTGATCGTCGGAGATGCCGGCGATACCGTCTTCTCCCCAGCGATAGGCGCGTGAACGGGCATGATCATGGGTAAAGTAGTTCCACGCGTCTCCGCTGTCGCTGTAATCTTCCCGGACCGTCCCCCACTGTCGCTCGCTCAAGTAGGGTCCCCATCTCTTCCAGGCAGGACCGTCTGTCAACAATCGGGCGTGCTCAGCACTCGGTCGAGCGTCGTCGTTTCCCATAGCAGTCTCCTTAAGAGGTCGTTTGATGTTTCGGGTCTTCTTCGGTGATCCAGGCCCTGCCATGCGAGACCTGCCACCCTATGAGTGTTTCTCCGGGATAAACGTTCTGCCCTTCAAGGTCGCCTCATCGTCGTATTTGTGCTTGTGCGAGCGTTTCGGCAGCTTCACCGGCTTTTGCGAAACCTTCTTATAGGGAATGACTGTCAGCAGATGGCTGATGCAGTTCAGTCGTGCGCGTCTCTTCTCGTCCGAACGCACGAGATACCACGGTGCATGCTTCGTGTCCGTGGCGTCCAGCATTCTGTCTCGGGCCCGCGAATACTCGTACCATTTTTCTCGTGACGGCAAATCCATCGGGCTCAGCTTCCACTGACGCAACGGATCCTCGATGCGGGCTTCGAAGCGCCGTTCCTGCTCTTCGTTGCTGACCTCGAGCCAGTACTTGATGAGAATGATGCCGCCGTCGACCACGTATCGCTCGAACACCGGACACAGTTCGAGAGCGCGTTCATATCCCTCCTTGCTGCAGAAGCCCATGACGCGCTCCACCCCCAGGCGGTTGTACCAACTCCGGTCGAAAATGACGATCTCGCCCGCCGCCGGAAAATGTGCGATGTAGCGCTGAAGGTACATTTGGCTCTTCTCGCGGTCGGAAGGCGCCGGGAGCGCCACGACGCGGAACACGCGCGGGCTCACGCGCTCGGTGATGGCGCGAATGGTGCCGCCCTTGCCGGCGCCGTCACGCCCCTCGAAGACCACGATGATCCGAAGGCCCTTGTGCTTCACCCAGGCTTGAAGATGGCATAGCTCGGCCTGAAGCCGGCGCAGTTCTTTCTCGTAGGCTTTGCGCTTCAGTTTTTTGGACTTGTCGTGTCCGTCGTCTTCGTGATCGTTCCCCATGGTGCCCCCCGGAGTCGGGTTTCTTGGAGTCGCCGCTATGCCGCCCCCTCCGTTGAGAACAGCACGACAACGGAACGCGCCTCCGCGCGATAGGCGTTCCCGGAAAGCATGGTCGCGGTTTGCCACGGGACGATATCATCGGGAGACTCGAAAGCCGTATCGATCCATCTGTGCCACGACCCGGCTCTCCCGTTCGCCGCGGCAGGCAGCTCGAATTCGAGCGGCTCCCAGTACGCGTTCAAGATCATGTAGAACACGATCCCCTCTCTCCTCAGTTCCGCACTGAACGCCACGCTATGAGAATGCTCGCTCCAGTCCGGCTGGTTCAGTCTGATGCCGTGCCAGGTCTTGTTTGCCCGCTGAAGCAGATGAGTCAGGCTGAGACGCTCACGCTCGTGCTCCACGTCGCGCAAGATCCGTCGCGCGTTCAGCAATGAGACGAATCGCACGACGTCGGCATGCTTGCCGAGCAATGTCCAATCGAACCAGGTCAATTCGTTGTCATGGCAGTAGGCGTTGTTGTTGCCGCCTTGCGTCCTCCGCACTTCATCGCCCATCAGAATCATGGGCATCCCGATGGACAGGAGCGTCGCCGTCAAGAAATTCTTCACCTGCCGATTTCGCAATCTTTCCACGCCAGGATCCTCGGTGGGACCTTCGACACCGCAGTTCCAGCTTCGATTGTCGTCCGCTCCGTCGCGGTTGTCTTCGCCGTTGGCGTCGTTATGCTTGCGGTTGTACGAAACAAGGTCGTTCAGCGTGAATCCATCGTGACACGTGACGAAGTTGACGCTCTGTTCCGGCTCCCGCTGCTTGTGGCCGTATATTTCCGGGCTTCCGACCATGCGGTCCGCAAACCGCGCGAGCGAACCGTTTTCACCCCGAAAGAAACTCCGCACATCGTCGCGGAACCGGCCGTTCCATTCCTTCCAACTGTCCCCGACGAAAGAGCCGACCTGATAGAGCCCCGCTGCGTCCCACGCCTCGGCGATGAACTTGATGCCGGCCAAGGCCGGATCCGACTCGATATCCCACAAGACCGGCGGGTTGGGCATCACCTGTCCCGTCTGATCCCGTGTGAGAATCGATGCGAGATCGAACCGGAATCCGTCCACGTGCATCTCTTCCACCCAATACCTGATGCTGTCCACGATCAATCGCCGGACGATCGGATGATTCGCATTGAGCGTGTTTCCGGTGCCCGTGTAGTCGGCATAGCGTGAACGGTCCTCTTGCAGCATGTAGTAGGTCTGATTGTCCAGACCGCGAAAACACAATGTCGGCCCGTGATGATCGCCCTCGGCCGTATGGTTGAATACGACGTCGAGAATGATCTCGATGCCGGCTCGATGCAGGGCCTTCACCATGTCCCGAAACTCGTCCACGGGACCCAGCGGATCCTGCCGCGAGCTGTACGCGTGGTGCGGAGCAAAGAACGAGATCGGGGCATACCCCCAGTAGTTCGTCTTTCCCTTTGGAGCGTCCTGCGCGTCGAACTGAAAGACCGGCAGCAACTCGACCGCTGTGATTCCCAGTTCCTGCAGATACGGAATTTTTTCGACCACTCCCGCGTAGGTGCCGCGTCTGTGCTCGGCGATTCCCGAACTCGGATGGCGCGTGAAGCCGCGCACGTGCATCTCATAAATGATCGTTCGCGCGGAGGGATGCTTCAACGGCGCATCGCCTTCCCAGTCGTACGCCGATGAATCCACCACGACGTTCTTCATCGCGGTCGCATCGTTGTCGCTCGTTCGCTTGGCCGCCTCACGCGAGTAACCATCGGGAACCGCCACGCCGCGTCCATACGGATCGAGCAGAACTTTGGTGGGATCGAACCATAGTCCGTTGGCCGGATCGAAGGGACCATGCACGCGGTACGCGTAGAGTTGTCCGGGCACGATATCCGGCACAAAGACGCTCCAATAGTGGTAGGTGCGGTGGGATATCGGATCGAGCGTCAGCACACGGGACGGCTTGGCATCGTCCGGCTGGTCGAAGAAGAGCAAATCCACGCCGGTCGCTTCGCGCGAGTACAGGCTGAAGTTGACGCCGCCGCGAGCAACGGCGGCGCCGAGCGGAGACGTGCTGGCTTTCGTCTGCACGCTCGTCGCCGAACCCCGCAGCGGCATCAGACGTCCTGTGCGTTCATGGACCACCGCCTTTGCTCCGGTACCGCCGGATGAGGTTGTTCGTCGAGGAGTCATGGTTGAGAACGGGTTCGTGCGCGCTCTCGAGTTCCGGGATGATGCGCTGGGCCAAGACCTTTCCCAACTCCACACCCCACTGATCGAACGAATCGAGATTCCAGATGATGCCTTGCGTGAAGACGGAGTGTTCGTAGAGAGCCACGAGCTTGCCCAGCGTCTCCGGCGTGAGCCGTTCGGCGAGAACGGTATTGGACGGCCGGTTGCCTTCGAAGACCCTGTGCGGGACGAGCCAATCCGGCGTGCCTTCCTTTTTCACTTCCTCGGCGGTTTTGCCGAATGCCAGCGCTTCCGTCTGCGCCAACACGTTGGCCATAAGTAGGTCGTGGTGCCGTCCCAGGGGATTGAGCGATTGTCGAAACGCAATGAAGTCGGCCGGAATCAGCCTCGTGCCTTGGTGGATCAGTTGATAGAAGGAATGTTGACCGTTGGTTCCCGGTTCACCCCAATAGACGGGGCCGGTGTCATAGTTCACGTGAGTCCCGTCCAGCGTGACATGCTTGCCGTTGCTCTCCATCGTCAATTGCTGAAGATAGGCGGGAAATCGCTTCAAATACTGATCATAGGGCAGGACGGCGACCGTCTGCGCACCGAAGAAATTACAGTACCAAACGGTCAGCAGCCCCATGAGCGCCGGCAGATTCGTTCCGAACGGCGCCGTGCGAAAGTGCTCGTCCATCTGGTGGAAGCCGTCCAGCATCGCGCGGAAGTTCGCCGGCCCGATGGCGAGCATCGTGGAAAGGCCGATCGCCGAATCCATCGAATAGCGTCCGCCGACCCAGTCCCAGAACTCGAACATGTTGGCGGTGTCGATGCCGAACTTGGCGACCTCCGTTGCGTTCGTGGACACCGCGACAAAATGTTTCGCGACCGATGCCCGATCACCGCCGAGCCCCGCAAGCGACCACGCACGCGCACTGTTCGCGTTGGTCATTGTCTCCAACGTCGTAAACGTCTTCGACGACACGATGAAGAGCGTCTCGGCCGGATCGAGATCGCGCACGGCCTCGGCGAAATCGGTCCCGTCGACATTCGAAACGAAGCGGAACGTCATCGTGCGTTCGCTGTAATACTTGAGCGCTTCGTACGCCATCACCGGCCCGAGGTCGGATCCGCCGATGCCGATATTGACGACGTGACGGATGCGTTTGCCGGTATGGCCTTTCCAGGCACCGCTCCTGACACGGTCGGCAAAATCGGCCATTTTTTGGAGTACGCCGTGAACCTGAGGGACCACGTTTTCACCGTCGACCATGATGGAAGCGCCTTGGGGAGCACGGAGCGCAACATGGAGCACGGCTCGCTGTTCCGTGACGTTGATCTTGTCGCCGCAGAACATCGCGTCGATTCTCGTCCGCAGGCCGGCCTCTTCCGCCAGTTGCACGAGGAGTCCGATCGTCTCGTCCGTGATGCGATTTTTCGAGTAATCCAGAAAAATTCCCACCGCCTCCGCTGTCAGCCGCGTCCCGCGCTCGGGATCATCGGCAAACATCGTCCGCAAATGGACCTCGCGAAGCTTCTTATAATGAGCTTCGAGCGCCTGCCAGGCAGGTCGCGCCGTGAGGGGACCGGTCGTTGGAGTCATCATGTCCTTGCCGTTCGTGAATCAACCGTCCAGGTGATGCGTTTCATTCCACAATCGGATCACCGGCCGGGAACGATCATGCTCATAACCCACGGCGCTCAGGCTCGCCGTGCTCAACATAAAGAATTTGCAATTGACCGTCGGTTCCAGCCCGAGCCACCGGGTGGCCAGCACTCGGCTAAAATGCCCGCTCGTAAAGACGAGCACGTCTCCCTGGACCGCGCGCACCCGCTGGACGATGCGGTCCGCACGCTCGCCGACCTGATTGGGCGATTCCCCTCCGGGGCAACCGTCGCGGAACAGCTCCCAGCCGGGACGTTCCGCGCGAATATCGACCGTGCGCCGTCCTTCATAGTCCCCGTAGTTCCATTCGAGCAGGTTTCGATCCACTTCGGCCACCGCGCCGAAGCCCGCCAATTCGCAGGTTCGCGTGGCCCGCTGCAATGGACTCGTCAAGACGGAGGCGAACGTCAAGCCTTTCAGCCGGTCTCCAAGCCGGCGAGCCATGTCTTCCCCGCGCTCGGTCAGCGGCAAATCCGTCAGTCCCGTATGCTGGCCCGAGAGCGTCCAGGCCGTTTCACCATGGCGCGCGATATACACGATCGGAAGCTCTTGGCTCACGATTCCATCCGCCTCTCACGTGCCCGCAAGCGAATGTTGGACGATCTGCTTGGCCTCCGTGACGATTGCCCCGAGATGCGCCTCGTCGAGAAAACTCTCCGCATAAATCTTATAGATATTCTCAGTCCCCGACGGTCGAGCCGCGAACCAACCATTGGCGGTGACGACTTTCAATCCGCCGATCGGAGCATTGTTGCCGGGCGCGTTCGTCAACTTGGCCGTGATCGTTTCGCCGGCGAGCGTCGAAGCCTTGACATCGTCGGGTGAGAGTTTTCCCAGCCTGGCCTTCTGTTCGGGCGTGGCCGCTGCATCGATGCGCGTGTAGGAAGGGTCCCCGAATTCAGCGGTCAGCTCCCGGTAATGTTCTCCCGGATCCTTGCCGGTTCGCGCCGTGATCTCGGCCGCCAGGAGGTCCATGATGGGACCGTCTTTATCCGTTGTCCAGACCGTGCCGTCCCGCCGCAAAAAGCTTGCTCCTGCGCTCTCCTCTCCGCCGAAACAGAACGAGCCGTCGACGAGCCCCGGCACGAACCATTTGAAGCCGACCGGGACTTCGCTCACCCTGCGATGGAGTTTGTCCACGACGCGATCGATCATGCCGCTCGATACCAACGTCTTTCCGACCTGGGCCTGACGAGGCCAATCAGGCCGATGGGTGAGCAAATAACGAATCGCCACCGCGAGATAGTGGTTCGGATTCATCAGACCGGCCGACGGCGTGACGATTCCATGACGATCCGAGTCCGGGTCGTTGGCGAAGGCGACGCGGTAGCGGTCCTTGAGGTCGACGAGCCGGGCCATCGCATAGGGACTGGAACAGTCCATTCGGATCTTGCCGTCGTGGTCGACCGTCATGAACGAGAAGGTCGGATCCACCTTGGGATTCACCACGGTGATGTTCAGGTTGTAGACCTCGTTGATCGGCTCCCAATAGTGCACGGAGGCGCCTCCGAGCGGGTCCACTGCCAAGGCAAGTCCCGCGTCACGAATCGACTCCATGTCGATGACGTTCCGGAGGTCTCGCACGTAAGGGAGAATGAAATCTTCCCGGCGCGTCGTCGCAGTCTTGATGGCCTTTTCGAACGGCACACGTTTCACGCCGGCATTGTCTTCCCGCAATAACGCGTTCGCCCGCTCCTGAATCCATTTTGTGACGTCGGTATCGGCCGGCCCCCCGTTGGGCGGGTTGTATTTGAACCCTCCGTCCTCGGGCGGATTGTGCGACGGCGTGACGACGATGCCGTCGGCGAGATGGTCACGGCGACCGCGATTATGCACGAGAATCGCATGAGAGATGACCGGCGTCGGTGTCACGCCGTCGTTCCGCTGGATAATGGTGGTGACGCCGTTCGCCGCCAGGACCTCGATCGCCGTACGTTGGGCCGGACCGGACAGCGCATGCGTGTCCTTGCCCATATAGAGAGGTCCCTCGATGCCTCGGCCGCGTCTGTACTCACAAATGGCTTGGGTGGTCGCCAAAATATGCGCCTCGTTGAACGAGCCGCGGAGGGAGGAGCCTCGATGCCCGCTCGTACCGAAGCTGACCAATTGGTTGACGTCGTTCAGGTCGGGCTTCCGCTCATAGTATTCCCGCTCGAGTTTCGCCGTATCGACCAACATGTCGGCGGTGGCCGGTTGTCCTGCGAGCGGTGAAATCGCCATGGCGTCAATCCTTCACGCCGACCGTCCTTGCCGAGTCATGGAATAGGACAGGGTTTCACATCCCAAATATTGGCGGCGTACTCGGCGATGGTGCGATCACTGGAGAACTTTCCTGAACTCGCGACGTTGATGATCGCCTTGTGCGCCCATTTCCCCGAATCGGCGTACAGATCGCAGACCTGACTGTCGGCCTTCAGATACGACGTCAGGTCCGCCAGATGCATGTAGTGATCGCCTCCCGTCAGCAACGCCTGACGCAACGGCTCGAAGACGCCCGGCTCATTCCGGCTGAAATAATCGGAAAAGAGCAGGTCCAGAGCAGCACGCGTTTCAGGCTCATGCTCGTAGTGCCAATGAGGGTTGTACCAGCCCCGGCTGCCGCTCACCTCCTCCGCGGTCAGACCGAAGAGAAAGAAATTGTCTTCGCCCGCCTCTTCCGCCATCTCGATCGTCGCACCGTCGCGGGTGCCCAAGGTCAGCGCCCCGTTCATCATGAATTTCATGTTGCTGGTCCCACTGGCTTCGTACCCGGCCGTCGAGATCTGATTGGAGACATCGGTGGCGGGAATGAGCCGCTCGGCAAGCGAAACGCAATAGTCGGGAAGGAAGACGACCTTGATTTTCCCCCGGACGGCGGGGTCTCCATCGATCGTGCCGGCCAGATTGTTCAGCAATTTGATGATCACTTTGGCCAAGTGATAGGCAGGCGCCGCCTTGCCGGCAAAGAAAAACGTCCGCGGAGTCATCGCCGAGTCGGGGTTTTCCTTTATCCGGTTGAACAGCACAATGATGCGCAGGGCATTCAGGAGCTGGCGCTTGTATTCATGGATGCGTTTGATCTGAGCATCGAAGATGCTGTCGGGGTCGACGATCTGTCCCGACGTGGTCTTCAACCAATGGGCGAAATGCGATTTTGCCTTCCGCTTCGCTTTGCGGAAGGCATCGCGGAAGGCGCTGTCGCCGGCCAACCGTTTAAGCTGACTGAGTTCGTTGAGATCTGTGATCCATCCCTCCCCGATGGCATGGGTGATGGTTTCGGCAAGCGCGGGATTCGCCAACAGCAGCCACCGGCGCGGGGTGACGCCGTTGGTCTTATTGTTGAATCGCTCGGGATACATCTCCGCCAGGTCTTTGACGGTCATTGTCCGAAGCAATTTGGAATGAATGGCTGCCACGCCGTTCGTACTGTGGGATCCCACGATCGCCAAATTGGCCATGCGAATCTTCCGCCTCGCTCCCTCTTCCACGAGACTGACGCGTGCCGCGCGTCCTTCGTCTCCGGGAAAGCGGTTTCGAACGACGTCCAACAGCCGGCGATTGATTTCGAGGATGATCTCCAGGTGGCGCGGAAGCATGTGATCGAACCATTCCAGCGGCCAGGTTTCCAGCGCCTCGGGCAGGAGCGTGTGGTTCGTGTAGGCCAACGTTCGCTGCGTGAGGTCCCAGGCCTTGTCCCAATCCAGGTGCGCCTCGTCCAAGAGAATCCGCATGAGTTCGGGAACGGCCATGCTCGGATGCGTGTCGTTCAACTGGATGGCGACCTTTTCGGGCAGAGCATTCCAATCCGAGTTGCTCCGCCGGAAACGCCGCACGAGATCGGCCAACGAGCAGGCCACCAAGAAATACTCCTGCAAGAACCGCAAGCCCTGTCCTCTGGACGTCGAGTCGTCGGGGTACAGCACACGCGTGAGCGATTCCGCCGCAAGCGTCTCCGCCAGCGCCCCCGCGAAATAGCCGCGGCTGAACAGTTGAAAGTCGAAATAATCCGGAGTGGCCGCAGCCCAGAGCCGAAGCGTATTGATTGTTTTTCCTCCGTACCCGATGACCGGGCGGTCGAACGGGATGCCGAGGAGAATCGAAGGCCGGCCGATGACGGGACGCAGCAAACCCTCCCGGAGCTCGAACGTACAATTCAATTTCACCTCGACCGTTTCTTCCAGGCGCATCACCTCCCAGGGATCGGGACGACGCAGCCAGTTATCCGGCTGCTCGGATTGCCACCCATCCTTGATGGTTTGCTTGAACATGCCGTATTCATAGCGGAGCCCATATCCCATGCCAGGAATTTCCATCGTCGCCATGGAGTCGATAAAGCAGGCGGCGAGCCGGCCAAGCCCTCCATTGCCCAATCCGGCATCCGGTTCCGATTCGATCAGCGCCAGCGGGTCGAGGTCCCTCTTTCTCATGGCCTCGAACGCCAACGATCCCAGCAAGGAATTGGTCACATTGTTGGCGAGCGACCGTCCCAGCAAAAACTCCATCGACAGGTAATAGATCCGCTTGGGATTCTTTTGCTCATATGTCCGTTCCGTCTTCAGCCACCGTTGCGAGACGACGTCACGAACCGATCGCGCCGCCGCCTCGAATTGCTCGCGAGGATCGGCCTGCGCCGGATCGATGACCTGGTCGAAAATCAAATGCCGTTCGAACAGGGCGTCATGCCTGCCTGTGAACTGTATGGGCCCGCATCCGTATTGATCGAGAAGCTCTTGAAAACGCTCCTGGTTCATACGACCTCCGCTTTCGATGCACGATATCGGTCCTCGCTACACATTGTCCCCTTCGGTGGAGCTCCTTCGCGTCCTCTCTCCACTCGCCTGCCCCCATTGCCAGTTGGTGATTTCGGGCATGTCTTCGCCGTGCTTGGCGATGTATTGCTTGTGCTCGAGCAGCTTGTCTCGAATCGCTTGCTTGGCATACGCCGCCCGGGAGCCGAGCTGCGGCAAACGGTCGATGACGTCGCTGAACAGGTGAAATCGATCGAGGTCGTTCATCACCACCATGTCGAACGGCGTGCTCGTCGTGCCTTCCTCCTTGTACCCACGCACATGGAGATTGTTGTGATTCGTGCGCCGGTACGTCAACCGATGGATCAGCCACGGATAGCCGTGGAAGGCGAAGATGATCGGCTTGTCCTTGGTGAAGAGCGCGTCGAAGTCGTGATCCGTGAGGCCGTTCGGGTGTTCGCTCTGCGGCTGCAGTTTCATCAGGTTCACGACATTGATCACGCGAATTTTCAGAGAGGGAAGATGCTGGCGGATGAGATCCACGGCGGCCAGTGTTTCCAGGGTCGGGACGTCTCCGCAACAGGCCATGACGACGTCCGGCTCTTCCCCCTTGTCGTTGCTGGCCCATTCCCAGATTCCGAGGCCGGCCGTGCAATGTTTGATGGCCTCGTCCATCGACAACCATTGGGGAGCGGGCTGCTTCCCGGCGACGACGACATTGACATAATTGCGGCTGCGCAGGCAGTGATTGGTCACGGACAACAGCGTGTTGGCGTCGGGCGGCAGATACACGCGTATGACGTCCGCCTTCTTGTTCACGACATGATCGATGAACCCGGGGTCCTGGTGGCTGAATCCGTTATGGTCCTGCCGCCAGACATGCGAGCTGAGCAAATAGTTGAGCGAGGCGATCGGCCGCCGCCAGGGAATGTGATTGCAGACCTTCAACCACTTGGCATGCTGGTTGAACATCGAATCGACGATGTGGATGAACGCTTCGTAACAGGAGAAGAACCCGTGCCTGCCGGTCAAAAGATATCCTTCCAACCATCCCTGGCACTGGTGCTCGCTGAGCATTTCCATCACCCGGCCGTCGGAGGCCAAATGGTCGTCGTAGGGATAGCTGTCCGCCATCCAGGCACGATTGGTGACCTCCAGCACATCCTGCCAGCGATTTGAATTGTTCTCGTCCGGACTGAACAGGCGGAAGTTGCGGTGCTCCATGTTCAGGCTCATCGTGTCGCGCAGGAATTTCCCCATGACGCGGGTGGATTCTGCGGTGACCGCGCCCGGCTTCGTGACGGGGATCGCATAGTCACGATAGTCGGGCAAGATCAAATCCTTGAGCAGTAACCCGCCGTTGGCGTGAGGATTGGCGCTCATGCGGCGGTCACCCTTGGGCGCCAGCTCCGCGAGCTCGGACTTCAGACGCCCGGTCTTGTCGAAGAGTTCCTCCGGCTTGTAACTCTTCATCCACTCCTCGAGAATCTTGATGTGCGCCGGTTTCTCATGCATCTCTCCCATGGGAACTTGATGGCTTCGCCAGTAGTCCTCGGTCCGTTTGCCGTCGATCTCCTTCGGACAGGTCCATCCTTTGGGCGAACGGAGGATGATCATCGGCCACAGCGGTCGCTTCTTCCCGCCGGTGCGCCGGGCGTCGGCCTTGATCTGTTGAATCTCGTCGAGGATGGTGTCGAGCGTGCCGGCCATCAGTTGGTGCATTTTTTCCGGATCGCTCCCTTCAACAAAATGCGGCGTATAGCCGTAGCCGCGGAAGAGCTGATCCAATTCCTGGTGACTGATGCGGGCCAGAACGGTGGGGTTTGCGATTTTGTAACCGTTCAGGTGCAGAATGGGAAGCACCACGCCGTCGGAAAGCGGGTTGAGGAACTTGTTGGAGTGCCAGGACGTCGCCAGCGGCCCCGTCTCTGCCTCGCCGTCTCCGACGACGCAGGCAACCATGAGATCGGGATTGTCGTACGCGGCTCCGTACGCGTGGGAAACGGCGTAGCCCAACTCCCCGCCTTCATGGATGGATCCCGGCGTTTCCGGCGCCACATGACTGGGAATGCCTCCGGGAAATGAGAATTGCGTGAAGAGACGCTTCATCCCGGGCTCGTCTTGCCCAATATTGGGATAGACTTCCGAGTAGGTTCCTTCCATGTAGGCGTTGGCGACGATGCCCGGCCCTCCGTGTCCGGGACCGATGATATAGATCATGTTGAGGTCCCGCTGTTTGATCACGCGATTCAGATGGGCATACATAAAATTCAATCCCGGCGTCGTCCCCCAGTGCCCGAGGAGACGCGGTTTGACATGATCTTTGGTCAACGGCTGCTTTAACAGCGGATTGTCATACAAATAGATTTGCCCCACGGAGAGATAATTCGCCGCACGCCAGTACGCATCGATCAGCTTCAGTTCTTTTTCCGACAGTGGATTTCCCATGAAGACTCCCTCCCCCGCGCTCAACAATGTGTGGCATCGTGGTGTATGAGCCAATCACTCGTAGGCAGCGGTATTGCCGCGCTTGCCTGCTCACATTCTGTTGCTTGCCCGCCGGCTTCGATCGTTGGAGCTGATACGCCGTCCGTAGAAACCTTGTCGGCGATCAGGAACCTGGAAGGGAGTACTTTACAGGGTGGTGTGCGTCGAGAACACTGTCAAATTTGACAGGGACTCGACAGTGAGCGCCCGGGGCATGAATCCTGCGCGTGTCGACCTTACCTTACTCTCGGAGCCAGGCCAGAGCCGATTCACGATCGTGTGCATCGAAATGACGGATCTCGGCCTTGACGAAATGTTTCGCGACCTGCGGCGCAAAGGAAAGAAATGCGCTATCCGAGACTGCGGCCACCTTTCCGATGTGTCGCTGGTGATCCCGGATGAATCGCAGGTGCGACACGAATGCGGCAAAGCTGTCCCAACCCGGAAAGGCCGGCGCCTCGATCATGACCCCGCGCAAGATCCCTTTGCGCTCGATATACGGATCGACCGAGCGCGTGACGGCGTCGAAATCACCGGCTTGGATCGCTCCCTGGGGCCGGAGCATCAGAAGCCCTTCGTTCTCCAGAAGCTCATGGTGCAGCATCGCGCTTCCTCCGCGACTATTTCATGATCTTTGCGACGGTATTACGCAATTCGGCGGACTTGGGATTGCTGACGCTTTTCTTGACCACAATGTCGGTCGGCCGCACCGGTTTGCCGTAGTAGGCGTGGTTCGCATCGTCGGACACGGCGATGGCCGCCCCGTCCAACGAAATACCGGCAAACGCGCCTTTCTTTTTCGCGTAAGCGACGATATCGGCGGCAATGCCCTTGACGGAAGCCCCTTCACCGATCGGTCCGACCGCCATCGAGGCATCCGCTCCAAGCTTGAAATCGTTGCGGTAAAACTCCTCGAGACCTTTTTGATTTCTCACGATGAGCACCATCTCGGACACGTCGCCGCCGATCTGCAGGCCGAAGCTGGCGGAACCCATCGTATAGAAGGCCGGCTCGGACCAGGCGCCTGTCTTGTCATCGCGCACGAGCAAGACACCGCTCCCTCCCGCCCCGCCGAAAATGAAGGCTCCTCTGACAAATTGAGGGACGATATACAGAGCTTTCACCGAGCCCCTGAAATCTTTCATCGATGGGCCGACGCTGGGATCGGCGGCAAACGCGTCCATCGTCATTTTGGCCTTATCGACCAGTTGTTGCTGTTCGGAGAAATCCGCCGCGAGCGCGAGCCCGGGGTTCGACGCCGCGAGGCCCCACAAGAGCAATGAGACCGATGCAAGGCCGTTCATGTTGAACCTATATGTGCCCGCAAACACCATGTCATCCTCCCCTCAGCGTTAACCGCACACGAGCCGTGAGATCACAGGACCTATGCCCATGAAAGTCGATGGTCCTCGTGTACGCCGCCGCAACGACTCTAATGGGCGCCGATGCCGAAACCCGATACGCCGGGAGGAGTACCACACGATACACAATGCGCCAACTGTCAAAACTGACAGGCCGTCGGCAGGACACTTGATCCGTTCGACGGCACATGCTAGCGTGCGGCGCTCAATCGGATTCCATTCCGTCAAGGATCTTTTCGTCTTACATGCCGAGCCTTCAATCCGTCAGACGAAAAATCGATTCGGTCAAAAAGACTCAAAAGATCACCAAGGCCATGAAAATGGTCGCGGCGGCGAAACTGAAGCGCATGCAGGACCGTATTCTTGCCGCCCGACCCTACGCGCTGAAGATGCGCGAGGCCATTCGCAACCTCAGCCGCCGTGTCAATCGCGACGCGCACCCGTTGCTGAAGAAGCGCGATGAGCATCGCATTGTGGTGGCGGTCGTGACGAGCGACCGCGGGTTGTGCGGAGCCTTCAATGCGAATATCCTCCGGACGGCCGTCGCGGCGATGAAGGAATTTCAGTCCCGTGGCGCACTGGTGGAAGTGGCGGTGATCGGGAGAAAAGGCCGCGACTTTTTTCGAAGGCGGGATTGGAAAGTGCGCCGGGACGTCGTGGACATCTTTGACAAGTTGTCGTTTGAGCACGGGATGCTGATGGGAACGGAACTGCAGGCCATCCCGGATTATACGGCAGGCCGAATCGATGCGGTCTATGCCGTCTATAACGAGTTCAAGTCCGCCATTCAGCAACGGATCGTGGTGGAGCGGCTTCTTCCTCTCGACTGGGTCGTGGAAGTCTCCGACGTGAAGGACAGCGATCACCTGACTGAGTCCGTCCCGGGAGGGTATCTCTACGAGCCAAGCGAAGACGAACTGCTCGAACAGCTCTTACATCGCAATTTTCACGTCCAGTCCTACCGGATTCTGTTGGAGTCGTCGGCCGCCGAACAAGGAGCCCGCATGACCGCGATGGACGGCGCCACCCGCAACGCCGGCGAGCTCATCAAGAAACTGACGATTTACTACAACAAGACCAGGCAGGCCGCGATCACGAAGGAATTGATGGACATCGTCGGCGGCGCCGAAGCGCTGAAGTAGCGCCGCCGGTCGACGTCTGGAGCCAATACGATCTTTACGATCGATCTTCTATTTCATCAGCGTATCGACTGCATTGCGAAGTTTGAGCGACTGGTCGTTCGCCGCTTCTTTCTTCACCACAATATCGATCGGACGGACGGATTTCCCATAATAGGCTGCGTTCGCATCGTTCGACACCGAAATCAACGCTCCGTCCAGCGCGAGCCCGGCAAACGCGCCTTTCTTTTTCGCGTAAGAAACAATATCCGCTGAAACACCTTTTGCCGACACCCCCGCTCCCACAGGACCGGCCGCGATGCCGACATTGGCTCCAAGCTTGAAGTCATTCGTGTAAAACTCTTCCAGCCCTTTCTGTGTTCTGACGACCAACAGCATCTCGGAGACGTCGGCTCCTATTTGCAGACCGAAGCTCGCCGATCCGATGTTGTAGAAGATCGGCTCTCCCCATTTGCCCGTTTTCTCGTCACGGACCATGAGTACGCCGCTGCCGCCCGCACCGCCAAAAATGAAGGCGCCCCGCATGAATTGCGGAATGACGAAGAGAGCTTTGGCATCTTCACCCAATTGCTTCAACGAACCTTTCATACCATCATCCGCCGCAAATGCCTCGACGGTCAACGTCGCCTTGTCCACCAATTGCTGTTGCGATGCCGCATCCGCCGAAAAGGCGGGATTCGAGAAGAGCGCTCCCAGCAATCCGCCGGTCGCGAACACCGCAAGTTGTACACGCATCCTTCTGCGTATCATGATGTCCTCCTCCTTCGTTGATTCACTCTGGCTCGGCATGATCATCTCTCATGAACAGGCGACATGCCGGTTCGACGCTCCGTCTCGTTTTTCCCCGCCTTCCAAGGTAGCCGGGCTTCGACTCGGGTTCCTTCGCCGGACTTGGATTTCAACGACACCGTGCCGGACAAGGCCTGAAGTCGTTCTTTCATGCCGATGATGCCCAATCCGTTACGGCTGGCTTCAGAATCAGGGTCGAATCCCTTTCCATTGTCCCGCACGGAGAGACGGATTTCTCTCCCGGATTGCTTCAGCGCCACGTGAAGCTCGTCCGCTCCGCCGTGCTTGAGGGCATTCTGCACACACTCTTGTCCGACGCGGTACAAGCACAAGGCATATGTCGCCGACAGATTGTTCGGCATATCGTCGATAGCGCACTCGACTCTGATGGAATGTACACGGGCGACTTCCCGGCACAATGCACGCAGTGCGGCGGATAATCCCAACCGGTCAAGCGTTGCAGGGTGCAGCCCATGGGCGAGCTTCTGCACGTCGGAACTCAGGCTGCGAACCTGCTGGGCCAGCATGCCGGCATGGCGGCACCGATCCGGAGACGTACGTTGAGACTGCAAATCCAATTCGACCGCCAACAGAGAGAGGCGTTGACACAGGTCGTCGTGCAATTCACGGGCGAGGCGATGCCGTTCCTCCTCCTGTGCCGTGATCAGGCGTCGACTCAGTTGCCGCAAGCGTTGCTCGGCCTCTTTCTTCACTGTGATGTCGAGCATGAATCCACGCAGCAGTTCCGTCCTCCCGGCGATCCGTATGACGCTGACGAGATCGTGCACCCACACGAATCTACCGTCGGCCGCGCGAATGCGATATTCGAGTTCACCACGATCATACGATTTGACGATGTCCCGGCATTGCTCCAAAACACCCGGTCGATCTTCCGCGTGAAGACGCGACGGCCAAAAACCGGGCTCAAACCAATTCTCAACCGGATATCCGAGCAGCGTGACGACTTGCGGGCCGATGTACCGAATCTGCCACGTCCGGGTTTCGGCCTCCCAAGGAATCAGGCTGGTGGTCTCCAGAAAAACGCGCAGACGATGCACATCGGCCATGCGCTCCTGCTCCGCCTGTTTACGGGCCAGTACGCCTGCCAGCAAGGTGCCGAAGAGGCGGACGGATTTTTCGATATCCGAAGAGGGCAGATTCTTGGTAAACGACCCGACGGAGATGAAGCGGGATTGTTTGTCCGACAGGGGGACTGTGACGCAGGACTGAAAGCCTTGTCGCCGGCAGTATTCGCGCTCGACTCTCGCCTCGGCGGGCAAGGCTTGCGGGTCTGTGACGATGACGGTTTCTCCCCGTCTGAGCTTGTCCAGCAACCATGGGAACTGTTGCGTCATCACCGCAAGAGGAAACGTGGGAAATCCCGGCCTCGCGTAACAATGCGTCACTAAGAGTTGCGTGCCGTTGTTCCCGAGCGATCCCAGCGTACTGCGGTCTGCACCCAGAACTTCCACCAGACGCCGCAGGGCATCGGTGATGCTCATATCCACTTGCTCCAGCGGGATGTCGACGAAACCGCTGGACAGCTCCAAGATGAGATCTTCGAAAAGACCGGCTTCGTCGTGACGAGGAACATCCGGCGTGGGGAGCGTGCGTGAAAGAGGCCGCCGGTCATTCCTCGGACCCATGTGTTTCGACCGGCTCTGTGTCGGCTTACGGTCCATCCAGTCCCGGGAGTGGGGCGTCACGAGCCATGCCCGATCATGACATCGGTGCCTCTGTTGAAAGATAGAGCATACGGGCGGAGACGTACCTGAACCAGGCGACGGCTGCAAAAAGAATGGGCACCTCGATCAAAAAATAGGCGGCACCCAACGCGGCGAATTCAATGTGCCCGAGCACGGTGACGGCCATCGCCGTTGCGATTGCAACGTTTCGTACCGCAAATTCGATGAGCAACGTAAACCGTTCTCCCGGACCGCCCCCTGAAAGATATCCAACCAGATATCCAAGAGCCATCGCCGCGCACACGAATGCGGCGCCGACCACACTGGTTTCCGTAACGTTGTCCCATACTCGCGCGCCTTCTTCGAAGACCACGTACCCGACGAGCGCCGCCAGCCCGACTACGCTCACCAGCCGGAATGCTCGCTCATGTCGTGCCGCAAAATCCGCATACAGGCGGCGGACGGCCATCCCGATCAGCACAGGAAGACCGAGCATCAGGACGAGATGACCAATGAGGCGGGTTGCAGGTAGCTGCACATCAGCCGCCTGTCCCAGGTACGCCTCGTACAGCACCATAACCAGCGGCATGGTTCCCAGCGCGGCCAAGCACGACCCGGCCGTGAGCGTAACCGAGAGCGCGGTATTGGCGCCGGCAAGATACGTGTAGTAATTGGAAAGCCCCCCGGCGGGACAGGCGGCGATCAGCAAGAGGCCGGTGGCAATATGCGGTTTCAGCGGAAGAGTACGCACCAACACGGCGGCCGCCGCCGGCAACAATACGATCTGTCCCAGCATGGCTGCGATCGCGACTCTGGGAATCCTTGCGAGACGTTTGAAGTCCTGAACCGTCAAATCGAGTCCCACCACGAGCATGATCAGAAACGCGACGGCTGGGATCGCAATGTCCAGGATCGTCTGCATACCCGACCCTTAGTAAAAATGTGGATTAGAGTACTCTAGCGGGCGGAAGAGACACAAGATCGGATCCATCTGTCGGATCATTCCGATGAGTCGTTGAGATCTAGAAACTCCTGAACATATAGCGAACCCCGGCTTCAACGTTCCACTGATACGTCCCGGCCAGCGACTGTCCCCACACTCCGACGCCGGGCCTGACATACACGCCCAAGGTCCTCACCAGATTCCGACCGACCTCGAGCTCCAGCGCCATGCTGCTTTTTCCGCTGCGCTCGAAATCGACCTGGAATAGCGCTTGGGCGACGGACCACCATCGTTCGGCCCAAAATGAATTGACCTGCGCGGTAAAACTGAAGAACGAGAAATCCTTTCGCGCCGGATCGCCGCCGACCGACGTTTGATATTGCAACAGGCCGATCAGGAAGGAGTCCCATCGAGGAATAAACCGGGCGGTCGCCAGCGCCGGACCGACCGTATACTTCCCGAGCCCGAGCGCGGTATCGTCGGCGGTCGGAAACGTGCCGATCGCGCCCGCAAGCACGGCATATTCCGGCGTATTGTATGCTCGCCATCCGGCCGTCACGGCCAAGTCGCCTGCGCCTTTCCTGTTGCCGGCGCCCGGAGTGTTCGGATCGAGGGTCCTCAGAAACGGCATATCGATTCGGACCAGATAATTGCCCCTGAACGGAACGTCCATGCGCGCGGTCGACGCGGTCGCCTGCGCTCCTTGACGAAGGTCGAAATACTGGCTCGATAGCTGAATCCGCCCGATGATCGCCGTCGGATCGGTCCCGTATTTTGCCCCCAATCTCCTCAGGCGCTCGGCCTCTTCCAATTCCTCCGGAGTGAGCTCTTTGGGCCGGAGCCTCGGTGGAAGCAATCTGGGTCGCTTCCCGGTGCTTTCCCCTCCATCATTCATGTCGTTTCCGAGTTCATTGCCAGACGCCTCGTGTTCAGGCCGGCCGGAGGCGGCATCTTCAGCCTCTTCCCCGCTTGGCTGTTGTTGCGCCCATGCAGAAGACAACAGCGCCAGGCCACTCACCAGACCGAGCATCATCGCGCACCCCAAACAACAGCATATCTTCCCCAAGCGTTTCGCTCCCTATTTCTTGATCAGCGGAAACCCCGAGGCCAGTTGTACATCCACCAGTTGCTGGAGCCACCGCTCGAGCTGGAGAAATCTGGCGGCGGTCTTTGCCGAGACCGCCTGCGACACTTCTTGAAAGTATTTCCTTCTGAGGTCGAGCGTTTTCTGATCCACTTCGAACACGCCGTTTGCGATCTCATTCGCCTTCGTCTCGTCGAGCGTTTGATGAGCCTGCAGATATTCCTTTAGCAGAGCCACCTTCCGGTCGTTGATCGCGGCAAGCTCCACCTCATATTTTCTATAGATGGGCCAGAAGGCATCGGCCTCCTTGCCGGAGAATTCCATCTGTTCCGCGAGCAACGTCATCTTCTTCGTGCGAATGTCCGAACGCAGCAGCTCAAAGTCGGTGTTGGGGGTACTTTCCGCAGAGAACATGGGACCAGGCATGGCCATCTGGCTCACGATGAAAAGGGTTGCAGCGAGACCCATAATGAGCACCGTATGCATTCTGATCATGATCGCTCCTTCTTGAGGTTCTTTTGCATCATGGCGCGCCTCTGCCCCAGGCCCATCGTCAAATCAGCGCGTATGATACACAGCCGGTGTTTCAATGACACTGTCAGTTCTGACAGGGGATCATCGGTCGGAGAATGGACGGGCAATTATACGGGCGCATGCGGCGGGTGATTCGGAGACATGGAACGATGGAGGATGATGATTCGAATCCTCAATGCTTGAGGCGCGCGCTGCGTAAATCGGGGAGATTGCCCTGAGGATTGTCTTGCACCGACCATCCTCCTCCCAGCGCTTTATAGAGCTCGACGACGGACACCAGTTGGACCTGCATCGTCTTCGCGAGGGCCAGTTCGGACTCGAAGAGGCTTCGCTGGCTGGTCAACACATCGAGATAACTCGCCCGCCCTCCCTGATAGCGTTGATCGGCCAGATGGAACGCCGACTGCAGGGCTTTGACCTGCTCCTCTTGCGCCGTTCGTTGCTCACGCGTCTTCTGCACGGCAATCAGCGCATCCTCCACTTCTTTGTATGCATTCACGATGGCCTTCTCGTATTGGAGCGCCGCTTGGCGAGCCTTGGTTTCATTGACCGTGACCTGATATCCCAAGGCGGTCGCGTTTAACAATGGTCCTGCCAGTTGCGCGCCGATGTTTTGAATAAACAGCGGACCGGGTGAAAATCCGTTGAGATTCGCATGCGCTCCCGCCAAGGTGCCGTTCAACGCGAATTGGGGAAAGCGCTGCGCCTGCGCAATGCCGACACCGGCAGTCGCGGCCGCGAGCATCTGCTCCGCTTCCTGGAGATCCGGCCGGCGCTGCAAGAGCTCGGACGGCAGACCCGGAGGCACCTCGGGCGGCATCGGTTGTTCGGTCAATGTGAGGCCGCGAGCAATCTGGGCGGGCCTTCGACCCAACAACGCACTGAGCTGGTTTTCCTTCTGGACCACTTGCTTTTCGAGTTCCGCCAGCTTGGCGGCCGTGCCGGCTCGTTCCGCCTCGAAGCGATCGAGATCCAGCTTGGGAATGTATCCCTGCTTGTATCGAAGCTGGGACAGCCTGACCGATTCCTCCCAGGATTTCAGCGTGCGCTTGGTGATTTCGACCTGGAGATCCAGCGAGCGCAGAGCAAAATAGGCTTCGCTCACGTTGCCGACCAGACTTAAGACGATCGCCCGCTGGTTTTCTTCCTGCGCAAACATCTGCGCCTCGGACGATTCAACGGCCCGGCGAAGGCGGCCCCATACGTCCAGTTCCCATTTCAAACTCCCGAAGCCGATCGTGTTCGAAAACGTCGTCCCGCTCGTGCTGCCCTGTCCGGGAATGACGATGGCGCCGCCTCCGCCGGGAATCGTGGTGGCATTGCCGGTCGTTTGGAACAGGAACGCCGTCCCGCCGTAGGACAATGAGGGAGCCAGGTCCCATCGCGTCATGACGAGCTGCGCCCGATACTGTTCGATCGACGCGACGGCGGTACGCACGTCCTGATTTTCCACCAAGGCGATTTTGATCAGATGCTGCAGTTCCTGATCCTTGAGCAGCTCCCACCACGGCATGTTGGCGATGGACTCGGCGGTCGAGCTCGGCACGCGCCAGGAATCGGCCGTCTGAGTTTCCGGACGGACATAATCCGGACCCATCTTGCATGCGCCACAGAGAAATCCGAGCAACAAGAGCGCTGCGAGATGCCCTTTCCGTCCTCTGGCGCAATGGTCTTGTCGCATCTCAGTGTCCTCCTCCGTAAGTCCCTCCCTCACGAGCATGACTCGGCGCCAGTGCCGGGCGCGCGCTTTCCCCGGACACTTCACCATCCCCTGATCTCAGGGAAGAGCCCGGTGCGGCAACCTGCACCGGCATAGGCTCTGGTAGCCCTCGATGGACCAACCGCTCGACGACGTAGAAGGTGACGGGAATGAGAAAAATGGCGATGATGCTCGCAGCCAGCATGCCGCCGAAGACCGCGAGGCCGAGAAGGACCCGTCCATGTGCGCCGGCCCCCGTCGCAAGCACGAGGGGAACGACGCCGAGGATGAACGCAAAGGCCGTCATGAGGATGGGGCGAAGCCGCAGCCGCGCTCCGGCAAGCGCCGCATCGATCAACGTCTTGCCTCCCTCATACTCCACCTTGGCAAACTCCACGATCAGGATCGCGTTCTTGGCCGCCAATCCGATGAGCATCACCAATCCGATCTGGGTAAAGACGTCGTTTTCACTCGCCTGAGGAGCGATCAGCTTGAGCACCCACAAGGCGCCGAACGCGCCGAAGACCGCCACCGGCGTACCGAGCAGCACGCTGAACGGCAGCGCCCAACTCTCGTACTGCGCCGCGAGAATCAGAAAGACGAACAGCAACGAGAACCCGAAGATGACGCTCGCCGGGACCCCTTCCGCGGCGGCTTTTTCCTGAAACGACATGCCCATGTAGTCGAGCCCCATTCCGACCGGCATGGTGTCGGCGAAGACTTCCTCGATCGCCTTCATGGCCTGACCGGAACTGTAGCCGGGCGCCGCCCCGGCAATGAGCTGTGCCGAGCGATACTCGTTATAGCGCATCGTGAACTCGGGGCCGTGGAACGTTTCCATGGTCACCAGCGTCGACAGCGGCACCATGTCGCCGTTGGCGTTCCGGACATAGAATTCACCGACATTCTCGGCTTGCGTGCGGAAGTCGCCGTCTGCCTGCAGATACACCTGCCAGACGCGACCGAACCGGTTGAAGAAATTCACCATGACCCCGCCCATAAACGACTGCAGCGTCTGATAGACATCGGAGAGATTGACGCCCTGTTTCAGAACCTTTTCGCGATCCACCCGGGCGAACACCTGCGGCACGCCGGGAATGAATGTGGTATCGACGCGGGCGATTTCAGGGCGCTGACGGGCCGCCTCCATGAACTTTTGGGTATTGTCGGCGAGAAACCGGATGTCTCGTCCCGAGCGATCCTCCAACACGAACGACACGCCGCCGGATGTGCCGACGCCGGGGATCGCGGGGGGCGGAAACAGAAATGCCTTGGCCTCGGGCAGTTCGGCAAGACGCGCGTTGACGCTTTTGAAAATGGCAAGGAGCTGTTCCTCGGGTTTCTTACGCTCGCCCCAGGGCGCCAGCGTGACGAAGAAAAATCCGTTGTACGTCGTGCTGACCGTGCTCAAGAGACTGAAACCCACCACCGTCGAGGTGTACTGCACGCCGGGCGTCGATTGTAAGATCGCCTCGATCTTCCTGCACACTTCATCCGTTCGCTGGAGCGAGGACGCGTCGGGCAGTTGGACGTTCAGATAGACATAGCCTTGATCTTCCATCGGGAGAAACCCGCTCGGCAATTGGAGGCCGAGCCAGCCCGCCGCAACGGCCACCGCGAGGAGAAAGATCATCGAGCGGCCGGCTTTCCGAATGAGATGGCCGCAGATATTCACGTACCCATCCGTGGCGCGTCCGAACCATTTATTGAACCACCCGAAGAACAGTCCCAGGGGACCGCGGGACGGCCGTCTCGGCCGGAGCAGCAAGGCGGAAAGCGCGGGGCTCAGCGTCAGCGCGTTGAAGGCCGAGATCACGACGGACAGTGCAATGGTCACCGCGAATTGCTGGTAGAGCCGGCCCGTGATGCCGGGGATGAAGGCCGTCGGAACAAAGACCGCCGCAAGAATCAGCCCGATGGCCACGACGGGGCCCGACACTTCCTCCATCGCCTTCAGGCTTGCCTCCTTGGGCGTCATCCCATGCTCGATGTGGTGCTCGACTGCTTCGACGACGACAATGGCGTCGTCCACGACCAACCCGATGGCCAGCACCAGGCCGAAGAGCGAGAGGGTATTGATCGAAAATCCCAACAGAGGAAAGAGCGTAAACGTGCCGACCAGCGAAACCGGTACGGCCAGCAAGGGGATCAACGTGGCACGCCAGCCTTGGAGAAAGATGTACACGACGATGATGACGAGCACCAGCGCTTCGACGAGCGTGTGAACGATCTCGCTGATCCCCTCGCGCACCGCCTCCGTCGTATCGAGCGAGACGACATAGTCGAGATCGGGGGGGAATCGCGACTTGATCTCCTCCATCAATTTTGTCGCGGCGTCCATCGTCTGGATCGCGTTGGATCCCGGAAGTTGATAAATGGCGATCAGGGCCGCGGGCTTCCCGTTCATTCGGCCGATGATGTTGTACATCTGCGCGCCGAGCTCGATCCGGGCGACGTCCCTCAAACGGACCATGGATCCATCTTGATTGGCGCGGACGACGATATTGCCGAATTCCTCCTCGCTTTCCAGCCGCCCCTGAGATCTCACGCTGTACGTAAACTCCTGACCCCGCGGCACCGGCTCGGCGCCCACCTGACCGGCGGGATTCACGGTGTTTTGCGCTTTGATGGCGTTCAAGATCTCCGTGACCGTGATGCCCAATTTGGCAAGATGATCCGGCCGCACCCAGAAGCGCATCGCGTATTGCCCGGCGCCGAAGATTTGCACCTGACCGATGCCCGGCACACGGGTCATGGGATCGTTGATGTTCACGTAGCCGTAATTGGCCAGGAACGTGGCATCGTACGTGCCGTTCGGTGAGTACAGGGAATACAACGCGAGCGGGCTCGTGGTGGCTTTCTTGACCGTGACGCCGAAGTTCTTCACGTCGGCGGGCAGTTGGGATTGCGCTTGATCGTACCGCATCTGCGCCAGGATCTGATCGTCGTTCGGCCTCGTGTTGATGTCGAAGTCGACCCGCAGCGTCATCTGGCCGTTGTTCGCATTCACCGAATACATGTAGATCATGTTGTCCACGCCGCTCATCATCTGCTCGATGGGAGTGGCGACCGACTTCTCCAGGGTCACCGCGTCGGCTCCGACATAGGTGGCCTGCAACATGATTTCCGGAGGCGCAATGTTGGGAAATTGCGCGATCGGAAGCTGCACCATGGCGATCACGCCGAGAATGACCATGATGACCGAGATCACGATGGCGACGATCGGACGATTGATGAAGAACCTGGACATCGCGCTAGGTTCCGAGCGGTTTCGACGGGGCGGGCGTCTGCGGCTCGGTGAGCGCGGGAGTGGGCTCTGCGGGGACGGGTTTGGGCGAGACGACGATGCCGCTACGGACTTTCTGCAAGCCTTCGACGACGACCTGCTCGCCTGGTTTCAGACCGGAGGTGATGACCCACTGCGTCCCGATCCTGACTCCCGGCTTCACCGTACGGATCGCGATTTTGTTTTCGGCTTCGACCACGGCTACTTGATACATGCCTTGGAGTTCCTGGACGGCACGCTGAGGGATGACCAGAGCGCCCGGCAGCTTCTCGATGACGGTGCGCACTTTCGCGTACTGACCGGGTCGCAGGACATTGCCGGGGTTGGGAAAGTAGGCGACGATCGTGATCGTGCCGGTTTTCACATCGATCTGCCGATCGGGAAGCGACGCCTTCCCTTTATGCGGATAGACGGAACCGTCCGCCAGAATCAGTTCGAGTTCGGGCCTATTCGGGTTGTCCCCCCGGGGATCGGCCACGGCCTTTTGAATTCGTTCGGCAAACTGGAGATACATCTTCTCATTGATGGGAAACAGGACCTTGATCGGATCGACCTGAGACACGGTCGTCAGTACCGTGTTCTCCATGACGAGATCACCGATCTGAGCGTTCGCGATGCCGGTCACTCCGGCGATCGGGGACTCGATGTTCGTCCAGTCCAAATTCAGCTTGGCTTTGTCCAAATTCGCTTTGGCCGCAAAGACCGACGCTTTCGTCGCGGCATGCGCTTGAATGGAATCGTCCAATTCCTTTTGGCTCACGGCTCCTTGTTTGGCCAGCGGCGTATCCCGCGCGACATCGAGCTGCGCCTTCTTGTACGTGGCCTCGGCCCGAGCCAACTCGCCCTTCATCTGATCATAGGAAGCCTGATACGGCCGCGGATCGATCTTGAACAACAGCTCGCCGGCCTTTACAAACGCACCTTCGGTGTAATTGCGTGAAAGAAGATAACCTTGAACCTTGGCCCGGATCTGGGCATCGATGGTGCCCGCCATCGTCCCTACGCCCTCGGCGATCACGGGAACGTCGCGCTGGACCACCTCCGTCACCATGACTTCGGGCGCCGGAGCCGAGACTGCTTCCTTGCGATCGCAGCCGGACGCGGCGGCATTTAAGAGACACAGGACGAGAAGGAAATGAACGGGCAGCGAGAGGGAATTTGCGTGGCCTGACCGCGCCAAGATGGCAAGTCCTTCTCTCTTCCGGAAGGGGATTATTTATACAATCGGCCCGATCGAAGCGTCAAGCCCCGTACGGGCCATCGAGGGTTTCCCTGCCGTACTCTCCCTCACCGGTAAACTTCGCGGGAACGACACAATGAAACTGCGCGGTACCAAGAGAGCAACCCCTTGGGAGCTACGCAGACTTTTTGAGGCTCAACATGTAGCTCGTGAGTTCCTGGAGTTCTTGATCCGTCAACGGGAACTTCGGCATGATCGATCCCGGCGACACCGATTGCGGATCGCGGAAGTGCTTGAGGTGCCATTCCCGATCGGGACGTTCATCGCCGACATACGACAAATCCGGCCCGATCGCCCCGCCGGTTCCATGAATTCGGTGGCATCCTGTACAGCCCAGCTTCGTGAACAGTTCCTGGCCGTGCGCGACCGCGGGATCTGCTCGCTTCACTCCATACAGATTCTTCAGCGAAACACCAAGCAGCGAAAACACGACGACCAGGAACAGCAAGCCCAGCGCCATCCCCGCAGGTCGCGACGCGGGAGCCCGCACGGTTTTTTGCCGGTCGAGGAACGGCCAGAGCAACATGACCGACACCACGATGATGGGCAAGACCCAGGTCGCAAAGGGTTCCAGCGGTCCATGGACATGCTTGAGCAATTCATAATAGAAGAGAAAATACCATTCCGGCACGGGCACGAAACTCGTGTCCGATGGATTCGCTTTATCGGCGAGCGGAAACGGCACGAGCACCGCCAACGATGCGAGCATTCCGAAGACGACCAACATCACCACCGCATCCATGTAGACTTGCCGCGGATGGAACGTTTCGCTCATGGCCGCGGCTTTTCGGTCGTCCCAGGGACCGGCCGGCCCCACCCGCCGCAGAATGAACAGATGCAGCATGATGCCGATGATGATGACGGCGGGAAGAAAGAGGACGTGCACCGCGAAGAATCTCGAAAGCGTCAAAGCGCCCAACGTCTCTCCTCCGCGCATGACCTTCACGAGAAAATCGCCGACCAGAGGAACCGTCCCGACCATATTGATGCCGACCTGCGTCGCCCAGTACGCGGTTTGGTCCCACGGCAAGAGATATCCGGTGAAGGCAAAACCCAGGACGAGCAGCAATAGCACCACGCCGACCATCCACATGAGCTCCCGCGGCGGTTTGAACGCTCCGTACAGAAAAACCTGGAGCATATGCAGGCCGACCGCGATTACCATGCCGGATGCGCCCCAGTGATGGAGTCCCCGGACGAACCAACCGAACGTGACTTGATTCTCGATGAACTGCACGCTGTCATAGGCATGATCCGGCGTCGGCGCATAATAGATCGCCAGAAACATTCCGGTGAGAGCTTGGAGAACGAAGAGAAACAGCGTGGCCGAGCCGAAGACGTAAATCCAACTCGCCCCGCCCGGAATCGGTTCATCCAACAGCGAATGTTCGACGGCTTTCAGATTGAGGCGGCTGTCGAGCCATGTATAGATACGCGACGCCATCATCGTTCCGCATGAATCATCGCACACGGCACGTGTTGCATGAGGCGCCTCATCATCAGTGGGAGGTCTTCGCCCGCACGGCGGCCACGTCCGCTGTCGAGACAGCGCCGCTCTGGTTGCCCCAGGAGCTCATGACGTGGCTGAGAATACCCGCGATCTCGTCATCCTTGAGATGCCCCATGGGTGGCATCACTCCATTATAGGTTTGGCCGTTCACCTGAATGGGTCCGTTCAACCCGTTCAGGACTGCCTCGATCGCGCGAGAGGCATTGCTCAAGTAATCCGATTTCGCGAGTGGGGGAAATGTCCCGGGGATCCCCTGACCCTCCGGTTGATGACAACCCACGCAATAGGTCTTATAGAGAGTTTCGCCGCCGGCCCCGGACTGTTTCGCCTGCATCGCAGGCGCGGCTTGCGCGACAGGGCGTGCGGTCGGATGATATTCCCCTTCCGACTGCTTCCCGGAGTACGTCCCTTTGTTCTCCGGCCCTTCCACCTTCAGCTCTCCAAGAGCGCCTTTATTGAAGGCACGCAAGATGGAATGGTCCACGAGCTTGTACGAGCCGGGCACATCGACCTTGAACTCGACGATCGCTGCCCCTCCGGCCGGCACGAGCGTGGTTTGAATGTGTTCCGAGTATTTGGTTCCCGCTTCCGCATAGACGCGGTCGAAAATTTCGCCGATGACATGGAAACTGGAGACCAGGTTGGGTCCGCCGTTCCCGACGAAAAGCCGGATGCGGTCTCCGACTTTCGCCTTCAGGGCCTTCTCACCCAGCAATGATCCTTCGGACCCATTGAAGACGACATACGTCGGATGCTCTTCGACCGCTTTCTCCAAATCGAAAGGTTGATGCCCTTTTTCGCGATGTTTGCCGGTCGTATAAAAATCACTTTGCATCACATAGTACTCACGGTCTACGGGAGCCAGACCGCCGGCCGGCTCGACGAGGATCAGTCCATACATCCCATTTGCGACATGCTCTCCGACCGGAGCGGTTGCGCAGTGATACACGTAGAGCCCGGGATTGAGAGTCTTGAACGTGAATTGCGTCTGATGACCGGGCGGAGTGTTACTGCTGGCTGCCCCACCGCCTGGGCCCGTGACGGCGTGAAGATCGATGTTATGAGGGAATCGGCTGTCCGGATGGTTCATGAGATGAAACTCGACCGTGTCGCCTTGGCGCACCCGGATAAATTTTCCGGGAACCCTTCCTCCGAAGGTCCAGAAGGTGTAGTCCACTCCGTCGGAGATCGGCAAGGTCACCTCGGTGACCTCGAGATCGACGACGACCTTACTTGGTTGACTCCGCGTGATGCGCGGCGGCACTTGGGGAGCATCCGTCAGAACCGCTTTCGTCGCCGCGCCGGCCTGTCCCTGGGATTGCGCGTTTGCGGGAGCGCTCTTTCCTTGTGCGCCCTTCCCCTGCGGCGTCGGCGCGGCCTGCACCGTCACCGCCGCCGCACATGATACAACGGCCAGAAGCAGCAGATGTGGCTTCATCATCGCCTCCTCATAAAGAGCAACCGTTCTCCTTCAGAGCTATGCCTGCTCACAATTCAACTTGTCCGGTCACTCCCGATTTGAACTCCTTGTACATGACGAGAAGGCGACCGTTGTCCACTTTGGACGGCAGCGCATCCAGCGGCCGGGGAGCCGGCCCGCCTACCACGCGCCCTGACACATCGAAGACACTGCCATGACAGGGGCATTTGAATTGTTGCGCCTCGCCGTCCCAGTGATACCCGCATCCCAGGTGCGTGCACATGGGGGAAAACACCGTGACCTGGCCACCCTGTTGCCGAATGGCCCAGACCGCCTTTTGCATCTTCGTTTCGAGATAACCGTCGTGGACGGTCGCGACATAATCCAATTGCTTGGGTTTGCCGACCGACAATTCATCGACGGCGGCCACGTCCACCCATGATTGGGTGCGCCGCCTGAAGGCCGGATAAATCACGTAACCGACCAACGGCACGGCGAGGGAAACTCCGATCAATCCTGCTATGGCGCCGGTGACCCATTCGAAGAACCGCCGCCGCGTACCGACCGGGCCGGAACAGTCTGAAGCAGGAGAAGCCTGTGGCTCTGACGACATTGAACCTATTCTCGAATTCTTACAGTCGCGCACTGGAATGGAAGAGTGCGGGGCGGATCAGCGACTCATCATGCCATTCCCCATCGTCGCAAACGCGACACATGCATACCAATATCCACCGGTCAATGTAACTGTCAAAACTACCAGGGTGGGAACGCGGTGAACGTTGATATCCTCTCGGACGCTGTACGATAATCACTACATCTGTTATGAAGTTCTCACGCCGCACCGTACTGAAAGCAGCGGGTCTGGGCGCCCTGGCCGGCATGACGGGGGGATGCGATGCCGTCGGCGGCGTCTTCGGCCGGATGTTCGCCGTGCCGCCTCGCGACACGAGTTACTTCACGCCGAACGCCAAGTTCTACGTGGTGAACTATGCGGACTCGGCCGTCTCGATGTCCCGCGAAGTCAACATCGAGCAATGGAAGCTCACGGTGAAAGGGGAAGTGAAGAAGCCGATGTCGCTCGGCTGGCGCGACATTCTCAACCGCGATTCCTACGATCAAGTATCCACACTGATGTGCATCGATACGCTGCCTGGCGGCGACAGCATGGGGAACGCGACGTGGCGCGGCATCTCGCTCAAGCAACTGTTGAAAGACGCGGGCGCCGATGAAGACATCGCGCGCGACGTGGTCTTCCGCGGCATCGACGGGTACGACGACAGCATCCCGTTCACGCGCGCCATGCAGGACGACGTCATGATCGCCTTTCTGATGAACGGCGAAAAGTTGCCTAAGGAGCACGGCTTCCCCGTCCGATTGATCGTCCCGGGACTCTATGGCATCAAGAACGTGAAATGGATCGTCGAGATCGAGGTGTATCCGGGCGACTACCTCGGCTACTGGCAGCGGAAGGGCTGGACGGACGACGGTACGATCAAGATTTTCTCGCGCATCGATTCACCGGGCCATTATCAGACGCTGAAGGGACCGGAACAACAGTTTCGGGGCATTGCCTTCGGCGGGCCGAACAGCATCAGCAAGGTCGAAATCAGCTTCGACGCGGGCCGGACGTGGAACGAGTGCCGGATCGAACCGCCGATGTCTCCCTATTCATGGGTCATCTGGAATTACACGTGGAAGCCGCCGCAGCCCGGAAAATTCCAAACCGTCGTGCGCGCCACCGACACGAAGGGACAGCTCCAGATCGCCGAGATCGTCCGCCCGCAGCCGGCGGGAGCCAGCGGGCTGCACACCATCATCGCCGACGTGGAAAGCGTCGAGCCTCGTTCGACCTGAAGGATAGGTGCGCGCCCCGCTCTGCTTCCGCTGTTGCTAGCGCTTGCTGGCTTGCCGTACGCTCAGCCCGCTTAGCACAGAAACTTGTTCCATCCCGACCGTCGGTCGAACGGAACATCGAACATCTGTGCAACCCCCTCGAAACCGGGACGCGGGCTTTCGCTGGGCAAGAAACGCAAGCGCTAATGCATACGTCAGCAGCAGCGGGGCACCGCTTGGTTAAGAGATAAGCAAACTCAGTAAACGCAGTTCTGAGCATTCGCTTCTGCAAGTGGGTCCCGCTCCTTCCAGTGATGCGCGTCAAGAATTTCTGCTCGCCTGCTGGTTGAGAAACGAAAGAAGAGCCACCCGTGATCAGGAAACTCTCCTCCGGCCAATACCGCTTATACTCGCGGAAGAAAAACGCCAAGACCGGCAAGCGGCGAAATCTTGGAACGTTCAAGACGCGTGCGGCGGCGGAAAAGCATGAGCGGGCGGTGCAGTTCTTCAAGAGACACTAGAAGTGGACGCCGAGAACAAGCCTCCAGCCTTGTTCTCGGCTCGGCAGAATCCTCAACCTACCTCCGAATGTACCCATCTGGTTTTGGCATCACCCGTGACGTGTTGGCGGGCTGAACGTCGTTAACTGCGATCTCGCGCGAGCGAAGTCGCGTCCTCTCTCCATTCATCCAACGGCAGCGCCGGCCATATGTCATGAGTCATGCATTGGTCCCTCTGGCTGCAGGTCGACGGCGCGTTATGCCTACATCATCAGCTCGTCCGGATAACACCACCGCCAATTTTCGCCGGGCTCAAACGATTTGATAATGGGATGCTGGCTCTTGTGATAATGCTTGGTGGCATGTTTATTCCTGGATGAATCGCAACAACCGACATGGCCACATGTTAAACAGAGACGAAGGTGCACCCAATCGTCTCCGATCTTCAAGCAATCTTCGCATCCGTCGGCACTGGGCGTAACTTCCTTGATTTGATTGAGATGCGTGCAGACTTTGGCCATGGTACTCCTCCTTCGGAGCCGAATCCCTCACCGAGACGCCAGATATTGGTGCACGAACATAACCGCCATGGCTCCTTCTCCTACTGCCGAGGCAACCCGTTTAGTCGAGCCGACCCGCACATCGCCGGCAGCAAAAACTCCCGCACGGCTCGTCTCCAATAGGAAGGGGTCACGCTTCAGCGTCCAGTACGGCGAGCCCGCCACTAATGGACCGGTCTTCAGGAATCCCTTGGAATCGGTTTCGATTTCCTTGGGCAACCAGTCTGTACATGGGACGGCGCCAATGAAGGTAAACACGGCATGGGTCTGCACTGTGCGCGTTTCGTCCGTCCGGCAATTCGTAATGTTGCAGGCCTCCAATTTCCCGTCGCCAAGCATTTCTGAAATCTCCGAGTCAGTCAGGACCTCGATGTTACCGGCATTCTCGATCCGCTCCACCAAATAGCTGGACATGGTCTTCCGTAAGTCATTATGGCGGATGAGGATGTACACCTTCGGCGCTTGCTCGGAGAGAAACATCGCGGCCTGACCGGCGGAGTTGCCCCCGCCTACCACGATCACGTCCGAACCCCGGCACATTTGCGCTTCGGTGACGGTGGCCGCGTAGTAGATGCCGGACCCCTCCAGTGCTTCGCGTCCGGGCACGTTCAGCTTGCGATAATCGGCTCCCGTCGCAATCAAGACACAACGAGTGGTGAGCTGTCCGTCTTCGTCGAACCACACACGGTGCACATTGGCGTCGGACTCCAGGCGCGTCGCTCGAGACGGCGAGGAAAACTGGGTGCCGAATTTCTGGGCCTGAAGGATTGCGCGGTTGGCCAATTCGCTGCCCGAAATCCCCGTGGGGAACCCCAGATAATTTTCAATCTTCGACGAGGTTCCGGCTTGCCCGCCCGGGGCCGTCGCATCAAGCAAAACGGTCGCCAACCCTTCGGAAGCGCCGTAGACGGCTGCTGCCAGGCCGGCGGGACCACCGCCGACAATCACTAAATCGTATGTCTTTTGAGGCAGAGGCGGTCGTACGCCGACGAGCTCGGCCAATGCCCGCGTCGAGGGATTGCGTAACAACGGCTCCGATCCGAAGACCAGGACGGGGGTATCCTTTCCTGTAAGTCCAAACCCTCGCAGTAGTTCGTCGACCTGCGATTCATGGTCGAGATCGATCCAGGTGAATGGAACCTGATTTCTGGCGAGGAAGTCTCGGATTCTAAATGTATCGCGCGATGACCCGGATCCAAGCACGCGTAACCCTTGAAAGTCAGACGCGACTAACAGCTCCCGGCGGGCGATGAATGCCCGAAGCAACACGTCGCCCAGTGCCGGCCGCTCGGCCATGATGCGCTTAAGCTCAGCGCGCGCGATCTCGAACACCTCCGTTTCACCACGCGCCACTCCGCTCACGAGCGCGGGTCGGCCGGTGACGAGACTGACGTCGCCTCCGAACGCATGCCGCTCATGCAAGGTGACCGTCTTGGCCTCGCCGCTTGAATGTTCGAGGATCTCTACTGCGCCACGCTCGACAACGAAGAATCTGAACTCACGATCTCCTGCCTTGAACAGGAATTCGCCGTCATGCAAGGATCGATGTGTACCGAATGTGGACAGCGTGGCAACTTGAGAGTCATCGAGGGTGGGAAACGCGACTGCGTGCAGGTCGGACGCGGCCATGGCTGAAGCCCCTCGAGCGAACGGCCTTTTCTTCTGTCGTCCAGCTCAACCTGTCCTAGACTTTTGTAGCACATTCAGGATGAGTCGCGCATCGTAGAAACTCACGCGGTGACTCTCATGAAAACCGTGCGGCTTGCATATCATTCGGGGCGAGGCATAACATTCCTCCATATGGCATTACGCAGCAACGTCGCAATGGTTGCGCAAGGAACGCTGGCGGAAGCGCGGAATTGCACGGACGCTTTATTTGACCTTGTGCCCGCTGACGCGTGGTATAGCCGTCCGGTCCCCGAGCGCCACCGGCTCCTATTCTATCTGGGCCATCTCGAAGCCTTTGATTGGAACCTCATCGGCAAGGAGCTGAGCATCGGCTCCTGTCATCCTTCGTTCGATACTCTTTTTGCCTTCGGCATCGATCCTAAGAGCGGTCAGCTCCCGGAGGATAAGCCATCCGATTGGCCGTCTCTGGAGCAAGTGCAAACATATGTTCGCCGGGTTCGCCACAGGCTGGATGAGGTCCTTTATCAGACGGTCCCCGTCTTGCTCGATGTCGCTATCGAGCACCGGTTGATGCACGCGGAAACCTTTACCTACCTGCTGCATAATCTTGCGAAGCCCTTGCCTGCGCGGGACGAAGAATTGCCACCTTCCGGCTCCTCATCTAATGGCGCTGTGGAGACTATGATTGAGATCCCGGCAGGAAGGGCCACGCTCGGCCAGACCGGTAAGGTAAACGATGCCGGCCAGTTAGAAGCCGACGAGTTCGGATGGGATAATGAATTCGGGATGCAGATTGCCGAGGTTCCCGCCTTTCTTATGGACAAGCACAAGGTGACCAATCGGCAATACCTCACGTTCGTGCAGGCAGGAGCCGACCCTCCACACTTCTGGCGACGCCAGCCCGATGGCACATGGGCCTGGCGGACTGTCTCGAGAGAGATCCCGTTGCCCTTGGATTGGCCCGTGTACGTGACCTACCGCGAAGCGCAGGCCTATGCTCGCTGGATCGGCAAGTCGCTGCCGTCGGAGGCGGAGTTCCACCGCGCGGCATATGGGACGTCTAACGGTGAAGAGCGCCGCTACCCCTGGGGTGACGACCAGCCCGATCCTCGGCATGGCAACTTCAATTTTTACCGCTGGAATCCCGTTCCGGTCACAGCCAGCCCGCTGAGCGAGAGCGCATTTGGCGTTGCCCAACTCGTCGGCAACGGTTGGGAATGGACCAGAAGCCCCTTCACGCCGTTGCCGGGCTTTCGCCCGTTTCCTTTCTACCCCGGCTACTCGACGCCATTTTTTGACGGCGAGCACTACGTACTGAAAGGCGGCTCGCCGCGCACGGCAGCATGTCTGCTGCGCCGATCGTATCGCAATTGGTTTCGGCCTGACTATCGCTATGTCTATGCCGGCTTTCGATGTGTTGAACATTGAGAGGCGTTGCCCCACGCACTCAGCCGCGCCGGACGGGGAGGCGTTTGCCCTGTCCGTTCGCTCCGGATTGAGCAAGCCGCAGCGTGAATTACCCTCCATTTATCTCTACGATGAACTAGGAACCGCGCTGTTCGAAGCGATTACCGAACTGCCCGAGTATGGCCTGACCCGAGCCGATGAGCGTCTCCTTCGCCGGTATGCCCACCAGATCCTCGAATACCTGCCGTCGTCTTTGATCGTCGCAGAACTGGGAAGCGGCAGTGGCCGTAAGACCCGTTGGTTGCTTGAAGCCCTGACCCGTCGTGGAGCGCTGGTCTATTTCCCCATCGACATCTCGGCGTCGGCGCTCTTGAAGTGTCGGCAAGAATTCGCCGGCATGGGTTCGGTCAGCTTGGTTGGGTTGGAGGCCTCATATTTGGAAGGTCTCCGCGCTGCGATTTCCACCCGTCAGCCAGGGCAAACATTCCTGGTCTTGTTCCTCGGCAGTACGGTGGGAAATTTTGATCGTCCGGCTGCCGGAAAATTTCTCCAGGAGGTCCGCCGCTGCCTGTTACCGGGAGACGCCCTTCTGCTGGGCGCCGACCTAGAGAAGCCGACAGAGACCCTATTCCTGGCCTATGACGATCCCCTCGGCGTTACGGCTGCCTTTAATCTCAATCTGCTCGCTCGCATCAACCGGGAATTGGGCGCAAACTTCGTGCTGGGGCAATTCAGCCATCAAATCCGCTATGACCAAGAGGAGCGCCGCATCGAAATGCATCTCCGGTCGAAATGCCGGCAATCAGTCTCCATTCCCGCATCCGAGCTGGCTTGCACCTTCCGTGAAGGGGAAACCATTTGGACGGAAGCGTGTCACAAATTCCGCCTAGAGGAGATCAACGAAATGGCTGAGCGTACCGGTTTTGTCTGTACGGCACAGTGGGTCGATCATGAATGGCCGTTCGCCGAAAATCTGTGGATCGCCGTCTAGACCAGCTCCTCTTCTGCCATGGCTCTTGTCTCATTTCGGAATGTCTCGCTCACTTTCGCCCGACGCACCGTACTTCGGAACTTCAATCTCGATGTGGAAGCCGGAGAGACGCTGGTCCTCTTGGGCCGCAGCGGATCGGGGAAAACGACGGCATTGAAGATGGTCAACGCCATGGTCGTTCCGACCGCGGGCGAAGTATTCGTGGAGGGCCGGGCCACAACGGCATGGGACCTGGTCCGTCTGAGACGTCGCATCGGCTATGTGATTCAAGAGAGCGGCCTGTTCCCTCATTACACCGTGGCGGACAATGTCGCGTTGGTCCCACGCCTCGAGCGATGGCCTGCCGCCGACATCCAGGCGCGCGTCTCTGCGCTCCTCGAGAAGATCGGATTGCCCATCGGGGAATTCGGCGGCCGCTATCCGGACCAATTGTCGGGCGGCCAGCGCCAGCGGGTCGGGGTCGCACGAGCCCTCGCCGCTGATCCGCCCTTGCTTCTCTTCGATGAGCCATTCGGAGGCCTGGATCCGGTCACCCGTCTGGAGTTACAGCGACAATTCGTCGCGTTGCGACAGGAGTTCGGAAAGACCGCCATTTTCGTCACCCACGATGTGCATGAGGCGATGTTCCTTGGAACGCGCATTGCGCTCCTGGTGGATGGCGCGATCCAATTCGTCGGAACGCGGCAGGCGTTCATGAAAGCCCCGACCGCCGAGGCACGGGCGTTTCGAGAATGCCTGCTAGCTCCCGAAGTCTGATGCAGGCCGATCTGCTGTACGAGCTTGCCACGTTGACCGTCCAGCATCTCGTCCTGGTGAGCATGGCGATGTTGCTCGCCGCCGTGGTGGCCATTCCTCTCGGCATCGCATTGACCCGCCATCCGAGGTGGCGTAACTGGATGCTCGGCCTGACAAACGCGATACAAACTATTCCGAGTCTGGCCTTGTTCGGATTTCTCATTCCCATTCCATTGCTCGGCGGTATCGGACCGCATACCGCCATCATTGCCCTCGTCCTGTACGCGCTCTTGCCCATGCTGCGCAATACCGTGACAGGAATCTTAGGCGTGGATGCCAGTGTGCGGGAATCCGCGACGGCTCTCGGCATGACCGGACATGAACGGCTGTGGCATGTGGAGCTGCCGCTTGCGGCCCCGACGATCATGGCTGGTGTGCGGATCGCCACGGTTACGACAATCGGCACGGCGACGATCGCGGCGGCGATCGGCGCAGGTGGGTTGGGAGTATTTATTTTTCGGGGGTTGGCCGCGGTGGACACGGTCTTGCTGTTGGCCGGCGCCATTCCCGCCGCACTCATCGCCATTGCGGCGGACCAAGGATTGGAATGGATCGAGCGTACATTGTTGCGGCACTGATCGTTGCGCTGCTCGCATTCGGCTGTTCAAGAGACTCCCCGCCGATCACGGTCGGTTCCAAGAATTTTCTCGAACAGGTGCTCCTTGGTGAAATCGCGGCGCAACACCTCGAACGCCGGCTTGGGTATCGAATCGGGCGGAAGCTGAATCTTGGTGGAACCATGCTCGCTCACCGAGCGATCATGAATGGTGATATCGACCTGTATCCGGAATATTTGGGAACGGGCGCGACGGCGATCCTCAATTTCCCGGCGTCCGCCGACGCCTACAGTCTCCTCGAGACCGTCCGTCGTGAATACGGCAGCCGCTTTGATCTGCGCTGGCTCGATCCTCTCGGGTTCAACAACACATTTGCCATGGTCATCCGGAAGGCTGATGCGGAACGCCTGCATGTGCGTTCGCTCACGGACGCGGCACGGTCAGGAACAGCGTGGCACCTTGGAATGGGATATGAATTTCAGCAACGTCCCGACGGACTGCCGAATCTTTTACGCACCTACCACCTTCTTATCGCTGGCACTCCGAAAGTGATGGACCTGGGATTGCTCTATCGGGCGCTCGAACAGGGTGACGTCAATATGGTGGCCGCCAATTCCACCGATGGGCTGCTTCTCTCGTTGAACGTCACCATGCTTGAGGACGATCTGAAGAGCTTTCCACCCTATCACGCCGCCTTCGTCGTCCGTGCGCGAGCTTTGAACCGAGAGCCCCGGCTCGAAGCGGCGTTGCAAGAACTGAGGGGAAAGTTTTCCGATACCACCATGCGCCAATTGAACCATGAAGTTCTGGCGCAACATGGACAGGTTCAGAAAGTCGCCGAGCAATTTTTACAGAAGAGCGGACTTCTGGAGACAAATTCATCTGCCTCGTCTTGCGGATTGCCAATCCGCTGTTGCGGCGCCAGACTGGCCTTTCCTGCCAACAGGTCTTTGGAGTAACATGGCACCCCATCTACCCGGAAGAGCCCGACCGATGACCGAACAGACCTTCACCGAGCCCCTCGCGCAAGAGTATTACAAGCAAGGCGAGTCCGAACTGGAGTCGACCCAGTCGGCGGAAGCAGTCTTGCGGAAGGCCGAGATGTCCGGCCGGCAAGATTCGCGAGCCGACATCATGCAATCGGCCTTTTACTATCTCGCGGCGGCCCATTTCCTCGAAAGCCGGGACGCCGGGAAAGCGGCGAAGGCGTACCATCAGGCAGGTTACCAACTCAACCGGCTGGACCAACTCACTCAAGCGGGGCGCGCCTATTCCAATGCCGGGAAACTTGCGGAGCGCGCGGCGCGGTCCGCCGACTCCGAGGATGCCAGGCACGATCTGCAGCACTTCGCCGTTCGATCCTATTCGCGCGCCAATCATTGTTTTGCCGAAGTGGGCGAATTGGACTGGTCGGAGGCGGAGTATCTGAACGAGCGGAACGCCCGCGTGACCTGGGCGAAGATGCAGGGCAAACATCCCTGGGCGCAGTTGGCGTGGAAGGCCACCAGCAACTACGGCACGAGTTTCTCTCGCTGGAGTATCTGGGTCATCGGAACGATCCTGACGTTCAGCCTGCTCTATGAAACCTTCTTTCAATTGGGCTGGCTGAAACCGATGGAAGGCGGCACGCCGGCCGCCTGGATTCCGATCTGGTCCGGCCTGTATTACTCCGTGAACGTCACCGCTGCGCTGGGGCTGGTGGATTACGAACCGGCCAACATGGCCAGCCAGAGCGCGGTCATCATCAACGTCCTCATCGGGTATGTCCTTCTTGGCATCGGCATCGGGATCATCGGGCGGATGATCAAGAGCCGTTGAGCCCAACATCACTTGAGCGTTTTTATCTTTGCGCTGCGAGCGGTCCCGCCGTGAGCGGGCGAAGCGCGTCGAAGATGACCTCGGCGGCGAGCGCGTTACCTTCGTGGTTCCAGTGGATGTCGTTCTCAACGTAGAGATGCCGGCGTCTCGCCTCGGATCGAAACGCAGGCGCGAGATCGATCACCGGCACGTCATGAACCTTTCCCCACTCGAGCAACAACTGTTGCGGCTTGCCGAAGTCGTAGTCCTCGGCATCTCCTTTTCGCGTCTGCACGTAAAGCCGTTGGAGCTCGTGATCCACCTGTTCTTCCGCCGGCAGCAGGATCAACGTCCACGGAATGGATCGCTCGCGTAACAAGGCATCGATCCGGTCGAGCACGTCCCTTGTCGCCTCCCAGCGCTCCGCGAACGCGGGCGAGCCCTGCTTGAGATATTGATCTCCCATTCCCTGGATCATTTGAAGATACCGTGGACTCCATCCCGACCACGCCGCCGGCGTTCTACCTGTCTCGTTTCCGTTGGAAGGAGCAGCGAACATGCCGAGCTCGGTCTCTCCCGTCGCCCGTTTGAATGTGGCCTGCGCCAGCAAGATTGCGTAGCGCAGATCATGCGAGAGATACCAATGGTCCCACGACAAATGATCGTGGAACCAGTTGCCGTCGACATGGACACGATGGCGGTGGCCTGCCACGACGATGTGCTCGCCCTGCGCCGGCATGAAGTCGTTGCCCACGAAAAAGTTCACCAGCACGACATCGGGGTCGTACGCCAGTCCGTGGCTCTTGAGCAGCGCCAGGTACTCTTCCGGCTGATATCCGATCAATCCCAGGTTGATGACTTCAGCGCCGGCGTGTTCCGTTTGCAACCGCCCTTCGAGAAGAGTGAGGAACGCCTCGTCGTACGTCGCCCCCGAACCCCAGGCAAATGAATCGCCGAGCGCCACGATTCGGAGTACAGAGGAGCCGCGGGTCAGCGACCGCTCCCGATCCCGAAAGCCGCGGGAATTCGTTCTCATTCCGGTCGGATCAGTGATCTGAAACGGAATTCCTCCTCCCGGCGTGTCGGACGATGACAGAAACAGTCCGGCCTTGGCGAGAATCGGGTCCGCCAATCGCATGGCGGCTTCCCCCACGAGGAGCACGATCAGCCCGTTAATGAACATCGTCCGGATCCACACGAAGGCCCGAGTATGAAGGAAGCGATTCAGGCTCGTGGGATGAGCCAGCATCCACACATTCCACGCAACGACGGCGGCCAGAGACACGATGAACTTATCGATGTGATGATTGAAATACGGGAGCGGATAGAACACGAGAAGGCCGAGAAGGACCGGCACCCACCACAACACAATGGCGGCCGACGACCAGTGGTCGGTGAACGTTCGCTGCCGGGATTCCTCTTTGAAAAGTCCCCAAGCATTGAGCAGACACAACCCTGAAGCGAGCAAGCAGCCGGCTGCAATCCATGCCAGCTTGACGGGATCCCACGTTCCCGACATGCCGCTCCGTGGCGAGTTCGGCACCAGAAACGTGGCGAGATCCACCGACGCCAGACCAAGGACTACAGCAAGCAGGAAGCACGCGCTTCCCGCCGTGGCAGAGGAACGGGCCGGCATCATCGTAGGCAAGGCATCGCAGCGCGGTGAACAATATGTCGCATGGGCTTCTAGGTTGTCGAACACCACCCGAGTGCACGAAGTTCGTCCTGGTCCAATTGTTTCCATTGCCCGGACTCCAGCGCTCCCAGACGGATCGGCCCGATGCCGATCCGCACGAGGCGCAAGGTCGGATGGCCGACGGCGGCGGTCATCCGCCTGACTTGTCGATTCATCCCTTCGTGCAAGACGAGTTCGATCCATGCTGTCGGCACCGTCTTGCGGAACCTGATGGGAATCGCTCGCTTCGGAAGGGACGGCGCCTCGGCAAGCAATTGGACTTCGGCCGGCCTTGTACGCCTTCCGGCCAAGACAATCCCCCTTCGCAACCGTTGCAGCGCCTGCTCGTTCGGCACGCGTTCCACCTGCGCGACATACCGCTTCGGGAGCTTGTGCGCGGGATCCGTAATCCGATGCGCCAATGCGCCGTCCGACGTGAGTACCATCAGCCCTTCACTGTCCCGATCCAAACGGCCGGCTGAATACACGTGGGCGAGTCGGATGAAATCCGCCAAGGTCGGTCGGTTGTCCGGATCGGTAAAGCACGGCAGGACGCCGTAGGGCTTGTTGAAGATGATGGTAACGGCTTCCTTCTTGATCATGTCAGCGTACCTGTCGTTCACCTAGTTCTATTCCCTTGAACATATTCTCAGACATACATTACTGCTATGCAGGCGTATACATACAAACCTTCACGAGCGGAAAGTTAGAAGGGATTCATGAGACGGCCTTCTCCAAGAAATCCTTCCAATAGGAACAACTCCTACTCCGATTTATTCGGCGCGACGCCGGCACGCTCGGCACCCTGCTTGCTCTAGGTACTGTCGAGAGCCCGCCGCCTTCTGCTGCATGTGTTTTTGTCGACCGCGGAGAAGGGCTCCGTCGCTGTTATCGTTCAATCACCACTTCACTCTTTAGGGAGGATGCCATGACACGCGTTGCCAGCATGATCGCTCTTGCAGCATTTTTGACCTTCGGATTCGGGACCGTCGTATCCTTCGCAGGCGAACCGACCCCCGCCGAGCAGAAAGAGAAGAAGGATCAGGCGGGCAGCAAGGCGGATCCGGCCGAGCAGAAGGAAAAGAAGGACATGAGCGGCGGCAAGCTCGACGGCGACAAGAAGGAAGAGAAGAAGGGGATGGGCGGCAAGTAATTTGTCCGACCCGGGGCACAGGATATCCTGTGCCCCGTATTTTACATAATCCTTTCCGGGCCGGACGAAGAGAACAGACTGTAGGGTCTTGCCTACAACCTACAGTCCTCATCAGCCTGACCGTTTTATTTCGTTTTACTTTCGTTCTAGAACTCCTCAATATTTCAGCCTCCAAGTGTAATTGATGCGGCAGCGGTCAGCGCCGTATCGTCACCCTATCGGCATTGAGTTTGCTCCACGAGGGCCAGCCGTTATCCTCATTCAAGGAGGCCATATGATCCGGCAATTTTTCCATCATTCTCGATTCGTTCGTTGCCTCGCCGTGGGTTGCCTATTGATGATCGGACCTGCCGGTTGCGTGACCAAGGAGACCCATACTAAGGCATTGGCGGACCTGGATGCAGCGAGGAACACATCGGCCAAGCAAGCGGCTGAGCTCGACGCCTTGAAGAAGCAGTCTCAGGCCCAAGCGGAACAACTTCAACAGCAGGTGGCCGCGCTTCAAGAAGGCCTGAGCAAGGAAGAGCAACAGCGTAAGACCGCGGAGCAGCAAGCCGCCACATTGAGCCAGGAACGAGAAGCGCTTCTTGGCCGGTCCAACGACTTGCAAAATAGGATCGACGGTTTGGAAAGGGACAAGACGCAACTCGGAGGAGAACTCGGCCAAGTCCGCGACCAGATCGCTGCGCTGGAAAAGAAATTAGCGGATCAAGCCGAACAGGTCAACAGCCTCGAAAAGGACAAGGAAGAGCTGACCAACGGCGCAGCGTCCGCCCAGAGTGAAATCTCGAAGCTCCAGAAGCGCGCCGCCGAATTGGAAGCGGAAGCGGCCCGGGTGGCGAAAGAACGTGAACAATTGCGCCAAGAACAGAGTCGATTGGCGGCAGCGCTCGATCAAGAGCGTCGGCGGCTCCAGGCGGAGACGGCCGAAAAGGACCGTTTGGCCCAGGAACGGACCCAACTGTCCTCGAACCTCGACGCGGAACGCCGTCGGCTGGAGGCCGAGGCGGCTGAAAAGGAACGCCTGGCTCAGGAACGGGCTCAATTGTCGTCCAGCCTGGAGGCGGAACGCCAGCGTCTGAAGGCCGAAGAGACTGAAAAGGCTCGCATGGCTGAAGAACAAGCCAGACTCGCTTCCAATCTGGAGAAGGAACGGGAGCGTGTGAAGGCGGAGGAGGCGGAAAAGACTCGCCTGGCTGAAGAACAGGCCAGACTGGCTTCCAATCTGGAGCAGGAACGCGAGCGCTTGAAGGCGGAAGAGGCGGAAAAGGCGCGCCTGGCCGAAGAACGGGCGCAACTTTCGTCCAATCTCGAGCAGGAACGTGAGCGCTTGAAGGCCGAAGAAGCCGAGAAAGCCAGGCTGGCGCGGGAACATCAAGCCAAAGAAGAGGAGATCAAGCGGCTGACGCGCACACAGGACGAACTATCCAAATCGCTGAAGGATGAAATCGCCAAAGGCAATATCACGATTCAACGGGTGAGAGACCAGCTCACCATTAATATGATCGACCGGGTGCTGTTCGACTCGGGGCAGGCTCAGATCAAACCGGCCGGCCTGAAAATCCTGAAGCAGGTCAGCGACGTCCTGAACAAAGTCACGGATAAACAGATCCGGATCGAAGGCCATACCGACAACGTGCCCATCAGCATCAAGCTGCAGGACAAGTTCAAGACAAACTGGGAACTCTCCACCGCGCGCGCCACGACGGTCGTGCGATATCTCATCGATCAGGGGGGCGTAGACCGGCAGCATATGTCTGCGGCCGGCTATGCCGATACGAAGCCTCACGCTTCGAACGATACGGAAACCGGACGCGCATCCAACCGCCGGATCGAGATTGTCCTCTATCCGAGAGACCTGGCCAAGATCGCGGAACAGCACGCCAACGGCGCCTCACCGACTCCTTGAATCTTCACCGGAGCGGCGGCGTTCGACGAACGAACGCCGCCGCCATCCTTCTTCCACCTATCGGCTTCTTCGCCACTGGACATCGCAGCCGCGCCACAGTATTGTCCATCTTGAAGGGGATGCGCGGCGGAGGACAGCGGCGCCATGCGATGGGAAGGACAGCGGGAAAGCGACAATGTCGAAGATCGCCGTGGAATGGGAGCGCCCGGGATCGGCGGCATCGGGATCGGCGGGATCGTGCTGGTCCTGGCCGTCAGTTATTTCACCGGCACCAATCCACTCACTCTGCTTGAAATGCTGAACAGCGTGCAATCCATCCCGGATGGTCCCGTCCGGGAATTAGGACAGACCGGTCCTGTCAGTGACAGGCTGGGTCAATTCGCCTCGGTGGTGCTGGCCGACACGGAAGACACCTGGCGGGGGTTGCTCCCCTCGATGGGCCCGCAGTATGAAGAGCCACGACTGGTGCTCTTCACGGGCGCTGTCCGATCGGCCTGCGGTACCGCTTATTCGGCGGTCGGTCCCTTTTATTGTCCCCGCGACCGCCAGATCTATCTCGACCTCTCATTTTTTCAGGAGCTCTCGCAGCGGCTCGGCGCGCCGGGTGATTTTGCGCAAGCCTATGTCATTGCCCATGAAGTCGGTCACCATGTGCAAAACCTTCTCGGCATTGCCGACAAAGTCGGCGGCTTGCAAGGCCGGGCGAGCCGGAGAGAAGGTAATGCTCTTTCGGTGCGGATGGAACTCCAAGCCGACTGCTTCGCCGGTGTCTGGGGCTACCATGCCAAACGGGATCGTCGACTCATCGAGCCGGGTGACTTCGAAGAAGGCTTGCACGCCGCCTCCGCCATCGGCGATGATCAACTGCAGCGGACATCACAAGGCTACGTCAGGCCGGAGTCCTGGACCCACGGTTCCTCCGAGCAGCGGGCGACATGGCTGAAGAAGGGCATGGAGACCGGCGATCCCAAAGCCTGCGATACCTTCGCCGCCGACCGGCTGTGACAATGTATTTGAAATGGACCGAGCCCGCGGGATGGTCAAAATGGCCGCCAGCGAGGCCACAGCGAGCGAGGATGCGAGGCGTACGCGTTTTGGTACGTTGAACGTCCGAGCGATGCGAGAACAAAGCGGGCGGCCTTTTCACCATCCCTGCCATGGAACAAGAACACGTTCAAGAATCTCCGGGGCAAGGGTTGTGCGCCGCGCTGCTCGCCGACGCACCCTGGCACGCTAAATCCTTCATCGCCGCTTCCGCTGCTCTGGTGGCCGGACTTGCGTCATGGATCGCAGACTATTCGTCGCCGGCCGCGGCACGGATCGCCGGGAGTTACGTGGGGGGATTCTTCATCGGCTGGGCGTTCCGCCGTTTCGTGAAGGCGGCGGCGTTGGTGACTGGCGGGCTTCTGGTCTCCATGGCCATGCTGAAAAACATGGAATGGATCGACATTGATTGGGCCGGAGTCGAAACGCAGATCAGCCACGGTCTGTCTCTTCTTCATCAGGGCGCGGAGGGACTCAAGCAAACGCTGTCCGGCTATTTGCCCTCGGCAGGCGCTGCCGCTGCGGGGATGTTTTTCGGCTTCCGCAAGAAGTAGCCGCACGTCTACTTGAATTTCTTCTCCAGATTCTTACCGGTTTTTTCGAAACCTTCGACCACGTCGTTCACGATCTCCTTCGTCTTCTTTTCGACCTTTTCAGGGATCTTTTCCTCCTCGACCTTCTTGCCGGTGTTTTTCATCGTGTCTTCCATGCTCTTGCCTGCCCGCTTCAGCGTCTCTTCAATGCCCTGAATCGGGCCCGGTTCAGGCGATGATGTTTCCGCTGCAACACGGTCCGCCGCCATGCCGACCGCACATAGCGAGACGGCGATCAAGAACGCCTTCCGTGGCCCTGGAATCATGACCGCTCCTCACGAAGAAGGTTGAGACAGTGACCTCTGTTATTGAGGCGAAGACCTCATTATACTGTCGAAACTTCTTTGCCGGTAGAGCGAAAGGGCTCTTCAATGCGCCGCGTGCCTCGGATCGACATCGTTGCCATGGTCCTCTGTCTCGGTTTCGGTCTTGTGCCAATGCACACGGTGGTATTGGCCGATTCTCCCATTCAGCCCGATGCCTTGGAACGAGCCAAGCGCGCCACCGTCGGAGTGCTCGAAGACACGCAGGATCCCCGTACGCCCGACAAGCCGGGAAAGGTCTCCGTGCGAGGGACCGGATTCCATTTGCGCGATGGGTACATCGTCACGGCTCGTCACGCGGTGGAGAAACACAGTCCGTCGGGACAGATTCTGCCCAAGACGATTCACATCATGACGACGGATCTTCACGAACTCGTGGCGCAACTGATCGGCGATAGCGCCTACGCGGATGTCGTCGTCTATCGCCTGAACGAACGAGAGCGTTCGCTGCTGCCCGCGACGGCGCCGTTTGCGCGGGGAGACGTGGCGGCCGGTACTGAGGTATTCACAGTGGGCTATCCGCTTGGCTGGGGACCGACGATGGCCTTCGGCAGGATCGGCAACGCCAATACGTTCCTACAAACCGTGGACACCCGTCTCCTGCAGACCGATCTCTCGGCCTGCAGCGGCAATTCCGGCGGCGCGCTCTTCAACGGCACCGGCGAGGTGGTCGGCGTCCTGCACGCCATCATTCAGACGGAAAAGGACGAGACGCAAGCTCATTGCAGCCGGCTGGCCTTTGCGGTCCCGGGCAGCTTGGCCGAACGAATCGTCAACGCCACGCTGAGCGGAAAACCGTTGAGCTTTTCAAAATTGGGGATTCAGATGACCGCCGTCAGAGATGGTACGAGATGGCGGATCGCCGTCAAAGACGTGGGTGAGCCGGCAAAAAGCGCCGGCATTCAGAAGCATGACGTTCTGCTCGCGATCGAAGATACCGAAATTCTCGACGCGGCGCACTTGAAGAACTACCTCATCGAACGCACGACGCCGGGCCAGCGGGTCTCGGTGAAAGTGCGGCGGGTCGATGCCGATCTCACATTTCATGTCGTGTTGGGAGGGGGATGAGCTATAAGACAATTTTGAGTTTTGAATTATAAGTTGTGAGTTATCGGATCGGAAATCCAAGTCTCTGCATTCAAAGCTAAAAACTCAAAACTTCTTAAGTTCACCCGGTATGGCTTGATACCATCCGTTCTTCTCGACCAGCCCGACAGGACAATCGAACAAGTCACTCAAACGGTCTTCCCTAAACACGGCTTTCTTCGGACCGTCCTGCACGATTTTCCCTTTCTTGAGCAACACGACGCGCTGAATCTCGGGCGGAATCTCGTGAATGTGATGGGTCACCAACAGAACTGTTTTCCCCTTTCTCATGCACTGCCGAACGAGGTCCAAGTAGTGAAACGTCGCAGTGAGATCGAGCCCGCTCGTCGGTTCGTCCAGGACTAACGCGATGGGATCGTGAACCAACGCTCGGCCCAACAAGCAGCGCCGCTGCTCACCGGTGGACATTTCACCGAAACGGCGGTCTCTGAGCGCTGAAGCTCCGACATCCGATAGAACCTCGTCGGCTCGTGCAAGTTGCCCGTAGCTAAAGTGTTGGTACCCGTACACTCCGATGCTGGCATAGAATCCCGACAGCACAACCTTCAAACCCGTGACCTGGTCGAGATAGTGATGGTGAAGATCGTGCGAAACCATCCCGAGACGCTTGCGGACGTCCCAGACGCTCCACTGTGTCTCACCGAACAGTCGAATGGAGGTCAGCTCGCTCGCGACCGGATGGACCTCGCCCGCGAGCAGCTTGAGAATGGTGGATTTTCCCGCCCCGTTGGGTCCGAGAATCGCCGTATGCTCGTTTTCCTCCAACCTGAACGACAGATCGTCGAACACACAGGTGTCGCCCCGATAGACCGTCGCGTGCCGGATGTCGAGAATGCAATTATTGTAGTAGGAGGGGAAGGCAGGCATGCCGGGTCAAGGATCACGCCTCGTGAGGGTCCGGATTCACCTTCACCGTCGACTTCTTGTCGAGCGCTGAAGCGGACTTCTTGACCGATCCGGGAATCTTCGGCGTCGGACTGTGCACATCGGCGTTTTGTGCGCGATGGAGCAACGCATGATCCATCAGGACCAGCGCCATCATGGCTTCGGCGATCGGAGTGGCGCGAATCCCGACGCACGGATCGTGGCGGCCGTTCGTCTCGACGGTCACCGGATTCCCCTGTTTGTCGATCGAGCGGCGCGGAATACGAATGCTGGAGGTCGGTTTGATGGCGATCGTCACGACGATGTCCTGCCCGGTGGAAATGCCGCCGAGGATGCCGCCCGCATGGTTCGTCACGAATCCGTCCGGCGTGAGCTCGTCGCCGTGCTCCGATCCGCGTTGCACCACGGCGGCGAAGCCGGCGCCGATCTCCACGCCTTTTACGGCGTTGACGCTCATCATCGCGCCGGCCAGATCGGCATCCAATTTTCCATAGATCGGCGCGCCCCACCCGACCGGAACATGCTGGGCGACGGTGGTGATCTTGGCGCCGACCGAATCGCCCGACTTCCGCAATTCATCCATGAACGCGTCCAGCCGCTCGACCATGCCGGGATCGGCGGCGAAGAACGGATTACCGCTCACGGCATCCCAGCTCTTGAACGGCACCGGATGGGGGCCGAGCTGGCTCAGATATCCACGGATGACCACGCCATATTTTTCATGCAACCATTTTCTCGCGATCGCCGCCGCCGCCACGCGCACGGCGGTTTCGCGGGCTGATGCCCGCCCTCCTCCCCGGTGATCGCGGATGCCGTACTTCTGCCAATAGGTATAGTCGGCATGGCCGGGCCGGAAGGTATCGACGAGATTGCCGTAGTCTTTCCCGCGCGCGTCTTCGTTTCGGATCAAGAGCGCGATCGGGGTGCCGGTCGTCCGACCCTCGAACACGCCGGAGAGAATGTCGACGGTATCCGATTCCTGACGCTGGGTGACGTGGCGGGATGTGCCGGGCTTCCGACGGTCGAGATCCTTCTGAATGTCGGTAGGCGACAAATCCAACCCGGGCGGGCAGCCGTCGACGACGCAGCCGATGGCCGGTCCATGGCTTTCACCGAACGAGGTGACCGTGAAGATGCGGCCGAAGGTGTTCACGGCCATGGAATCGAAGACTCCTTACTATTCGATCAAATCCAGTTTGATTCGGAGTTCCTTGAGCTGCTCCGGGCTCACTGTAGACGGCGCGTCCGTCAAAGGACATTGCGCACGCTGCGTTTTCGGAAACGCGATCACGTCACGGATGGAATCGGCATGGCCCAGCAGCATGACCAGCCGGTCGAGTCCGAAGGCGATGCCTCCGTGAGGCGGCGCCCCGTAGTCGAGCGCGTCGAGCAGGAACCCGAACTTGGTCTGCGCTTGCTCCTTGCCGATCCCCAGTAAATCGAGAATCCTGAGCTGCACCTCGCTTCGATGGTTTCGGATGCTGCCACCGCCGATCTCGCTGCCGTTCAACACCATGTCATAGGCCTTCGCACGCACTTTCAGCGGCTCGGTATCGAGCAAGGTCAGATCTTCGTCCATCGGTGCGGCGAAGGGATTATGCATGAAGATGTACCGCTTCTCTTCCGGCGAATAATCGAGCAAGGGGAACTCGGTCACCCAGAGCGGCTTCCAGGCCGACTTGTCGATCAAGTTCAGCTCCTCTCCGAGAAGCAGACGGATACGGCCGAGCACGTCATGCACGATCACTGGTTTGTCCGCGCCGAAGAGCACCAGATCGCCGGGCTTGGCCTCCGGCAGGGCCGCGGCAAACGCCTTCGCATCGAGAAACTTGGCGATGACCGATTCGAGTTGTCCCTCCGCAGTGATCTTCAACCAGGCGAGCCCTTTGGCCCCGAAGCTCTTGGCGGTCTCTCCCAACGCATCGATCCGGCTGCGGGCCATGCCGGCCCCGCCCTTGACGATCAGCGCCTTCACGATGCCGCCTTTGGTCGCCGCTTCTTTGAATACTTTGAACTCGCTGGCCGCACCGAACGCTGTGACGTCGTACAGCGGCATCTCGAACCGCAGATCCGGCTTGTCTGATCCGTAGCGGCCCACGGCCTCGGCGTACGTCATTCTGGGAAACGGCGTCGGCAAGTGGACGCCGCCGGCCTCCCGGAAGACCGTGACGATCATTTTCTCCATGAGGTTCGTGACCAGCGCTCGGTCGGCAAAGGACATCTCGACATCGATCTGCGTGAATTCCGGCTGGCGATCGTTGCGCAAATCCTCGTCCCGGAAGCAGCGGGCGATCTGGTAATAGCGGTCGACTCCGCTCGCCATCAGGACCTGCTTGAACAATTGGGGAGACTGCGGCAGGGCGAAGAATTGTCCGGGATTGACCCGGCTCGGCACGAGATAGTCCCGCGCGCCTTCGGGCGTGCTCTTCGTCAAGATCGGCGTTTCGATCTCGAGAAACCCTTCGCTGTTCAAGAATCCTCTCGTCGCCTGCATGATCCCATGGCGCAGGCTCAAGAGCCGTTGCATCATGGGACGGCGGAGATCCAAATAGCGGTACTTCAAGCGGATCGCTTCCGTGACTTCCGCCTCGTCCTCGATCAAGAACGGAGGCGTCTTGGCGTCGTTCAGGATTTCGACCGCATCCGCGAAGATTTCGATCTCGCCTGTCGCGAGGTCCGGATTCTTGGATTCATCGGGCCGCGCCAAGACCGATCCGGTGACCGAGACGACGCATTCGCTGCGCAGCGTGTGGGCCGCCTTGTGCACGGACGCGTTCCGTTCGGCATTGAAGACGACCTGCGTAATGCCGGTGCGGTCGCGCAGGTCGATGAAGATCACCGTGCCGTGATCGCGGCGCCGCTGAACCCACCCGTTCAACACGACCGTCCGGCCGACATCCGTCTTGCGCAGTTCACCGCAATAGTGCGTCCTCAGCGTCATGCCACCCCGGCCTTCTTACCCTGATATTTTTTCATTCGTTGCGGTCTCGCCCAACCGGCTCCTCTGACGGGCCGCTTCTGATGACCGGCCGGCTCTTCTCCGCGCTCTACGGCGTGGATTCGCTCGTCGACCAACTCCCGCAGTTGGTTGGCCTCCCGGTCGGTCAAGAACCGGAATTCCCCCGAAGCGAGATTCCCGAGCGACAACGGCCCCATCCTGATGCGAATCAGCTTGATGACCGGATGGCCGACCGATTCCAACATTCGCTTCACTTGATGTTTCCGTCCCTCGCGGATCGTGATCTCCAGCCACGAGTTGGCCTCGGCCTTGCGGACTTTCTTCACCATCGCCGGACTCGTCATGCCGTCTTCCAATCTTACGCCCCGCTCCAATTGCGCGATCTCGTCGTCCGTCAGCACGCCCTTGACCTTGATCAGATAGGTCTTCGGCACATGGTAGCGGGGATGGAGCAATGCCTGGGCCAATTCCCCGTTATTGGTCAGCAGCATCAAGCCTTCGCTGTCGAAATCCAGCCGGCCGACCGGAAAGACGCGGACCGAGACGCCCCGCAGGAAATCCTTGACCGTTGTCCGCCCGCCGGGATCGTCCAACGTGGACATGACATGCTTCGGCTTGTTCAGCATCAGATAGACGAAGGGCTGCGCCCCGCTGAGATGCTTGCCGTCCACCTTGACGTGGTCTCGCCCCGGGTCCACTTTCGTTCCAAGTTCCGTGATCACTTTGCCATTGACCGTGACACGCCCGGCTGTGATCAAGGTCTCGGCCTTCCGGCGCGAGGCCAGCCCGGTTCCGGCGATCAGTTTTTGGAGCCTGACGAGCATCGCGTGATACGTGACGCGTGAGGCGTGATGCGCAGAAGCGGAATCAGATTTCCGCATAACGCATTACGCATGACGTGCCACGTCCCTTATTCCCATTCTATCGTGCTTGGCGGTTTGGAGCTGATGTCGTACACTACCCGATTCACGCCCTTCACTTCGTTGATGATCCGGTTCGACAGGCGCCCCAGGACATCATTGGGAATCTTGGCCCAATCCGCCGTCATGCCGTCCAGGCTCGTCACGGCCCGGATCGCAATCACATTCTCATAGGTCCGCTGATCGCCCATCACGCCCACCGTGCGGATCGGCAACAGCACCGCGAAGGCCTGCCAGATGTCGCGATAGAGCCCGGCGTCCCGGATTTCCCGATCGACGATCGTTTCCGCCGCGCGGAGGATTGCGAGGCGCTCCTTCGTGACCGATCCGAGCACGCGGATGGCGAGCCCGGGCCCGGGGAACGGCTGACGCCAGATGATCTCGTCCGGCAAACCAAGCTCCTTCCCCAGCACGCGAACTTCGTCCTTGAACAGCTCGCGCAAGGGTTCGATCAGCTTCAGCCTCATGCGCGCGGGCAATCCGCCGACATTGTGATGCGTCTTGATCGTGGCCGAGGGGCCCTTGAAGCTGACGCTCTCGATCACGTCCGGATACAGTGTTCCTTGAACCAGGTACTTGATGCCTTTCAGCTTCTTCGATTCCGCTTCGAAATTCCGGATAAAGAGACCACCGATGATCTTCCGTTTGCGCTCGGGGTCGATCACATTTTTCAATCCGGCCAGAAATTGATCCGTTCGGTCGAGCATACGGAGATTGAGGTGCAACTGCGACGCAAAGGTTTTCTGGACTTGATCCCGTTCACCCGCTCTCAACACTCCGTTATCCACGAAAATACAGGTCAGTTGATCGCCGATCGCCCGATGAGCCAGCGCGGCGGCAACCGAGGAATCGACGCCTCCGCTCAGCGCGCAGATGACCCGCTCGTTCCCGACCTTTTCCCGGATCTCCCGCACCGCCGCCTCGACGTAGGACTGCATCGTCCAGGTCGGTTTGCATCCGCAGATCTCATAGACGAAGTTTCGGAGAATCCGCGTGCCTTCGGGCGTATGCGCGACCTCCGGGTGAAACTGCAGGCAATAGATGCGGCGCCTATCGTCATCTCGCTTCATCGCCGCCACGGGTGAATTGCCCGTATGGGCGATCGATCGGAATCCCGGCGGCATCCGCTCGATCCGGTCCCCGTGCGACATCCAGACGACCGTCGGTCCTCCATCTCCGATTCCCTTGAACAGGTCGCTGTGATCGTCGATGGCGAGCTCCGCCCGCCCATACTCGCGGTGCTTGGACTTCGCTACTTCGCCGCCGGACAGATGCGTCACCAGTTGCATACCGTAGCAGATACCGAGGATCGGAATGCCTTGATCGAAGAGTTCCTTGGCGACGGTCGGCGCCTTTTTTTCATAGACGCTCGCCGGTCCACCGGACAGGAC
>DATFDJ010000211.1:0-4739 GCA_035252115.1 Nitrospira sp. | reverse complement strand
GATCTCGCCGAGGAGGCCCTCGCCGACGCGTTTCGCGCCGCCCTCGAGCAGTGGCCGCGCGACGGCGTGCCGGCCAATCCGCGCGCGTGGCTCGTGTCCGCCGGCCGCTTCAAGGCGATCGACGGCATGAGACGCCGCGCGCGCTACGACGCATCCCTGACCGAGCTCGCCAAGCAAGTCGAAACTACGACCGCCGATCCGGCAGACTGCGACGACGAACACATCGAGGACGACCGCCTGCGCCTGATTTTCACCTGTTGCCACCCGTCGCTCAAACCGGAGGCCCAGATTGCCTTGACGCTTCGAGAGGTCTGCGGGTTGACGACCGAAGAAGTGGCGCGGGCGTTTCTTTCCTCTCCCACCACGCTGGCGCAGCGGATCGTGCGGGCCAAAGCCAAGATCCGTGATGCGCGCATTCCGTATGAAGTCCCCCCGCCGTCCGAGTTGCCGGAGCGTCTGGATGCGGTCCTGCATGTCGTCTATCTCGTCTTCAACGAGGGGTACTCGGCGTCGTCGGGCGCGTCGCTCACGAGAGCGGACCTGTCCGGAGAAGCGATCCGGTTGGGACGGCTTCTGTCGCAGTTGCTGCCGGAGGCGGAAGTCGTGGGCCTGCTTGCGCTGATGCTGCTCCACGAATCGCGGCGTGCCGCACGCACATCGGAAACCGGCGATTTGATTTTGTTGGAACAGCAGGACCGGTCGCTGTGGAACCGTGAGTACATCACGGAAGGCGTGGCTTTGGTCGAACGGGCGCTGTCGTCGCGGCGGTTCGGTCCGTACACCTTGCAGGCCGCGATCGCCGCGGTCCACGCCGAAGCCGCCGGCACGGCGGAGACCGATTGGGCGCAAATCGTGGCGCTGTACGATCTGTTGCTGCGCGTCGAGTCCTCGCCCGTCGTCGAACTGAATCGAGCCGTCGCCGTCGCAATGAAGGACGGACCGGCGGCGGGGTTGGAGTTGGTCGAATCGCTTCTCGCGCGCGGCGAGTTGAGAGACTACCATTTGATCCATTCCGCACGAGCCGATCTCTGCCGCAGGATCGGAAAGAACGGAGAGGCGCGCACCTCGTACGAGCGCGCCCTCGCGCTCACCAAGCAGGAGCCGGAACGGCGGTTTCTGGAAAAGCGGCTGAAAGAGCTGGCATGACCGAGCGGCTGCCCGTCGAGGGCTGGTTGGGGACTGGCTCCGTCGCCCGCGACGGTGCCTGTCCCCGTTCGAACACAGTTGCCAGTTTTGAGTTTTCAGTTTTGAATTTTAAGTTGTCGGATCGTGACTTGTCGCTTTTCCGACAATTCAACATTCAAAATTCAACACTCAAAACTTCTCTGTTCGCGACAACGTCGCGCGCAGACGCGGAGAAGAGTGTCAGTCCCCGTGGCGTCAACGGCGAAGGCGCCGCAATGCTCGACCCTTGTGCAGAGCGATGTGATCCGTCTTATCGCTTTGGATCTCGTACTGCGGCTCATCCTTGCTCGCATGATGGACGTAGCCTTTGTAGTCCACGTCGTTCGTATGCACCCGAACGATGCGGCCACTGACCCAGCCGGCTTCGGAATTCCAACGCACGTGATCGCCGACTTTGAATTTCTTTGGCAATCGCGTTCGCGACGAAGGTCTTTTCACCCCCATTTGATAGCACGGATATGCTGCGCAGTCTCCGGGGATCGTCCCCAGAGGTACCGCCGATCTTTCGGCACGTGCCGATATGCTGGCGCGATTTCCATCGACTCAAGCGTTTTCAGTCGCAAGCAGGGGGTATGACTGCCGCGTGCGTTTCTTTTGTTATCGGCGAGTTGTATGGTGGTCTTGCATCGTCCGGCGCTGGGAATGATTCGTGCCACGCTTGAGAGGGAATCGATTGAAAAATGAACCTAAGTTGGGAGTGTCCGATCGTGTATCGCGCCATGGAATTTCTTCTCCAGCACATTGAAATGGTCGTGTTGCTCACCGTCCTGGCGGAGCAGATTGGGTTTCCCATTCCAGCCGTCCCGGTGTTGCTGGCGGCCGGCGCAGTGGCCGGCCACGGAGGAACCTCTCTGGCCTCGGTGACCGTGATCTCCGTCTTCGCGTGTCTGGCCGGCGACATGTTGTGGTATGAGCTCGGTCGCCGTCGAGGCCGACAGGCGTTGAGCCTCCTGTGCCGAATCTCCCTGGAGCCGGACGCCTGCGTGCGCCGGACCGAGGATTTATTCCTCGCGCACGGGATTCGCGCCCTGATCTTCGCCAAGTTCGTTCCCGGCCTCAGCACGCTCGCTCCGGCCCTTGCCGGCCTCTTTAAGATCACGATCGGGCGCTTTGTGCTCTTCAACGGATTGGGCGCGCTCGTGTGGAGCCTGTCGTTCGTTCTGCTCGGCTATGCGTTCACCGATCAGATTGAATACCTCGGAGAGCAAGTCACGCGGTTCGGAACCACGGCGGTGACGGCGCTGGCCGCCGGTCTGGCACTTTATCTCGCCTACAAATATCTCCACCGGCAACGGCTCTTGCGCGAGCTGCGCGTGGCCCGCATCACGCCGGAGGAACTGAAACAGCTCATGGACGAGGGACAGGACCCGGTGATCCTCGACCTACGCAAATCGCTGGACCACGCCGCCGACCCCTATACGATCCCAGGGGCATTGCGCATCTCAGCGGAGGAGCTGGAGCATCGCCATCGGGAGATTCCGCGAGACCGCGAGATCATCCTCTTCTGCGCCTGTCCCAACGAAGCGACGGCGGCGCAGATGGCCTTGCTGCTGCGGAAGAAAGGCATTACGCGCGTGCGCCCGCTGGCCGGTGGTCTCGAGACGTGGCGGGCATTGGCGTTTCCCGTCGAACCGGTACAGTCGAAAGACGAGAATCTGGTTGCCGTCGGAGCCACGGTCTGATCCACGGAGACACTCGCATGACGCTGAAAGACAAAGTCGTGCTCATCACGGGCGGATCAGGCGCGTTGGGTCACACCGTCGTGCCGGCCTTCGTGGAGGCAGGCGCGCGCGTCGTCATGGTATCCGACAAGCCTGAAGCGGCGCCCTCCGACGTATCGATCATGCGGGCCGACTTGACCGACCAAACGGCCGTGCAGCGTGTGGTGACGGAGATCATCGGCAAAACCGGCCGCATCGACGGGCTCATCAATCTGGTCGGCGGCTTTGCATCAGGCCGTGTGACGGAGACGGATGTGACGCTCTGGCGCCGGATGCTGGACATCAATGTGACCGTGGCCTTCTTGCTGTCCAAGGTCGTTGCGTCCCACATGCAAGAACGGCGAATCGGCCGCATCGTCCATATGGCGGCGTGGGCGGCGGTCGAACCGTTTCCCGGCGCTGCGGCCTACATCGTGTCGAAGTCCAGTCTTCTGACTCTCGTGCGGGTCCTGGCCCTGGAATTGAGCGGAAGCGGCGTGACGGTCAATGCCGTGCTGCCCACGACCCTCGACACAGCGGCCAACCGTGTCGCCATGCCGGAGGCGGACCGATCGACATGGGCGAGCCCGGACGCCATTGCCAAGACACTCATCTTTTTGACTTCGGACGGCGCGGGCCAGATCAGCGGCGCCGCGATTCCGGTCAGCGGGCGCGGAGGTGTGCATCCCACGTCTTAGGCCTTCGCCTCTTCTATCAAAGCCACGTTAAACGTTCAGTTGTATGCACGCTGCAGACGGCGAGGGTTTGGTAAACCCTGAAGCGGTTCAATATCTCATCGCCACAGCGCAACATATACTTGTCTTCTGAGGACCATTCCGGTATATCGCTGGCCCCTGGATTAGGTCGGTCTGCGTGGGCTGGAGCGATACGACAAGAAGAAATGGCGCCGGTACGTGCAGATGTGCCGGCGGCGACAGGATGTGTCGGCAAACAAGGAGGGCATACATGAGAGTATCCTTCGCGCACATGCGCTGGCCTGACAGATCACGGCTGTTGGCGACACTCGTGGCCTTTCTAAGTCTGTCTGGCTGCATGAGCTTCGGCGCGGTGACGCTCGACCGTGATCGGTTCGATTTCACACAGGCCATGGCCAATTCGTGGAAGCAACAAACCCTGCTCAATATCGTCAAGTTGCGCTAGGCGGACACACCGATTTTCGTCGATGTCGGACAGATCGTCAGCAGTTACTCGTTGGTCAGCAGCGTGCAGGCCGGCGGTACGGTCTATCCCAACCTCGAGACGGGGCCAAGTAAGGCCTTGAACAATTTCTTCAATCTTGGCGTGCAGGGACAATATACGGATCGGCCCACGATCACTTATGTGCCTTTGACCGGTTCCCAATTCATCCAAACCTTAATGACCCCCATTCCACCGATCCGACTCTTCGAGTTGGTCGAAGCCGGGTGGCGGGTTGATCGCTTGTTCATGGCCGCCGTGCAGAGGGTGAATGGACTCTCCAACAGTCGCGGCGGGTCCTCAATACGACGGGAGGACCCGGAATTCGTCCAATTGGTCAAGTCTCTTCGGCGGATCCAGGAGTCCGGTTCGGTGGGGTTACGCGTCGATCCCGACAAAGACAAGCAGGGGGAAGGCCTCGTGATGTTTTTTGCGGTGAAGAAGGTCCCACCGGAGATCCAGAAGGAGCGGGAGACCGTGAGACGGCTCCTTGGTTTGAATCTGGAGAAGACGGAGTATTCGATTATCTATGGCCAGGTTCCGCCAGGGCGGGATGATGTCATCGCCGTGCATACTCGCTCGGGATTCCAGATCTTGTACGAACTGGCGACCTTCGTGGAGGTTCCCGAGGAGCACGAGAGGGAGCAGCGCGCGTAT
>DATFDJ010000210.1:0-50717 GCA_035252115.1 Nitrospira sp. | reverse complement strand
CGGTCGATAGGAAGCCGAGAATGTTTCGATGAAGGGCGTACGGCCATAGCGCCTCCTTTCGTCTGGTGGGAAAGTGGCGTCATGGTACGCCTGGCCGCAGGAGGAGGCAAGCCCGGGAAGCTCCACAGCGTCACGTGCTCTTTTTGCGACGTTCGTGTAGAAGACGCCTCAATCAACCGAGACACGGTATGTGATTTTTGCCAACCGATTCAAGCGAATCTTGAAAATCCAATAGAAACGTGTCGCCGCACACGATCTCCTTTCGGGTACGGCGATTGCGTTGACTTGTGCTATCTCGGAAAGGAGGCCGATCATGCACCATGCCATGGTATGGGCTGCCTGGTATCTGTTGTTGCTCGCCGTCCCCTTCTGCATCATCGGATCGATCATTCGAGAAGCGCTGGCCGACCGCCGCAGTGGGCGGCACGCCGACAGACTGAAGATCGCCGCACCGCCACGGTAGACCCGTCATTGCCTCATCGCTCACGGACCGGGGACATCCCTAGAACGGTCTGCGCTCTTCGCGGCATACAATTCCCTCATGCGGTTTCGGGCGCCACTTCTCGTCCTTCTACTGTGCCTTCTTCCATCCACGGCCTTTCACGGTCCCGAAGAGAAGATCGCCTTCGTCTACCTGGCCCTTGGAGCGAGCGATGCCGCCGGAGTCGGCGCCACGCCGCAGACCGAAGGCTACGTGTATCTCATCGAGCGGGAGTTGGAACGTCGTCTGCCGAACGTCATCCTCATGAATTTGGGCGTACCAGGGGCGGGGGTTGCCCTGATCGAGGAAGAGGCGCGCGTCGCCGATCAACAGCGCACACAGGCGGATCTCGTGACACTCTGGGCCGGCGCGAATGACCTGATTCAAGGAGCGGATGTGCGGCGCTTCCAAGAGGAGTTTCGCATAATCCTGGTGGTGCTCCGCAGGATTTCCAAGATCATCGCCGTTGCGAACCTGCCGGATCTGACCATGCTGCCCCATTTCCGTGCGAATCCGAATCCCGACGTGACCGCGGACCGCGTGGCCGCATTCAATCGCGCCATCGAACTGGAGACGCTTGCTGCGAAGGCGACATTGGTGAACTTGTTCGCAGTGCCGCTGCGCGCGGAATGGATCTTCGGCGGCGACGGTCTCCATCCGGACAACGACGGCCATCGGATCATCGCCGATGAGTTTCTCCGCGCGCTCGGCCCGGCACTGGACCACGGGTGATCGGCGGCAACGGCGCGCCGGCGACGCCGACGGGCAATTCCGTAATGTGGCACTTGCCGAGATTCACGGTGAAGAGACTCGTGCCTCTGAAGGCGCAATTGGTGGGGTGACACAGCACGATCGCTTCCGGATCGTGCCAGACGGTTTCTACCGTGCCGTCCTGCGCCACCCGATAGACGGCGCTCGGTTCATGACAGGACACATACAGGCGTCCGTCTCCATCAAACGCCAACCCGTCGGGGACCACGCCGACGGACGCAAAGTGTTCCTTGGGTCCCGCCTGTCCTTCGGGCGTCATCGGAATGCGGCTGATCGCCCGGGCAAAGGTCTCCACGACGTACAGCGCCGAACCATCCGGAGCAAAAGCCAGGCCGTTGGCAAAGTTCATGGGTTCGCCGCACCACAGCTCGCCGTTGCCGTCCGGCGTAAACCGGAAAATGCCGGGGCCCGGTTCCTTGAATTCGTAGCTGTCGGAGACGTACAGCCGGCCTCGCGCATCGAAGGCTGGAAAATTCGGGATGCGGAGCGGGCGACCTGACGCTTCCTTGGCGAACAGCTCCAAGGATCCGGTGTCCGGACGAAATCGAAACACGGCGCCGTGGCGTGAGTCGCAGACAAATAAGTCACCCGCTGCGTCGAACGCCATCCCGAGGCAGAAGCCTCCGGTGTCTGCGACCTGGTCCAGCCTCCGTTCTTCCAGCGACAAACGGAAAATCTGGCCCCGTTCACCTCCGCAATACAGACGTCCCTCTCGATCGAAGGCCAGCCCTTCAGGATGATCCAATTGCGGCGTCGTCATCGTCCCGTCGAATACGATTTTGACTTGTTCGGCCGTGAGAAGCATTGGCGGTTCAGTGAAAACGGTTGCTCGTTCATTCGTAGGCATAGACACGCTCCTCGTCAGGCTTCGTCATGGTCCGTAGCATGATGCCGATGAAGCTCAGAACTGGTGACAACCCTTGGAGGCCGTGCAGCGTATCTCGTGAATCGTGAAGCGTGTCTCATGAAGCGTGAAACGGGTGAGAAGAGCTGATAGCTGATGGCTGATAGCTCATGAATACCTGCTATTCGCCATCGGCCATCTGCCATCGGCTCTTCTGGAGCGACATACGACCGACCAATGGACCTTACGAGGATCGTGCCGACAGCGGAGTCGCCAACTGCTCCAGCGAGCGGCCCTCCGCCTTGATGCCCAACCACAACTCCGCCGCAGCGCCCAGAAGCATCATCAACGCACCGAATAGATACCCATAAAAAATGCTGGTCGTCGAAGTCTGAATCAGGAGACCATAGAGCCAGGGCGCGACGACGCCCGCTCCTTGCGCCACGATGAAGAAGAACGCAATCGCCATCGCCCGGATCTCCATCGGGAACACTTCGCTGACCGTGAGGTAGGCGGCACTCGCGCCGGCCGAGGCAAAGAAGAAAATGGACGACCAGGCGAGCATGTGGGTCGCCAGCGTGAACGCCCCCTGCCAGAACCCATAGCCGGTCAATCCGAGCAGGATGCCGGCCGCCGCATAGGTCAACGTGATCATCGGCTTGCGCCCGACCGTGTCGAAGTAGCGGCCGAGCAGCAAGGGGCCGAGAAAATTGCCGAGCGCGAACGGCAACACGTACAGACCGATGCGGCTGCTCGGCACGTCGTAGTATTTCGTGAGCAGAAGCGGATAGGTGAACGATACCGCATTGTACATGAACGATTGCGTCACCATGAGCGACGCTCCCAGGGCGGTCCGCCGGGGAAATGAGCGAAACAACTCGCGCGCCACCGTCGCGATGGTCGCGCCTGGTCTCGGGTGCAGAACGATCGTGCCTTCGGCCGGGGGAAGCGCGTCGCCATGATCGGCCGATACCTGTTCTTCGATGGCTCCCACGATCGCTTCGGCTTCTGGCACCCTCCCGTGAGTCATGAGCCAGCGCGGGCTCTCCGGCAGCAGGCGCCGGACCAGCGCAATGCCAACCCCGAGTACGGCGCCGAAGAGGAAGCAGGCGCGCCAGGCGAGGTGTTCCGGGAACCAGGAAGAATTCAGAAGGGTAAGCGTCAGCAGCCCGCCCACGGCGGACCCCAACCACCAACTGCCGTTGATCGCCAGGTCCGTGTGGCCTCGCCGGCGTGCGGGAATCAGTTCATCGATTGCCGAATTGATCGCGGCATATTCACCGCCGATGCCGGCGCCGGTCAGAAACCGAAAGAACATGAAGCTCACCAAATCCCACGACAAGGCCGTCAGGACGGTCGCCGTCAGATATAACGTCAACGTGATCATGAACCATTTCTTTCGCCCTTGGCGATCGGTGAGATAGGAGAAGATGAACGCGCCGAACACCGACCCGGCGAGATAGGCCGACGCGGTGAGGCCGACTTGCGATTCCGTCAGGTGCAGCGTGGTCGTATGGGTGAGCAGGGGGCCGAGAGCCGCCACGACGGACACTTCAAGCCCGTCGAGCAGCCAGGTAATGCCGAGAGCCGTGACGACGAGCCAATGCCACCGCGACCAGGGTAAGCGATCCATTCGTTGAGGAATATCGGTGACGACGGACGCGGCCGGCTCGGCGGACACCTCACCACCCCAACTGCCACCGGTGACCGCTTCGCTCGACGAGGTCGTCGGCTTCCTTCGGTCCCCAGGATCCGGCTGTATAGAAGTGGAGGTCCCGTTTGCCGGTGATCAACGGGTCATAGAGCCGCCAGGCCGTCTCGGTGAAGTCGGCCGTGACGAACAGCGTTTGGTCGCCGATCATGACGTCGCTCAAGAGCGTCTCGTACGCTTCCGGGAGCTCGCCGCCGAAGGAATCTTTGTAGTCGAACTGCAACGCACGGCTCGTGAAACGGAACGGGCGGCCCGGCGTTTTGACGGAGAACCCGAGAGAAAATCCTTCGCTGGGTTGCAAGGTGATGAACAACTTGTTGGGATTCAGACTGCCGGGCTCGAGGGATCGAAACACCTGGAACGGAGCCGCGCGGAAGGTCACGGCCACTTGCGTGATCTTGCGCGGGAGGCGTTTCCCGGTCCGCAAATAGAACGGCACACCCCGCCATCGCCAATTATGGATCTCCGCTTTCAGCGCCACATACGTCTCCGTCGATGAATCGTGCGGCACGCCCTTTTCCTCGCGGTAGCCGGGAATGATCTGCCCGGCAACCTCCCAGGAGGTGTATTGGCCGAACACGACCTCTTTCGGATCGATGGGCGGAATGGAATGCAGCACCTTGAGCTTTTCGGCCTGGATCGCGTCGGCCTCGAACGAGACCGGCACTTCCATCGCCACCACGGTCATCAACTGTGTCAGGTGGTTCTGCACCATGTCGCGCAACGCCCCAGATTCGTCATAATAGCCGCCGCGATGCTCGACACCCAGGTCCTCGGCCACCGTGATTTGCACGCATTCCACCGCGTCGCGGTCCCACAAGGTTTCAAAGATGGGATTGGCAAAGCGGAAGGCCAAGAGATTTTGTACCGTTTCCTTGCCGAGATAGTGATCGATGCGGTAGATCTGCGATTCATCGAGATGCCGGTGGAGCAGCGTATTGAGTGCATGCGCGGACTGGAAATCGTGGCCGAAAGGCTTTTCAAAAACCACACGGACCCAACCCTGGCCCTTCAACAGACCCGCCCGATCGAGTTGTCCGATCGTGGCCGGCACCGCTCCCGGAGGGAGTGCCAGGTAAAAGATGCGGTTTTCCGGCAGATGGCGAGAGGCTTCCAATCGCCGAATGAATTGTCCCAGGGCGTCGTAGTCGTCGGGGCCTCCGTGTCGAAGGGTGTGATAGTAGAGAAAGTCCTCGCACCACCGGTGCAAATCGGGCGCGTTCCGCCCGACGGAGGTCTTCTTCAGACCTTCATAGGCCCACAGACGAAACGCATCCTCTCCCATTTCCGGAAGGGCCGCTCCGACGATGACCGTACCGTGCTTTTCAATTTCCCCGGATGTCCGAAGGTGGAACAGCGCGGGCAGAAGTTTCCGTCGCGTCAAATCGCCGGTCGCCCCCAGGATCACGAACAGATGCGGCTCGACGGTGCTTTCGGGCATGATCGTGCTTCCCTTTCATACTGACCCTACGATCCCCTAGCGACAGGCGTCAACCCACAAAACCCCTACATGGTCGGCAGGAAAGAACCGACGCGATGGAGGAACGGATGCACGAGAAGCGGTTCGGCGGAGGCTGCACGAACAAGGATGGATGGTCTTCCGATCAGATCCCTTGAGAGACGACCGCGTATCGGCCGGTGAATGTTTCCTCCGGTTCGAGCCGTTTCAAACCCCATTCCGGATGATTGAAGGCATCGGTACCACAGGTCATCGGTTCGATGGCCAATGCACGGCGCGGCGCATCGGCGATGGCATCCCCTGTATAAAGGACTACTGCGGTGAACGAGCGGTCCATGTGAATGTCGATGGACCGGCCGTTCAGCTCGTTGCGCAACCTTGCAATCGATGTCCCAGCGCTGTCCCGCTCCAGATCCATATAACAATGATTGAAGCGGCGGTCTCCGATGCGACGACAGCGCCGGTAATCCCATTCCATGCCGGTCACCGATATGACGGCTCCCGTGGGGACGAGGTGTTCGAATGCCAGATAGGCGGCGGCTGGAATCTCCACCTCCGCATCATCGATCCGATCGGTACCGACGGTAAAGTACGGATGGAATCCCACCCCGACCGGAGCCGGGGTCCGTCCGACATTTCGCACCGCAAACGAACAGGACAGGCCCCGATCGTTCAACAGATACGTGACCTCGACGGCCAACGAGAAGGGATAGCCTCGCGGTCCATACTGCGCTGCTTCGAGCCGAACGGTGAAGGAGACATGAGCGGGATCGACGCGGCGGACCTCCCAGGGAATCGTCCTGACGAATCCATGAATGGCGTTCGGCCCTTCCTTGTCGTTGCATTCGAGTTGGTACCTGTGCCCGTCGAACTGATAGCGTCCGCCCGCCACTCGGCCGGGAAACGGAATGAGCACGTCTCCTTGCCCGCCTTTCTTGTGCCGGCCTCCCGAATAGCCCCACAGAATATCGATCTCGCGCCCGTCGTGCTGCACGAGAAAATAGCGCCGCAACGACGCGCCCCAAGGCGACACCACGGCTCGTTGGTCGTGGAAGACCAAGGTGATTTCGGAATCCGGTGTGGCGAGATCGTTCATGGAGCGTTCAGTCCGGTTTTTTTGCTACTCTTCTCTCATGCCGCCGTCCCTTCAAGTATTTCTCCTGCTCTTCATCCTCGGGGCGGCTCTCCGTTTCTCGTCTGTCTTGACCAAGGCTCATGCAGAACACCTGGCGACGATCGTGTTTTCCTTCAGCTTGCCGGCGACGATTCTGGTGTCGCTGGATCGGACGCCGTTGACCGCGACCGCCTGGAAACTCCCGATGGCCGCCTGCCTGATCACACTTCCGTTGCTGTTCTTCTCGTGGCAGACGCTGCGGTTCTTCGATCTACCCCGCTCGGCGCAGGGAGGATTCCTCTTGGCTACAGGCTGCATCAATTCCGTGTTCTTTGCCTATCCGGTCGTGCTCGCGACGTTCGGAGAGGAAGGCTTGGCCCATGCGGTGCTCTTCGACGTCGGCCAGACGGCGCTCACGCTCACGGTCCTCTACGGCATCGCGCTCCGGTACGGTGCGCGGACCCCTACGGGGCGTCCCACCGCAGTCCGTTTCCTCTCATCTCCGCCCTTGTGGGCGCTTGCCGTCATCCTAGGCTTGAAGCTGGGCGATCTTCACCTGCCCTCATGGCTCCGCGCGGGATTGACTCCCCTTCACCTCACCACGACACCGCTGGCAAGTCTGGTCCTGGGACTCTCAATCGGGTTCGATGCGGTGCGCCGGTCGCTGTCGCTGACAATCGCCGCCGTCTTGATCCGAATGGGCGGAGGATTTCTCCTCGGAGCGTCCGCGGTGTTCCTTCTCAATCTTAATGGGTTGGAGCGGGCGATCGTCATGCTGGTCGCCGGCATGCCGTCGGCCGTCACCGCGGTCATCTTTGCCGCTGAAACGCAACTCGATGAGGAATTGGTCGCTTCGATCGTGGCCCTGTCCCTCTGTGTTGGTGTTGCGTTGTTGCCCACCTTACCGTTTCTCGCGGCAAGGCTGATCTTTTGACGCCACAAGCCCAAGAAGTCATCGATCATACCTGGCTCGACATACCGGCCGGCCAGAGCGATTCCAACTCAGGAAACTTGGCCCGGTAATCGGCATGGCTGGCTCTGATGACCTTCAACGCTTCCTCGCGGCCGTACACGCTGGTGATCTCCACCTTGTGCTGCACGGCCCCCGGCGCCTGCTTGTACGTCAGAAAGTAGTGCTGTAGGCGATCGATCACCGAAATGGGACAATCGCCGATGTCCTTGAAGCCGCCGTACGCGGCGTCCTCTTTCATCACCGCAATGATCTTGTCGTCGGCCTCTCCGCCGTCCGCGAGACTGAACCCGCCGATCGGAATCGCCGTCAGGAGAATGTCGCTATGCGGGATGGTCTTCTCTGTCAACACGCAAATGTCCAGAGGATCGCCGTCGCCGACCATCCCCTTGCGCTTCGCCCGCTTGGAAAAGAGCCCGGCGACTTTCTCCCCGCAATAGGTCTGGGGCACCAACCCGTAATAGACGGGACAAAAATTCGAGAAGCGCTGCGGCCGGTCCACTTTGAGAAATCCACTCTCCTTGTCCACCTCGTACTTCACCGTGTCGGTCGGCACAATTTCGATGTACGCCGTGACGATGTCCGGCGCCTTGTCGCCCATGGACACGCCGTGCCACGGATGCGCCTTGTACATGAGACTCATCAACCGCTGAATCGGATCACCACCCGAACGCCCCATTGCTCAGCCCCTCAGAAAAGGTTAAAGGTTAATCGTAAAACATGGACCGAATATTCATGCTTCCACGCGCATTCTTCCTTTCAGCGGATTGAGATCTGCTTCAGCGCGGAGACGGCCGCCGGTACACGAACCCTCATGCCTGTTTCACGTCACCGAAATAGGGATGGAACGCGATCGCGCGCGACTTGTGCCGAGGCTTGGGCACCGTACTGCTGAGCCGATACGGTCGCTCTCGCGACGGCGAGCACTGTCCGAGGTTCCGTTCCTGCGACACAAAGAACGGAACGAGTTGCACAGCCGAGGAGAGGCGAAGCATTGTACGGTCAAACCGAGGCACCGGAGCGAGCGAGCTGGGGCGTTCCATCCTCTACACCAGATCTGCGGCAGGACCCGCTCATTCCTCTGGCTCCTCAATCGGCCCCGCCCATTCTCCTTTGGCCAATTTCACCTCCTGATACCCGCCGTCGGGCCATTGAAACTGTCCCGCCTCGTCCACCAGCACGATAAAGGGATCCGCCTCATGGGCTTCGCCGCGGAACCAATACCAACCCGAAGCCTGAGGCTTTCGATCCGTCCATCTCAATCCGCTCATGTGGAAGAGATCCTCTCGTGAATCCGCTCACGCTCTGCTAGAGTCTGCAGCACGACTCGTCGAACCTAGCCTGCATTATTCATGAACGCTTCTGCTGCAATCGCGGATTCGCCGCTACGACAAGCCTGCATGCAGGTTCGGAGGCATGCAGGCTAGCATGTCCCGACTTCCAATAGAAGACGTCCTTCCTACGATCCGTGACCGGCTGCTGATCGGACGAAATGCCCTCCTCACCGCGCCTCCCGGTGCAGGGAAGACGACCCTGGTGCCGCCGGCATTGTTGCAAGCGCCCTGGCTGGAGGGTCGGAAAATTTTATTATTGGAACCCAGGCGGCTCGCGGCACGTGCCGCGGCACATCGCATGGCCGTGAACCTGGGCGAAACAGTCGGCGAGACCGTCGGGTATCGCATGCGTCTGGATACCAGAGTGGGGCCGAAAACCCGGATCGAAGTCGTAACCGAAGGCATCCTCACCCGTCTGCTGCAGCATGACCCGTCGATGAGCGGCTACACCGCCATCCTGTTCGACGAATTCCACGAACGGAGCCTGCAAGCCGATACCGGCCTGACGCTCTCGCGCGAGACGCAGCGTCTCTTCCGTGAAGACCTGCGGATCCTCGTGATGTCGGCGACGTTGGATTGCGGGCCGGTCGCCGCTCTGCTCGGCCAGGCGCCGGTGATCGTATGCGAAGGCCGCCGGTTTCCGGTTGAGACCCGCTACCTCGACCGGCCGCCGACCGGACCGCTCGATCAGACGGTGGCGCAGGCTGTCCGACGGGCGCTGGCCCATGAGACGGGAAGCCTCCTGGTCTTCTTGCCCGGCATGGCGGAGATCCGGCGCGTCGAACGCCGTCTGCGAGACGGGGGCCTCGATTCGTCCGTCCTCGTCGCGCCGCTGCACGGAGATTTGCCGCCGGCGGAGCAAGACAGGGCCATCGTGCCCGCAAAGCCGGGTATGAGAAAGGTCGTGCTCGCCACCTCCATCGCAGAAACGAGCTTGACGATCGACGGCATACGGGTCGTCATCGATGCCGGATGGCTGCGCGTGCCGCGGTTCGATCCGCGCTCCGGCCTCACGCGTTTGCAGACGATTCGCGTCACTCAGGATTCAGCGGATCAGCGCCGAGGCAGAGCGGGACGCCTCGAACCCGGCATCTGCTATCGTCTGTGGACCGAAAAGGAACAGTCGGCCCTTGCACCGCGCAGACCACCGGAGATCCTCGAAGTCGATCTCGCGCCGCTCATCCTGGATCTGGCTCATTGGGGCACGACCGATCCTATGGAACTGTCTTGGTTGACGCCGCCGCCTCCTGGCGCGGTGGCGCAAGCCAAAGAATTGTTGGTTCACCTGGGCGCCCTGGACGACAGAGGACACATGACGGATCACGGGAAGCGGATGGCCGCGTTGCCGGCTCATCCGCGTCTCTCGCACATGCTGCTGAAGTCGAACGGGCTTCATCTCACCTATCAGGCGTGCGACCTCGCCGCGTTGCTGAGCGAGCCGGATGTCTTCCGCGGCGCTCCCGGGCGGCGGGAAGCCGATCTTCGGATGCGGCTCGACAGCCTTCACGGTCGGCACGAATCGGCCGCAGCCGCATCGATCGATCGTGGGCTGCAGCAGCGCGTGAAGCGCGTCGCGGATTATTGGCGCAGGCAACTCGGTCATCGCGGCGCCCTGCGGTCGGCGCAGTCGCCCGACGATCCCTCTGCCGTGGGGCGGCTGCTCGCGCTCGCCTATCCCGACCGCATCGCTCAGCGACAGGAAGGAGCGGACTCGAGATACCGGCTGGCAAACGGCCGCGGCGCCCTGTTCGCACATCCGGATCCGTTGGCCAATGAGCCCTATCTGGTTGTCGCCGAACTGGAAGGCAATACCCAATGGGCTCGGATCCATTTGGCGGCGCCCATCTCGTCCGGCGACATCGAAGCGCTCTACGGCTCGGTCATGGCGGAGAGCCCCGCCGTCGTCTGGGAGGACGATACCAAGGCCGTCCGTGCATCAAGACAGCGCCGCCTCGGCACACTGGTCCTTTCGGAACAAGCCTTGTCCAACCCGGATCCCTCATTGGTTGCCGCCGCGCTATTACACGGGATCCGCCGGGCGGGATTGTCGGCGCTGGCTTGGACACCCGAGCTGAAACAATGGCGCGCTCGTGTGCAATTCGTTCGGCGGATCGAGGATCACGATTCGACGTGGCCGGACCTGTCCGACGATGCCTTGCTGAAGGGACTCGACGGATGGCTCGGCCCCTATCTCGCCGGTGTGACCACGCTCGAACGGGTCACGCGAATGGATCTGACCGCGCCGTTGCACGGTCTGTTGTCCCGAGACCAGCACCGTCGACTGGATCGCCAGGCGCCCGCACATGTGACGGTGCCGAGCGGCTCGAAGATTCGGATCGACTACGAGCAATCCGACATTCCCGTTCTCGCCGTCCGCTTACAAGAGATGTTCGGTTGCACGGACACACCGCGCGTCGCTGATGGGACAATTCCCCTCATGCTTCATTTGCTGTCCCCGGCCAAGCGGCCCGTTCAGATGACTCAGGACCTCGCAGGCTTCTGGGCCCGCACCTATCGGGACGTTCGCAAGGAACTTCGCGGACGCTACCCCAAGCATCATTGGCCGGAAGATCCGCTCGCGGCCCAGCCGACGGCGAAGACGAAGAAACGCTCCGAATGAAGGTCTATCTGGTCTGTCTGGTCTATCTCGTCTGTCGGAACCAGATAGACCAGAGACACCAGATGGACCAGACAGACCGTTTCCTACTCCTTCGTAGGGTAGAACCTGCGTCGCGTTTCCATCTATCGTCGTGCCATGCGATGCCGTGTTCTGTTCCTACTTGCCTGCTCCCTGTTCGCTTCGCCGGGATGGGTTGCGGCCGGCGATACAGGGCTCCTTCCGCCCCCGACCTTTTCGATTCCATTCGACGATCTCGATGAATCGACACTCCAACAGGAAGTGTCGAATCAAGCGCTTTCCTTCTTGCAGACGGTGGAGTCGCACTGGGGTGGAGACCGGCTTTCGGTTCGCCGCGACGTCGCAGGGGACATCCGGGAAGACGAACAGGGCAAACTGATCTTCCTTCGGAACATCGCGGACCATGGCGTGCTGGAAGGCTACGAATTCCACCACGAAGCGTTGGTCCGAGGGCAGTACATCCTACTCCAACAGCCGCTCAACGGTCTCAACGAATTCATCGGCTACTATGAGGCCCTGAAACTGAGGCTGGCCGAGACCTATGGCGCGCCGGCCCAGGACCATGTCGTGTGGGACAACGACCTCTATCAGCCGCTTCCGGACTATTGGGGCGTCGCGGTGATGATCGGTCACCTGCGCTATCGGGCAACGTGGGAGACCGTAAACGGCACGATCACCCTCGAACTGACCGGCAACCGGCACAGTCGCCTATTCCTGGAATATACGAGCCGCAACGGCGGCGCCCTCACCTGACCGCTTGCGCGTCATTCGTGAAGCGTGAAGCGCATCCTCCGTCACACCAAGCACAATCGTTAATATGATGCCCCAAAGTTACGTTTCATAACTCTCGTGGCTCGCCCCCTCATCGTCGCCTCTCCCCCATGGGGGAGAGGGCAAGGGAGAGGGGGATTGACCCGGCAGGATGGCTGCGGCATGGTGACTGAAAAGGAGCTCACCCATGGCCATGAACTCGGTGATGTTGCCTCTCGGCACGGCCGCGCCGGCGTTTTCGCTCCGCGACGTGGTCAGCGGTCGGACGTATTCCTTGGATTCGTTCGCGGAACAGGACGCCTTGCTGGTGATGTTCATTTGCCGGCATTGTCCCTATGTGAAGCATGTGGAACAGGAACTCGCCAGGATCGGCCAAGACTATGCCGACAAGGCGGCGGGCATCGTCGCGATCAGCAGTAACGATCCAGCCGCGTACCCCGACGACGCACCGGACCGTTTGAAGGAGATGGCGCAGCGTCTTCATTTTGGCTTTCCTTTCTGCTTCGACGAGACGCAAGAGGTCGCAAAGGCATACAAGGCGGCATGCACGCCCGATTTCTATCTGTTCGACAAGCAACGGCGTCTGGTCTATCGCGGACAACTCGACGACAGCCGGCCTGGCAACGGGAAGCCCGTTACGGGACGGGATCTGCGTGCCGCTCTCGACTCCGTGCTCGGGGGCAGACCGGTCGGCGGAAGTCAAAAACCGAGCATCGGGTGCAGCATCAAGTGGAAGGCGGGTAACGCGCCGCCCTATGTGTAAAGAATGGGGATGCGCTCTGTCTGGTCTGTTTGGTTGTGGCTGGGAATTATTGTCGCGTGCGACCGGACCCCAACCATCTCACTGACGACGGAGGATTTCCGCTTCGTTCCCGATCTCGTGCGGATCGATTCGTCCAACCCCGTCGCTCTCTCCATCTATAATGCGGGAAGAGAGGTACACGAGTTCGACAGCCCTGTCCTGTTGTATGGTGGCGCTCCACCGACCGGCTCTGCCGGCATTCAACTGCAACCTGGTCAAACGGTCCGCCTCATACTTGCGCCGCCGGCCGGCACCTATCTGTATGTGTGCCGGCGAAAGGGACACGCGAATATGACGGGCACGCTGATCGTGCAGTGATGCACCTTGGAGGCACGATCGGCGCAGCGGTCGCTGTTCCTGGGTCGAACGGAAGAGGCGCCGGCCGGAAAGGCGCCGGTCGCCCTATTTCTGCTTCGCAATGATCTTGTATTTGATCTGTTCGTATGTGGCGCGCGGCAGGATCTTTTTCTGCACCAACTCATCCTTCCGCCCATAGGGACGTCCCTTGATGATCTTGTCTGCATAGGCATCTCCGATGCCCGGCAGGGTCTTGAGCTGATCCGCCGTGGCACTGTTGATGTCCAGCAGATCCGCCTGCTCGGCGGCGAGAGCGGACGATCCCTGGAATGTCACGGGCCAGAGAGGCAGAGCAAGCATGATCAGGCCGGCGAGCATCATCGATTTAAGCAGCATAACGACACCTCCCTTCATCATGTCGGAATGTCGCGCACGGCATCGTAGGACGTTCGAGACTGATGGGACAGCTTGACGGTATCGCCGTCTTTCACGGCGGAATCCTCAGTGCTCACCTTCTTATTGACGGTGATGAGGACTTCGCGCTTCGTCATGAATGGGAGCAGCATGCCTAACCGCTCCGGGTGCGCCTCGACCAGCTTTCTCACCGTCGTCGGTCCGTTCGTTTCCACATCGATTTCGTGTTCTCCGACCGCTTGACGCAGCGTCAGACCGAATACCAGAACCTTGATCATGAAAACCTCTGTTTGTTTGGTTTATATGGTTTGTTTTGTTTGTTTGGTTGATCCGGATTCAACCAAACGAACCAGATAGACCAAATAGACCCAATCAACGTTTTCATCCGTTTGTTCGCGCGTGGCAGCGAAAACAGTCCTGGCGCTTCGGATGCCGAGCCGGGACGGGCCTGACTCCCTCAGCCCGGTGACACTGCACGCAGCCTGTTTCGAGAGTGACGGTCCGATGATCCACGCTGTCCGGAATGACCGGGTTCCGATCTTTTGGAGTCGGCAACAGCGACACGCCGACCACGACGGCCAGGGCTCCGGCGACGAAGAGCCAATCGACTTTTCGCAGCCTCATCGGTTGCCGGACGCCTCCGCATCCGCCGCCGCATAGGCTTCTTGAAGCACCTGCGCCAGGTGTTTGACTTCGGCCTTTCCACGCAGGCCCGTGCGTAACTGAATCATGCAAGCCGGACAACTCGTCGCCACGACCTCTGCGCCGACCTGCTCGACAGCCCGGCTTTTACGCGCCACGATTTTCTGCGAGGTCTCGAAATCTTTGACCAGATAGGTGCCGGCTCCTCCGGCGCACCGGTCCGCGTCGGGCATCTCGACATACCGGACGCCGGGAAGCCCGGCGAGAAGCATGCGCGGTTCTTTGGTGACGCCGGCGGCCCGCAAGTGACAAGACGAATGATACGTGACGGCCCGAGAGCGCCCCGCAGCCGCGGCCGGCTTCATCGATGATTGCGCGACGAATTCGGAGATGTGGTGGACTCGACGCGCCAGGGATTCGGCCGCTTGCTGTTCGGGCTGCCCCGCGAATAGTCTCGGATAGTCCTTCAACATCAGCGTGCAGGATGCACAGCCGGTCACGATCGTGTCGTAGCCCTTCAATGATCCGAGATTGGCGCGCGCGCCTTCTTTCGCCAATTCACGATGCCCATAGGTTTCAATCGGGGTGCCCGAACAGCGCTGCGCTGGAAGGTCGGGCACCGTTCCGTGTTTTCGCAGCACGGCAATGACGGCGTCCCCGACTCCATCGTCAAAATAGTTCGCTGCGCACCCATGAAAGTAAGCGACGGGGGATCTCGGCGCAGCGCCCGGCTGCGGTACCAATGACGCGTACCGCTCACGAAGATGGCGTCTTGCAAGTTTCGGCAGCGCGATATCGGGTGAGAACACCGCCGTCGGCGCCAACCGCCGCAGCAGCGGCTTGGTCATGAACGACAAAAGTCGCCTGGTGAACGGCCGATCCCACAGCGGTTGAAACCTCGCCAGAATCTTGAGGTATCTCTCGAATACGGCCGTCTTCGCGTGAAGCCGGAAGATGGCGCCGGCCAACTCGTTCGGATGCTCCGCGCGCCGGTCGAGAATGAGCTGCGAGACATCCACGCCGGCCGGACAGGCCGTCCGGCAGGACTTACAGTTCAGGCAGGCTTCGATCACCCGCTTGGAGTTCAGATAACTGTAGTGCTTGTCCGTGACGATCTCGAACCATCCCCGTGAGCTCATGTCTTCGGACCGAAACACGTCGTACACCGGGCACACCGCGTTGCATTTCGCGCAGGTCGCGCAAGCCTTGGACAATCGGGTGTAGTCGATATGCTCCGTGAAGGGTTGGTCGCTGATCTTGACGCCGGGATTGAGCACGCCGGCCGGATCGAAGCTTCGCTTGATGCGGACGAACAGGTCGTAGAGCTCCGGCCCGAACATGGTGCGGACAAACTCGGCGCGCACACGGCCGTCGCCATGCTCGCCGCAGATCGAGCCGCCGAAACGATTCAAGACCGTGTGATGGATCTCATGGTAGGCGCGCACCATCCTACCGAAGTCCTGCTCATCGTTCACATCGAGCAGCGGCACGATGTGCGCGTTGCCGTTGCCAATGTGTCCGAAGATCGCCACGGGGACCTTCTGGTCGCCGAAAAATTCCTCCAGATACCGGATGAGCTCGCTGATCCGCTCGGCGCGCACGACCACGTCGTCCACGAAGTTGATCGGTTTCTTCCTCGGATCGAATCGATAGAGCGTGGGATACAGCGCTTTACGGGCCTTCCACAACTGCTCACGCTGCTCCTGGTCGAAGGCCACGACGACATCGGACGACAACGGATAGCGCCGGCAGAGCGCGGCCATCTGCTCGGCCGCCTCACGGAGATCCGTGCGGCCGCCGCCGGCCTCGATTTCCATCAACAAGGTCGCAGCCGCATCCGTGGGAATGCCGTGCTTCGTCCGGCCGATGAGATCGAGCGTGTTGGCATCCATCACTTCGAGCGCGCTCGGAGCCAGTTCCAGCAGCCTCGGCACCGCGTCGCCGACGTCTTCCAACCGCTTGAAGTGAATCAACGACGTCAGCGTCCCGAGCGGCTTGTCGACCAGCGCGATCGTGGCCTCGCTGAAGATGCCCAACGTCCCTTCGCTGCCGATGAACAGTTTCGGGAGATCGAAGCGGCCGCGGGCCAAGCCATCCGCGAGACCAAAAAGATTGTAGCCGGAACTGTTCTTGCTCACAGTAGGACGCTTGTCCTCGAGCAACGGGCCGTGGCGTTCCACCAGTTCGCGCGTGTCGCGCAGCGCTGCGTGCGCCGACAGCAGCGCGGACAAGCGAGGATCGTCCAGCGCGTAATTCGCGGCATCGATCCATTCACCGGAGGACAGGCAGACGCGGAGCGACGAGACATTGTCCTTGACGGCCCCGTAGCGCAACGTATGCGGTCCGGCCGAGTTGTTCGCCAACATCCCGCCCAGTTTGCACATCTCTCCGCTGGAAGGATCGGGACCGAAGAGCAGACCCTGCCGGCTCAGATGCCTGTTCAACTCGGCCAGCACGATACCGGGCTGTACCCTGGCCCACCGCTCTTCCCTGTTCACCTCCAAAATGCCATGGAGGCGCGAGACGTCGAGAATGATTCCGGAGCCGATGGCCGACCCGGTCAGGTTGGTTCCCGCGGCCCTAGCCGTGAGGGGAATCCCGCGCGAGACCGCATAGCGCATGACCGTCTGGATATGGGTTTCGGTTTCCACGAGCACAACCGCCTGTGGTATCATCCGGTACATGCTGGCGTCCACGGCGTAGGCGATTTTCGTCGCCTCGTCGTCTTTGACCGCTTCGGATCCCAGCAGCCGACGGAGATCGGCGGCGATCGTGCGCGATTGGTCCGGCAGAATCAGAGGCATTGCGGCGCATTGTATCAGGATGTCGAAAAAGACCGCCACCGTTGGACCATTCATCTCGTGGAGATTTGACGGGCATCGCTCGTAGGGGATATGTCGCTGCGTCGTGGGCTCATCGTGCTCTATCTCATGGGGGCGACCTTCCTCATCGCTCACACCATCAATGCCGTCATCGCGGAGGCGCTGCTGGTCCCGTCCGGGATCACGCCGCCGCAAGCCGTCGCGAACATCGATCCGTCGGTCGCCCGCTCTCCCGCATCATTGGCGGATCAGGTTCGCGCGAGTGGACTCTTTCCCGTTCCTCAGGACGTTATCCCCGTCGGCGCGCCGGGAGGAGGGGCGATGCCCGGGTTCTCACGCCAACCGCTGAACCTGGCGTCCAAAATGAAACTGCTCGGGGTCGTCATCGGAGAACGCGGCGGCGTGTCGGCCATTGTCGAAATGTTGACGACCAAACAACAATCGTTCTTTCGGCTGCACGACCACATTCCCGACGCGGGAGAAGTGGTCGACATCAAGCGTGAGGGCATTGTCGTTCGGCAGGGAGATCAGCAAGAGCTGCTCGAACTGGTGTCGCCGACCGGAGAGCTCCCGTTGTCTTCCAAACCGGTCGCCGCGGTGCCAGCGCAGACGGCGCCGGGCTCGCCGATCAAAAAAGTGCTCGACCGCCGTGAAGTCGATCAGGCCATCAGCGATCTGCCGAAGCTGCTCTCGCAGGCCCGCGCCGTCCCCGTCCTGGTGAACGGCGCCATGAGCGGATTCCGGCTCGACTACGTCGCGCCGTCCAGCTTCTATGAAAAGATCGGGTTGCAGTACGGTGATGTGTTGAAACAGGTCAATGGGGTGGAAATCCGCGATCCCAGCACGATGCTGACGCTTTTCCAACAACTGCGCAACGAACGCACGGTGAAGCTCGACGTCATGCGCAATAATCAGCGCACGACAATGACGTTCGACATCCGCTAGCTCGCTGACAGCCCGGCTTGCCATCGGCTATCAGCCATCAGCTCTCTTTCTTGTGAGGAATTGTGACGCGACCTGACTCAGGCGGCCCGCCGCTCTTGGGAAGCATTCTGGAGGGCAAATTCGGCCTTCCCGAAGCGAAACTCCTCGAGGCGCTGAATCTGCAGCAGACGAAGGGCGGCCGTCTCGGCGAACTCCTGCTCCGCCTGCGCGCCATCGAAGAGGACCAACTGCTCCAGGCACTGGCCCTCCAGTTCGGTCTGCCGTGGCTGCCCCACCTGGAAACGGGACAAATTGAACATGAATGGATCCGCAAGGTCCCGATCCACTTCGCGCGCCGGTATCGCGTGCTGCCCATCAGGGCCGAAGAGGGCGCGATCATGGTCGCCACCACCGATCCGCTGGAGACGGCGGCGCTCGACGATTTGCGGCTCCTGCTCGGCATGCCAGTCAAGCCGGTCCTGACCAGCGGGATCACGCTGATGACGTGCCTCAATCGCGTCTATGATGAAATCGCCAGCCCGACCGGTGCAGCGGACGTCATGGAAGATATCGCGGCAAGCGAGAACCTGAACCAGCTCGCGCACCAGCTCGATGAGCCGAAAGACCTTCTGGATGCCACCGATGAAGCGCCGATCATCCGTCTCGTAAACAGCGTGCTCTTCCAAGCCGTCCGGCAGCGGGCCAGCGATATTCATTTCGAATCGTTCGAACGCGGATTGGTGGTGCGATACCGGATCGACGGCGTATTGTATCCCGTCCTCACGCCGCCGAAACACTTGCAGTCCAGCATTATCGCGCGCCTGAAAATCATGGCGAGTTTGAACATCGCCGAAAAACGCCTGCCGCAGGACGGCCGCTTCGCGATCCGGACGGCTGGGAAGGACATCGATCTCCGCGTCTCGGTCCTCCCCACTTCGCACGGAGAACGGGTGGTGCTCCGCTTGCTCGAGAAGGAAAACCGGCTGCTGAATCTTTCGGAGATGGGCTTTTCACCCGACCGGCTGCGCACGATCCAGCAATTGATTCAGCTCACCCACGGCATTCTGCTCGTCACCGGCCCGACCGGCAGCGGCAAAACCACGACGCTCTACGCCGCCCTGAGCGAGATCAATGCGCCGGACAAGAACATCATCACCGTCGAAGATCCCGTTGAATATCAGTTGCTCGGGATCGGACAGATGCAAGTCAATCCGAAGATCAATTTGACCTTTGCCGCCGGACTGCGGTCGATTCTCCGTCAGGATCCGGACGTGATCATGATCGGCGAAATCCGAGACCGCGAAACGGCCGAGATTGCGATCCATGCCTCGCTCACCGGGCACCTGGTGTTTTCTACCCTCCACACCAACGACGCCGCGAGCGCCGCCACCCGGCTCATCGACATGGGCATCGAGCCGTTCCTCGTCGCTTCGTCCGTCGTGGCGGTATTGGCCCAGCGGCTGATCAGAAAGATCTGTCCCGAGTGTAAGAAGCCCTATCAACCCGATGATGAAGAATTGATCCGCCTGGGCGTCGTACCGGGGAAGAACCGCCCGACGTTCTACCGTGGAGCGGGATGCGCCGCCTGTTCGCAAACGGGCTATCGCGGCCGAACCGGTATCCATGAGCTGCTCGTGATGGATGACGACATCCGGCGACTGATCGGCAGCAAAGCCGATTCGGCCGCCATCAGACAATCGGCGGTCTCCAGAGGCATGGTGTTGCTGAAAGACGAGGCGGCGGACCGGATCTTTCAAGGCGTGACCACGACCGAAGAAGTGCTGCGGATGACGCAACAAGAAGTCGAAGTATAGCCGGACGCCAACAAGCCGCTTTTTTTGATCGCATGCCGGTCTACCAATATAGAGGATACAAGACCGACGGGGGAACCGCGGTCGGCATCGTCGACGCGGAAAGTCCCAAGGTCGCCCGTCTCAAGCTGCGCAAAGACGGCGTGTTTCCCACCGAGATGTCTGAGCAGGGCGGCGCCGGCAATACCGCCGGCATCGCGCCTCAGGCCGACACCGTTGCGGCTCCCCCGAGCGGCCGATCTTCCACCCTCACCACCACCGACGTGGCGCTCATGACTCGGCAGTTGGCCACGCTCCTGGTCGCCGGCCTGCCGTTGGTCGACGCCCTCGGCGTGCTCCTGGATCAAACGGACAAGAAGGGAGCCAAGGGTCTCGTGGCCGATATTCGAGAAGAGATCCGGGGCGGCAAGTCGTACAGTGTGGCCCTTGAGCGCTATCCCCGGGAATTTTCCCCCATCTACGTCCATATGGTGCGGGCCGGCGAAGCCAGTGGCGCGCTGGATCAGATTCTGTTCCGTCTTGCGGAATTCTTGGAAAAACAGCTCGCGCTCAAACACAAGGTCACGAACGCCATCCTCTATCCGGCCCTCATGCTGCTCGTCGGAATCGGCGTGCTCTTCTTCCTGATGACGTTCGTCGTACCCAAGATCACCGCCGTCTTTACCAGCTTGAAGCAGGCCCTTCCCTGGCCCACGGTCGTGCTCATGACGATCAGCCAATGGTGCGCGGATTATTGGCCGGTCATGGTCGGCTCGGTCCTCCTGCTCGTCTGGGTCGTTCGCCGCACCATGCGGACCGAAACCGGCCGCACCATGGCGGACCGCCTCATACTCAAACTGCCGCTGATCGGAGACGTGGCGCGCATGGTCTCGATTTCGAGACTGTCGAGCACGCTCGCCACCATGCTGTCGAGCGGGGTGCAATTGTTGGAGGCCATGGACGTGTCCAAACGCGTCATGAACAACCGCATCCTCGAACATGCCGTGGAAGAGGCGCGTCAGAATATCCGCGAGGGCGAAACCATCGCCGAACCGTTGAAGCGCAGCGGGGAATTTCCGTCCCTGGTCACGCACATGATCGCCGTCGGCGAGCGAAGCGGCGAGATGGAAGAGATGCTGCGGCGCATCGGCCAAATTTACGACGGAGAAGTGGATCGCGTCATTACGCGGTTTACGTCGCTCCTCGAACCGGTCATGATCCTCGTTATGGGCGTGCTGGTGTTCTTTATCGTCGTGGCGATCTTGCTTCCGATCTTCGAAATGGGTCAAATGGTGCGGTGAAGAAAACGTGACGGGTGACAAGTGACCGGTGACGAGCGATTCAGGAGGTGTGAGATGAGTGAAAGGGCGAAGTCGGTAAGCAGGACATTGGCGAATCGACATCTGATCAAAAGCTTTCGGGCGTCACTCGTCACTCGTCACTCGTCATGTGAAGCCGGCTTCACCTTCATCGAAATCATGGTGGTGGTGGCGATTCTCGCCATTCTCGCCGCCCTCGTCGTCCCGCGCATCATGGGGCGGACGGACGATGCGAAACGGACCGCCGCCAAGGTGCAGATCAGAAATATCGAAGGTGCACTCCAGCTCTATAAACTCGACAACGGCGTGTATCCCTCGACGGAGCAGGGTTTGAAAGCTCTCATAGAAAAGCCCTCGGTCGGCGTGGTTCCCAAGAAGTGGAAGATCGGCGGTTATCTGCCGAAACTGCCCGAAGATCCCTGGGGAAATCAATACAAGTATCTCAGCCCCAGCCAGCGTGGCGATTACGAGATCACGTCCCTGGGCACAGACGGTGAAGCAGGCGGCGAAGGCGTGAACGCGGACATCACCAACTGGAATCTGGACAAAGACTGAGGGTCAATGGTCATCTGTCACTCGTCAACTGTCGAACATGCTCAAAAGAGCTCAGTTCACCTCTCCCGTGGCGTTTCACGTTTCGCGCTTCACGTTTCACGGTCCTCCGCCGGCTTCACCATTCTCGAAATCATCATCATTCTCTTCCTGCTGACCGGCCTCTTGAGCTTTATCATTCCGCGGCTGAACATCGGCGATACCTTGAATTCCGTCGGCCGGAAGTGGATCGCGGCATTGCGGACATTTCAGGATATGGCCGTTTCCGCTCAGCGTCCCGTGCGGCTCTATATCGATCTCGATCGAGGTCAATACTGGCCCATCATTCAGGAGAGCACCGAGGAAAAGGCGCCCCGCGACCCGGCCTGGCTTACGCCGGTGAATCTGCCGGAAACCATTCATCTCACCGACCTGCAAGTGGGGTCGAAGAAAAGCAGCTCGGGACGGGCGGAATTATTTTTCTACCCCAACGGAAAGATCGATCCAGCCGTGATGCACTTTGCGGACACGGACAATCACGTGCTGGGTGTGCAGATCGAGCCGGTAACCGGGAACATCAAGTTGACGGATCAACGCATCGAGCCTCCGAGCCCCTGGACTCTGCCCGAGCGCCTTCGTCCCTTGTTGCAAATCCAACCCACGCTGCCGACGCTCAAGCCGACCATCCCGTTCGGACAGTCGTAACATGGACCAACGCGGCTTCACGCTCCTCGAAGTGCTGATCGCGCTCGCGATTCTGGCGTTGGGATTGCCGATCCTATTGGGGTTGCGCAATTTCGACCTCGATCTCCATGCGCGGGCCGCCGACATGACGACCGCGACGATGCTGGTCCAAGAGAAGCTGTTGGAAGCCGAATTGAGCACGCAATTTCCGGTGGGAGAAACCACCGGCGATTTTCGGAACGCGCCGCCCGGAACACAATCGACGTCCGACATGCAAAATCGGGCGGAACGTTTTCGCTGGAAACGAGTGATCACCACGACGCCGCTTCCGAACGTCCGGGAAGTCAAGATCCAGGTCCTGTGGCCCCGCGGCGCAACCGACGAAATGGTCGAAGCGAGCACGTATGTCTTTTCCTCCACGCCGTTCTGAGCAGGGTTTCACGCTGGTCGAGGTGCTGCTGGCCGTGTCTCTCGTGGCCGTGATCGCCGCGATGGTGTTCAGCGGCCTCTATCTCAGCGCCACCGCCATTGAACAAGCGCGGGCCGCCGCGGCCGATGAGCGGTTCCTGCGCAGCACCTTGCAAGTTATGGCGGAGGAACTCGGGACCAGCATCAATCTGTCGAGCGGCCCGTGGCTTGGCATCAACGCACAGCAGGACGGGCAACCGGCCGACACCGTCGCCTTTCTCTCCATCGGGCAATTCCGCAGTACGGACTTGGCTTCGGAAACGGAAACCGTCCGCATCGTCTACACCAAAGACGAAGACCGGCTGCTTCGCGTGGTGCGGCGTAATCTTTACGGCCTCACCGATGAATCCATCGACCACATGAATCTCGCCGTCAAGGTGAAAGGGTTCAACGTACGGTACTACGACCGCACCACCAACGTGTGGTCCGACGAGTGGGACGGGCGGGCGCGGAACGGCGTGCCCAGCGCGGTCCTCATTGAGCTGACCCTGATGCAGGAATCCGCGCAACCGTGGACGATTCGCCAATGGGTTTCCTTGGGGATGCGCTCATGATCGGACGCCTGTCCTGGCCGCCGTTGGCCTTCGCATTCAAGAAGGAACCGTTCCTATGGGCCGCCGCCGGAATGGCGAGCCTTCTGATCTTCCTGTTTCTGACATTTCCCTTCGGCGCTCTGCAAACGCGGCTTCTCTCGGAGATTATGAGAACGAGCGGCTGGGAGGTGCGCGCCGCAGACTGGTCGGTCGGCTTTCCGGTCGCCATTGAATGGCGCGATGTCGTCTTTTCGAAGCAAGGCGCCGCGCCCATTTCCGCCGAATCGATGCGGATCGGCATCGGCCTTCTCGCGCAGTTGACCGGGCGAGCCGCCGTCGATGGGACAATTCAGTTCCAAGGTTCCGGTCAGCCGGCGGCCGCACGAGCCACCGGTTCGCTCACGGCACCGTCGTGGTCCTTCCAAGGCCCCGCCCTGCTGAAAAGTCACCTGCAACAACTCGATCTCGCTCAACTCTTCAAGCCGTACGTGACCAAAGGCCTGCTGCAAGCGGACGTCGTACAAGCCTGGATCGGTAACTCGGGAGGGGGTATCACGTTCAAAGGAGACGGTTCGTGGAAAGCGGAGGTGAGAGATCTCGTACTCGAACGGATCCCGGTCGGACCGGCTCAGCTTCCCTCACTCGTTTTCAACCGAGTCACATTGGCCCTGACCTGCCATGACGCTCAATGCGATGTGGCGGATTTTAAAGGTGAAGGTCCGGACGGCTCGATCACCGGCCAAGGTCGCCTCCAATTGCAACAGCCGATCCAATTGACGGCTCTGGACCTTGCTCTCTCCGTCATTCCCGGCTCCGGCTGGGCCCAAAAGAGCGCCGGACTTCCCCTCCCGCCTCTTCCCCCCGGCACCCCTCTTTCGTTGAAAGTTCTCGGATCTGTCGCAAATCCCAGATTGTCCATGTAATATGACCTGGGCTGTACCCTAGGAGACAGGCGGTTCGGCCCATAAGATCTGTCCGGAGCGACTTACGTGAGATGAACGGATGATTGCCGATTGCGTGGGACTCGACATCGGAGAAACGGCCTTCAAGGCCGTCCGTTTCCGCCGCCGGTTGACGGGACGTGAATCGGTGGAATATTTCCATTTACCTCTCCCCTTCGGCAAGCCGGAAACGGCCGAACCGGCCCGGCGTGCCGGGCTCCTGCGGAATTTTCTGTGGCAACATGGGTTGTACGGGAGCGACGATATCGTGACGGCCCTCCCCTGCCAGGATCTTTTTATCCGAACGTTGTCGTTCCCCTTCCGTGACTCGGCCAAGCTGGCACAGGTCGTCCCATTCGAGGTGGAAAACCTCATCCCCATGCCGCTGGAAGACGTGGCGGTCGGCAGTCTTGTCTTGCCGCAGCGAGACACATCCGGCGCACCGCAGAAACTGAAAGGCGCGGACGTACTCGTCACTGCGGCTCCCAGAGACAAGGTGGCCGAGCACCTCAAATTCCTCGCTGCGGCTGAACTGAAGCCCTCGGCGATCGGGGTGGACGGAATGGCGCTGTATTCGGTCACGCAGTTTCTCCAAGAGGAAGGAGCCCGGGTACCCGGCGACTTGGCCATCGTCGACGTCGGCGCCACCAAGACGACTCTCTGCCTGATGCGGGAAGGACGTCCCGCCCTGCTGCGCACGGTGCTGTGGGGAGGCAATCACCTCACCCACGCCCTCGCCGTTCGGCACGCCTGCACCTTCGCGGAGGCCGAGCGGCGCAAGCGAGCCATGGCGGTCCAAGAGGTGGACGCTTGGCTCGAACCGCTGTTGAAAGAACTGCGCGTGACCATGCACGCCTTCGAAGGCAACGGACGGCAGCGACTGTCTCATTGCTGGATTTCCGGCGGCGGCTCCAAGCTCAGAGAATTGAGCGGGTACGTCGCCCACGAGCTGGGACTGCTCCCGGTCGGAGCCAGGCAAGGGTTCGGCGCTTCGTGTCCGCGAGCCTTTTCCATCGCGTTCGGCCTGGCGATCCATCCCAAAGTCGTCCGTCCGCGCTGGAAAGCCAAAGCCATCGGATCCGATCTGGCCGTCGATCTCAATGCCGAGACGGACGCCTCCTCCGCCGCCCAGAAGGCCGCCTCGCGACGAGACCGGCAACTCGCGCTCTGGGGCGCACTGCTGCTGGGCGTCTTGGGCGTGGCGGATCTCGCCGTCCGCGTCTATGTCAAGGACACGTCGTTGAAAGCCATCAAGCAGGAATTGCACGCCCAATACGTGAAAAGCTTCGGAGAGGGCGCCGCCATCGGCGAAGAGTTGGACATCGCTCGGTACCGGGTCGGACAGTTGGAAAAGAGTCTCTCCGTCATCGACAGCAGCCGTTTCAGCATGCTGGCTCACCTTTCGAACCTGACCAAGCAACTGCCGGCAGGCGCGCCGCTGACGGTCAGAGAACTCACCATCGACGGTTCGACGGTTCACCTGGAAGGAGAGACCCAGTCCTTCGATGCCGTCGAGAAAATCAAGCAAGCGTTTTCGGCAGACGGAAAGTATCAGGATGTGTCGGTTTCGGATACGAGAGTCGGTTCGGCGGCGAATCAAGTGGTCTTTCGCTTGACCTACACGGTGGCGCAGCCATGATGCAGGCGCTCAAAGAGCGATGGAGGCATCTGGCCTCACGCGAACGGATCATCGTCGGGGTCGGCGGTGCCGTGGTGGCGGCCAGCCTGCTGTTCGTTCTGATCGTCGATCCTCTGCTGACGTCCATCGAGAAGCTGGAGCGCCAAGCCGCGCGCAAGCAGAAGGAGCGGTCGGAACTTGCCGTTCTGGCTGGGCAATATGCCGCCAAACAGGCCAGACTGGCTCAGCGCGAACAGCGCTTGCCCCCTGCCGACGGAACATTCTCTTTGCTGACCTTCATGGAAGAAGCGGCCACCACGGCGCAAATCAGAGAGCGCATCGTCGGCATGCAGCCGCAGCAACCGACGATCATTCAAGGCTACCAGGAAAGCGCCGTCGATCTGCGCCTCGAGGGCGTGCAACTCCCCCAACTCTTGGCGCTCCTCGTCGCGATGGAGCAAGCTCCGTACGACGTGCAGGTCCGCCATCTCCAGATCAAACCCAAGTATGACAATCCGGTCAATCTGGATGCCTCGCTTCGAATCGTCGCTTACCAAAAAGCCTGATGAGCGCGGCGTCGCCCTCCTGCTCGCCTTGCTGGTGCTCGCGCTGCTCGTCGCGCTGATCCTGGAATTCGATACTGAATCCCGCCGGGAATATCGCGATGCGGCCGCCTTCCGGGATAACTTCAAAGCCACGGTGCTGAGCCGCGCAGCCGTGCAGGCGGCGCGGGCCGTGCTCCAGCAGGACTTCATCAAGGACAGACAGAAGGGACAATTCTACGACGGGCCGACCGATGTCTGGGCCTTTCCCATCCGCCAGTACGCCATCGGCGACGGATTCCTCGATGCACAGATCGAAGACGAACTCGGCAAGTTCAATCTCAACGACCTGGCCGCCGGCGGCGACCCCAATGCGCAGAAGATCAAGATCTTCCGCATCAAACGATTGTTCGAGCTGGTCCAAGTGAATCCGGAACTCGTGGACGCCATCGTGGACTGGATCGATCCGGACGAAGTGCCGCAACCGGCGGGAGCCGAGTCGCTCTACTATCAGAACCTCAAACCGCCGTACCGGGCGGCCAATGCCCCGCTGCAAACGCTCCGCGAACTCCGCCTGGTCAAAGGCATGACGGCGGACAGTTTCGACAGGATTTCTCGCTTCGTCACCGTCTATCCCGTGGAAGGCGGAAACCGGATCAATCTCAACACGGCCGATACCATCGTCCTTCAGGCTTTGGATCCCCGTATCACGCAGGCGGTGGCGGGAGAAATCATCGTCTCGCGTCCCTACAAGACCATTCAGGAGTTGGACCGAGTCGGGAGCTTCGAGGCGGTCGGCAAGGAATTGCGTCTGCAGAATGCGTACGACGTGAAGAGCAACGTGTTCTCCGCCCGCATGACACTCACCATCAACGAGGTGGTGAAGCATCCGACTGTGGTCCTCCTTCGAGACCAAAATACGGGTAGCAGCGCGGTGTTGTATTTCCGTATCCTCTGATCGGCCATCCGTCGCGCTCCAATCTCCGACCACTCGACATTTAACAATTCTGTAACAATGGGGTGACGCCCGCGCAATCTGACGGACGTATGGTCAGTTCGAAGACGGACGGGACCGGTATCTCAGGAACGAAAGGAGGATGCGCATGGCGACACAATGGCGGTTTACCCGGGGATGCGGCCTATGTCTGATCGGCACGCTGTTGCTGACCGGCTTCATCGATTCAGCGGCCGCTGAACAAAGCGGCCCGTTTGCCACGCTCAGCCCCGACGGCAATTTGGCGCGTTACAGTCCGACCACACAGGCGACCGGAAGCTTCAAGATTCGAGGCTCCGAGACAATGCACCCGCTTCTGTCGCGCCTGAGCCTTGAATTTCAACGCCGGCAGCCGAAAGTGGCTCTCGATGTCAGGGGCGGCGGTTCCGCACAGGCAATCACGGAATTTATCCAGCCTCCTCTCAGCAAGACCGGAAATGTCATGCTGTCCGAGGACCGGGCCTCCTCATTTTGGCTCATGGCGACGTCCCGGGAGTTGTTCGATTCGGAAATCAAACAGTTCGTCGCGGAACACGGGTATGAGCCGACGGCGATTCCCGTGGCGGTTGACGCCGTCGCGCTCTATGTCCACAAGGACAATCCTATTGGGGGTCTGACTCTGGACCAGGTGGACGCGATGTTTTCCATCACGCGCCACCGGGGCTATAAGACGGCGATCACACAGTGGGGCCAACTCGGTCTCAAGGACGGATGGGAAAATGCGACGGTTCAGTTGTACGGCCGTGACCGGAAATCCGGCACGAGAGCGTTCTTTCAAGAACATGCCCTCGCCGGCGGAGAATTTGCTCCGACCGTGCACGAAAACCCCGGAACGGCCTCGGTGATCCTGAGCTTGAGCCGCGACCAATTGGGCATCGGATACAGCGGATTAGGCCTGCAGACCTCGACGGTGCGCGTCGTGCCCCTTGCCGAGACGCCGGGAATGCCGTTTGTCACACCGTCCTCTCGCACGGTCGCCGACCAAACCTACCCGCTCCGGCGCGTCCTGTATCTGTACATCGACAAGTCGCCCAAGACGCCTCTTCCGCCTGCGGTCCAGGAATTTTTGACCTTTGTCATGAGCCAGGAAGGCCAGGAAGCGGTCGTGAAGGCGGGATTCTTTCCGTTGCCGGCGAACCAGATCACCAAAAACACCGTGGCGTCGGGAACGCCATCGAATCCCTCCGCTATCCGCCGATAACGTCCCAACCATTAGGGAGCGGGAGCCTTTCGGGAGGGCTTGGCCGATCCGGCCTGGTCCAGCTCAAGACGCAGGCGGTTCATCTCGTCGCTCAACTCCTTCATGCGCTTGGTTTGATCGTCCAACCGTTGGCGCAGTTCGAGATTGGAGTTCGTGAGTTCGCGGATTTGATTCTGGAGATCCTGCTTGGAAGGAGCCGGTTCGGCCGGCGTGGGAGACGTCGCCCTCTGTTCCCGGCTCACCGGTGCGGGGAGCGGCCCCCCACGGAACGCCAACACGTCGCGGACGTTCAGCGACATATGCACGGTCTCGAACGGAGCCCATTGAGGTTCTTCCGCATCCGGAACGGGCGCAGGAGTAACCGGTCTGGTGGTCCAGAGCTTCAATCCTTTCGTATCCCGGATATCTCGCACCTCGCCACCGCCGGTATCCGCATGAAGGATTGAGCTATGATCTTTCAACACGAGGTGGAGATAGCGGCCCCTCATAAATAGGGCGCCCGCCGTTCGATCCTCGCTATATCGCCCACCCGGCTTGGGAAAAGAGAAGAAAATCCGCTCCGACGGTCCCGCCAGCCTGAATGCGTCGGCCAGAGGGCCGGAATACTTCTGCAATTCCTCGTCCGATAACAGCGGCACCGGTTGCGGGGACACGAAGATGCCCACCAGTGTGCCGCTCCACCCGCTCACCTGAACGGCCCTGAGGAGCGTTTGCATCTGATCCCCGGTCACATTCGCCGGATGGGCATTACGAACGTCCGTCTGATGGGCCGAGATGGTCGGATCCGGTTCCAGACCGATCCGAGCATCGTCTTGGTTGTACGTCACCCGTTGGTTGGAAAAGAATCCGCAGCCCGATATGCCGGTCAGTAGAAGAACCAACGAGAGCCGACGGAGATTCGACGGCACCCGGAAGCGGAGATGTCGTCTGTCTATTGTCCGCACGTGAATTGAATACCCCAGATGCGATCCGTCCCCATTTGACCGCGCCATAGCCGGTCGGCCGTCTGACTGACTTTCGGGACCTCGCCTTCTTTGACGATTCGCCACCCGTCAGGGCACTTCTCCTGCATCAGTCTGAGAGCGTCGCGGCGTCCGACGGAGGAAAGAATATCGGCATCGGACTGCACCGGGAATATCGCGACCGCCCCGTGGGAAGTCTCGTGGATCAATGACGCGTTGTGCCCGCAGCCGCCCGCAACGGAACCGAACACGACAAGGGCAAAGACCTGTCTGTTCGTCCACCTGCTGCGGCACCGAGCCAGTTCGAACGCGAGGCAAGGATCTTTCGGCATCTACTGTGAGCCGGCGCAGAATGTTTGTTCCTGGAGCGGCTCATACCCTGCCCCGAAGCCGGGGAAATCCGCAATGTCCCTTCCGCCTGTGTTCCAGACATGCACGCATTGAGCGGAGACGGTCGGAAAACTGCGGAGCAACTCGTCGACCGGGATGGCGGTTGCGGGACGCGTCACCCCGACTGCCATCAGCCGGTTGCCCCGCTGCAGAAAAATGAGATCGATGGTTCCCGGATAGATGACGGCGAATTCGCTCGTAGGCTTGCCCGTCTCTTTCGGCCCATACGCGGGATGTTCGACGATCGGAAGCTGTGCGAACACAATGGTCGTGCGATCCTCTTTCACGTCGGCCTGAATAATTCTTCCACCCAGTAGGACCTTGTGTTCCGCAACCAGATTGGGCATGGTCCTCCACCGGGCAAAATCGAAATTGCGATCAACACCTTTCATGACATCGGGAGGAAATACCTGTCGGGGCGAACAGGCGCCGAGGGCGACGCAGACCAGCAGCGCGATCCGGACCGAAACACCGTTCATAGGTCTCCTCCTTACGCTTCGTCGTTGTCCGATGCAAGAGAGAAATCGTCGTGGCTCCTTGCGGCTCCGTTACATGAACCTGATTTGGAATTGCACGAAGAGTGCATTTTGCGCGAACGGATCGGTCGCCGAGTTGTACGCCGGAGTCCCCGGACCCGTACCGAGCCCCTGGTGGTGGCGGAACTCATAGTTGACCTGGATCTTGGATTGCACTTTCGGCGGAAAATTCTCGAAATAGTAGGTCAGCCCGACGATCGTTCTGGTATAGAGGTCGTTCGACATGCTCGTATTCGGATCGAACTGCTCCCACATCACGGTCGGCTCGAATCTTTCGAGGAGGCCTTGAGTAAAGAGATATTTGGCCAGCACGTAATAGGTTCTGCGCTGCATGCCCGGAGCTCCGGAGCCGCCGCAGATCGCGGTGCTGGTACAGGCGCCGTTGGCGGCAGTCCCCACGGTGGTGGCGTTTGCGCCGTCATGCCCCTGCCACCACTCCCCCTGCGCCATGAAGCCGGGTAGAAATTTCGAAGTATAGCGAAAATCGACCCCGTACCGGTCGAAGGCACCCTTCCCTCGTCCGTTGATGAATGTGCCGGCATTGTTCGACTCGCCTTGAATGGTCGTAAAGCTGACGAACGAGACATCGCTTCCGAACAGCCGCACCCGGCCGTACACGGCTTTCGGCTGGTTGGCTCCGGTGAGACCCGAGGTCGTGTTGAGCAAGGCATTGGCCTGAAAATTGTTGTTGTTCATCACGCCGACCACATATTCGAACCGGTTCGCAATTTTTCCCCGCACATCGACGAAATAGTCGCGTTCCTGGAGAAAATCGATCTGTCCTCCCGTTCCATTTGCGTTCTGACCGGGTCCGGTGCCGCCTCCGACGGACGTGAGATAGGGCGAGCTGATGACATCGCGCAACCCTCCCGATGTTTCCGTGAAGATGCCGAACGGCATCCGGAAAATGCCCATGCGGATAATGTTCAGATTGGGCGCCCAGGCTTGCACCGGCCGCACATCGATATAGGATTCACGAAAGAACGTGGCCGCCGTCGGCGTGGAGGCCCCGGTCGTCGGCGTATTGCTCGTCAGGCTGGTGCTCTGCATTTCAAACAACGCATGCCATCGGGGAATGTAGTCGCTGATTTTCCCCCAGAAAATCAGCTCCGATCGTCTGATCGAGAAACCGTCCTGATTCCGTCCCTCCGGCACTTTGGCATCGAGATGACTGTAAAGAAATTGGAGCGCGTTGAGACCGAAATTGATCTTGTCTCTGAGGATCGGCAGTAATTCGGTCTTGTATTTCCAGTCTTCGATGGCATCGAGCCGTCTGGTTTGATCGGCGGCTCGGTACTCCTGCTCCGCACGGATCTGGATCCATTCATCCATTGTGATCGTGCCCTTCTGCAAGAGGATGTCTTCGATCGAGGCTCCGCCCGGCGGCAATTCCTCGGCCGGCTTCGGACCTTGAAACGGCGGAGATGATTCTTCAGTCTTGTACGGCCTGTCAGGGGCCAATTCACCGGTCGGCTTTGGAGATTGAATGGCCGGAGGCGGCTCCACTGCCTGTTGGGCCACCACGGCCGCACCACGAGACGATCCCCGTCCTTTGATTGTGGACTGCGCAATGGAAGGCACGACACCGAGCCCGATGCTGCCGAACACAGTCAGAACGGCGAGCCAGATCTGAAGTCGTCTCATGCGTTTTCCCCCTCTCTGTATGAAGAGCGCGGCCATGTCTTGTCTGGGTGTAGCGCCGAGACATCACAGTCCAATTGCCGGCTTGTTACAGGATTGTTAAAACTCTCTGCGGGAGGGGAAACGAAGTTAACGTGGAATTAATGCGGCTGTAACGCCCGCGAAAGAGTCCCGTCCTACGATTCCGGCATGCGTAATGACCGGCGTGTTTCCATGTTGCGGCCTCGCGTCACCGTGACGGCCGCTCTCACCATCCTCCTCGCGGTTTTCGGCTGGTCTCTCGGTCTTTCGCGTTCGCAGCCCGCCCCGCTGATCAAGATCGACGGATCGAGCACCGTGTTTCCGATTACGGAGGCTATGGCCGAAGAATTTCAGAAGGAGCAGCGCGGACGGGTGAGAATCACCGTCGGTATCTCGGGAACCGGCGGAGGATTCAAGAAATTCTGCCGCGGGGAAACGGATATTCAGGACGCGTCACGTCCCATCTCGCCATCCGAGATGGAGGCGTGCCGGACCGGCGGTGTTCAGTACTTCGAGCTGCCGATTGCGTTCGATGCCTTGACGATTGCCGTCAGTCCGCAGGCAACCTGGATCGACAGTCTCAGCCTATCCGAGTTGAAGCTCATGTGGGAGCCTTCAGCTCAAGGCCGCGTCGTACGATGGAGCCAAGTCCGTCCTGCGTGGCCTGACATGCCGTTGAAGCTCTTCGGAGCAGGGTCCGACTCGGGAACGTTCGACTACTTCACCGAAGCAGTCGTCGGAAAAGCGAAAGCCAGCCGAGGCGACTATACGGCGAGCGAGGACGACAACACGCTCGTCCAGGGAATATCGAACGACAAGCACACCATCGGCTACATCCCCTATGCCTATTTCGAACCCAATCGCAAACGGCTGAAGGCGGTCGCCATCGACGCCGGAAAAGGACCGGTCCTCCCTTCCCGCGGGACGGTCGAAAACGGCACCTATCAGCCGCTCTCTCGTCCCCTCTTCGTGTATGTGAACGCCAAATCCTCTTCCCGAGCGGAGGTCAAGCGGTTCGTCGAGTTCTATCTCACGCAGGCCTCGACGCTGGTGCCCCAAGTGAAATACGTTCCGCTTCCCAAGGAGGCCTATGACCTTGCGCTGACGCATGTCAAGGACGGAAAGATCGGAACGGTCTTTCAAGGCGCGTCCGTCATCGGCATCACCATACAGGATGTGCTGCGCCGGGAAGCCACGCAGTAAGCGAGGATCTCAATGAACGCGGACATTGCCAAGACTCACGTCTTCAAACAAACCGGTGAAGCGTCTGTCTCGCCGATCCTGGCGCCGCGCTTGAAAGAGAAGGCGATCGAACTGCTGCTGCTTGCGGCGGCCCTTATGTCCGTCGCCATCACCGCCGGCATCGTCGGCGTGCTGGTGTACGAATCGGCGGCGTTCTTTCGGCAGGTGCCACTCTGGGACTTCGTGACCGATCCGCAATGGACTCCACTGTTCTCGGAGCCGCACTACGGCATTCTGTCGCTCGTTTCCGGTACCTTGGTCACCACGGTCGTTGCGCTGCTGGTCGCCATTCCGGCCGGCAGCCTGATCGCCATTTATTTAAGCGAATATGCACCCCGCTCCATCCGCGAAGCGATCAAGCCGGCGTTGGAACTCTTGAGCGCCGTCCCGACCGTGGTCTATGGATACTTCGCCCTGCTATTCGTCACGCCGGCTCTTCAAGCCATCTTGCCGGATCTTCCCGGCTTCAACATGCTGAGCGCCGGTCTGGTGATCGGCCTGATGATCGTTCCCTACGTGAGTTCGGTGAGCGAGGATGCCATGCGCGCCGTACCCGTGTCCCTTCGGGAAGGGGCCTATGCGCTTGGGGCCACCAGAATGCAGACCGCGCTCCGCGTCGTGTTTCCGTCCGCGCTGTCCGGGATTGCGGCCGCATACGTGCTTGGCGTCTCGCGCGCCATCGGAGAAACGATGGTGGTCGTGATTGCCGCGGGCATGCAGCCGACGCTGACATGGAATCCGTTGGAGCCGGCCGCCACGATGACCGCCTATATCGTCCAGGTGAGCTTGGGCGATCTCCCGCATGGCAGTATCGGCTATCGAACGATTTTTGCGACAGGTCTGACGCTGTTGCTCATGACGTTGTTGTTCAACATTGCCGGCCATGTCCTACGGAAACGTTACCGACAAGTCTATTGACTCCTCCGGGAGAACGGCCGCCCGCAAGCGGATGGATCGTCTGTTTGCGGTGCTGGGGCTGCTGAGCCTGTTCTCGGCTCTCATGGCGCTCGCCGTCCTGCTGGGGCAACTGGCATTCGACGGAGCCGATCGACTGTCCTGGCAATTCATGCTGTCCTATCCGTCCCGCTTCGCCGATCAAGCGGGGATCCTGACGGCGTGGATCGGTACGGCGCTGGTCATGTTGTTGACCGCCTTGACCGCCGTCCCTCTGGGAGTGGGAGCCGCCCTCTACCTGGAAGAGTACGCGCGACGCAATCTCGTGACCGACATCATCGAAATCAATATTGCGAATCTGGCCGGCGTGCCGTCGATCGTCTACGGGCTGATGGCGCTCGGCCTCCTCGTCTACGGCTGCCGGCTCGGACAGAGTTTCCTCACGGCCGGACTGACCCTCGCCATGCTCATCCTGCCGATCGTCATCATCGCGACGCGGGAAGCCGTTCGCGCCGTGCCGCCGCAGATTCGCGAGGCGGCGTATGCGCTTGGCGCGACGAAATGGCAAACGGTGAAAGACCATGCGATCCCCTATTCGATGGGCGGCATCCTGACCGGCATGATCCTGGCGCTCTCGCGCGCCGTGGGCGAGACGGCGCCGTTGATCACGGTGGGAGCGCTTTCGTTCATCGCATTTCTTCCGCATCCGCCCTGGGGACCGGACTTTCCGTTCCTCTCGCTCCAATGGATCTTCGATCCGTTCACCGTCATGCCCATCCAGATGTTCAACTGGGTGTCGCGGCCGCAAGAGGCGTTTCACGTCAATGCGGCCGCCGCCGGTTTGGTCCTCTTGATCATGACTCTCGCGATGAACGCGCTGGCCATCGCGGTCCGCGCCCGATATCGCAAACGCATTCATTGGTGACCCATGACAGTGAGCGCGGAGACCGGAACCGTCTTGAAGGCGGAGGCCAAACAACTCAGCTTCTTTTACGGTACCGCCCAGGCGCTGAAGAACATCTCGCTCGGCATCCCGGACCGCTGTGCGACGGCATTGATCGGCCCGTCCGGATGCGGCAAGACCACCTATCTTCGATGTCTCAACCGGATGCATGACCTGTATCCCGGCAACCGCTACGAAGGCGAGCTCTGGTTGTATCCCGAACAGATCAATCTCGTGAGTCCACATGTCGATCCCATCGAGATCCGCATGAGAATCGGCATGGTTTTTCAAAAGCCGAACCCGTTTCCCAAAACGATTTACGAGAACGTGGCCTACGGCCTTCGGATCCGCGGTTCTCATGGGCGCGAGGATCTCGATCAGGCAGTGGAACGCGCGTTGCGGGATGCGGCGCTCTGGTCGGAGGTGAAGGATCGCCTTCAGGACCAGGCGTTCAATCTGTCCGGCGGCCAACAGCAGCGTCTCTGCATTGCCCGCGCCCTAGCCACCGGCCCCGAGATCCTGCTCTTTGACGAACCGACCTCGGCGCTCGACCCGACGGCGACCGCCAGGATCGAAGAATTGGTCACGGCGCTCAAACAAAAGGTCACGATCGTCATCGTGACCCACAATATGCAGCAGGCCGCGCGCGTCTCGGACTATACGGCCTTCATGTACGAAGGGCGCCTGGTTGAATGCGACCGTACGGAACGTATCTTTACGAACCCTTCCACCAAACTGACGGAAGAATACGTGACCGGAAGATTCGGCTGATCTCACACGGGAGAGAGGACGTTATGCAACGCCGCTTGGATCAAGAATTGGAGGAATTGAGAGCGCTGCTCCTCCGCATGGGCGCGCTCGTGGAAGAGCAAATCGCCCGGTCGATCCAAGCACTGGTCAATCGGGACGTGGCCCTGGCCTCACGGGTGATCGAGCGGGACGCCCATGTGAACGCGCTCGATGTTCATATCGACGAGACCTGCATGAGACTCCTGGCGCTGCAGGCACCCGCCGCCGGCGATCTCCGGTTCGTCACGACCGCCATGAAGATTTCCACCGAATTGGAAAGGATGAGCGATCTGGCCGAAAACATCTGCGAGCGGGCCATCGAGTTGAACGAGGAGCCGCAACTCAAGCCGTACATCGATATCCCGCGCATGGCGGATTGGACCATGCGCATGGTCCGCGAGTGCCTCGATGCCTTCGTCCGCTCGGACGCGGTTCTGGCAAGAAAGGTTTGCCTCGACGACGACTTCGTCGATCATCTGACGCATCAATTGTTTCGGGAGTTGCTGTCCTTCATGATCGAAAACCCCGCCACGATCACACGGGCGATCCGTCTGACGTTCGTCGGCAAGTACATCGAGCGCATCGCCGACCACGCAACCAATGTGTCCGAACTCGTCGTCTACATGGCGGAAGGCAAAATCGTCCGCCATACGACCCCGCCCGTGCTTTCGGACAATGGCACGTGAAGCGGCATATGCGGACCCACACAGGCGAGTTCTGTCCCGATCAGGCACCGGCCGCGTTACGAGGCGAACCGACGGGAAAAGAGCGTGTACGAGAAGCGATGACGTCGCAGCACGATCGTCCCGCGTCGAGCCAACCGATCCACCGCGCTGAAGATTTGGTTCCAACTGTACTGAGGCAGTAGAGAGACCAGCGCGTCGAGGCTGACAACGTCCTCTTCATCGAGATACCGCACAATCTCCTCATCCAAGATGTCCGCTGACATCCCCGCGTGGATCGGCCGCTCCATTACCGCATGAGTCGACATCGTGGCCTCCAGTGCTATGAGAAGGACAACGCCATTTGGTCGGCCGGGACGACGGATACGGCCGGAGCCGGACTGTACCGGACGGCGATGACGCGGATCGCTCCCAGGGCGAGGAGAATCCCGATCAGGACGGCAAACTGTTGCCAATCACCGCCGGAAAACCAGCGTGAGATGATTTCGGTCAACATGACCACAAGAACCGTATCCACGATAAACGTCACGCGGACTCGGCCGTCCGAGCAATACGTCAACGCGGTTTTCAGTACCTCCACGACGGCAAGCAAGGTCAGGGCATCGACGATGATATGCCTGAGCGCGATCTCTAGATCGGCCGACAACAGCAAGCGCAGATCGAGAAACGTCTTGCCTACCCCTCCGATCAGCCCGATTACAATCGTGAGGATCAGCAGGCTCAAGGTGAAGCGAATGGCACGATCCCAGACACGGATCATGCCGGACGAGGCGAACGATTCCAGGCTTTCAAACGCGCGATGGCATACTTCTTTCTCGTGCCGGACTGACATACGCAACATGGCTCTTCTTAGAATTCATCCACCGACACTGGATGCAGCAAATCCCGGACGGACAGGACTCCCACAATGGAGCCGGATTTCAGAACCGCGAGATGCCGGGTCCCATGCTGCTCCATGAGATCCGCCGCCTCGGTAATCGGCCTACGGATGTCGATCCCGATGACGGGACTGCTCATAATGTCTTCGACGGGAACATAGTACGGAATGCGTTCCGCCCCGACGACTTTCCTGACGATATCCGGTTCGGTCACGATGCCGACAATCCGGTCTTCCTGTCTGACAAAGACGCTGCCCACTTTGCGTTCTTTCATCAGTTTCGCCGCTTCGATTGCAGACGTGCCGGCCGGAATATCGACCAGATGCCGCGTCATAAGCTGATCCACAGTTATCATGAGATCCTCCTTGATTGAGTGAACTTCGCGGGAGCGGCGATGACGTATGGTCTGGGTTTCGCCAAGATAGCCGGACGGTGGCGGTTTCGCTTGTAGGTGATCGCCTGTAGGCTCCCGGACTCCGTCTTCATGCGAAGAATCGGGACGATAATGCGCTCTTCCAAGGCCAACAAGGTTCTCACGCCGATTACGAGCGGCAGAGCGACGATCGGACAGAGGCCGAGAAGAAAGAGATACGGTTCCGTGTGCATCATTCACCGGCCTGTTGATCGAGGACTACATGTCATGCCGACACTGTAGCGATCGACTATTCCGGCCCGGTGAATTCTGCGTAAACTGTGCGTTAACTATCGCCGGATGAACGTGGTTGAGGAAGAACGGCGAATCGAAGAGGGGGATCGAGCGGAGCCGGAACCAATGGATTACTTCTCGACCAATTTCCAACCTTCTTTTTGAAGACACCGTTCCGTTGCATTGAGGAGAAGGAGTTGGCTCCCTTGCTGCAGCTTGGGGTCCCGAAGAGACGCATTCTCACATTTGTTGTAGTCGGTCGTGAATTCCTCGCTGGGTTTGTTGGGATGAACCCATTCCGACGTCGAACAGGCCGTAATTGTGCATCCGACAGCGGCGAAGATGACCATCCACATGCGCATGGCTTCTCCCGGCTCAGGTAATGGCGACCGAAGATAAACCTTGTTCCAGACGGCGTCAAGTCGGAGAACTCGGCTTCTACCATGCACCACCCTTCCGTACGGATTGCTGGCCGAACCGATTCTCTGGTAGTTTGCTCGACATGAAGAAGAGGAGATTCACGTGACACCGGCGGACAGCCTTCTCTTGGATGCCAAGCAAGCCATCCTGAGCGAACAGCACCGTCGATTTCAGACCCTGCAGCAGGAAGGCCGATGGCCCGAAGCCTTACAACAATTTCAAATTACGATGGCGTGCGCGGCCGAGTTGCTCAGCGAATCCCTGCATCTCTTGGAACACACGCTCAAGAAGCAGAAACATCATCCCGGAACGGTGGAACCGCCGGCCTCCGAACAATCCGAATGATTCGAGACTCCGCTTGAGAAATTTGTCGTACAGTCCAGTTCATTGCCCGATCGCTTCAGCACGCATCGACAACCCATGCACCAGCCGGCCTACCTGATACTTTAACCTTGTCTACTGTGCCTGTGTTCGACCGACCACGGTCTCTGGCCGATCATTGCAGCGACCGTGATCGGACGACGGCAGAGTCACGAGACAGCCGATCAGTCCACTGTCGAAAGTTGAGTTGGCAGGACTGGTTTAGCGGTGAGAACCGAGAGACACATGTTCGACCGGAGGCGAGTGAGGAGATGGGATGCTCTGATCCGTTGCGTGCCGCTAGGAAGTTCCCTGCACTTTTATTGGGTTGGGCGGTTTCTGTCCGCTATATTTTATTTGAGTGATCGCCAGTTGAACGATCAGCAGGTGATTTTCAATGAATATGAATTCGTCCATTCCGATCTTCCGTTCTTGTTTCAGAAAGTTTGCGAGCTTGAGACTGTACTCGCCGTACATATTGACGATTTCGTTTCTCGCGGGCACAGCAAGCATCCTTTCCTAAAGCCGCTTCTAAAATGCATCTAACAGAGTACAGGAGCTCTGGCATTTGTCTATCAGCAATCGCTTACACTTCTGTAGGTTTATAGAACCGGTAGATTTACCGGCCTTTCCGATTGCGGCTTGCATGCTCTAGGGGCCCGCCTAGTTCTGCGGGCATATCGCCGTCCTCGAAGCTAAAATTGCTATCGCGAGAGAATCGCTGCGTCTAGTGTCCCATTAGTGTCCCATGAACGGCTCCGGCAATCTTTTTGATCATACAGTGGCAGGTTTTACCAACCCGCGTCGGACCATTGATAATATCGCCGCGTCACTCGGACTTCACGTTCGGCATTCGTTCGTCCGGAACGGCGTTCTATCGATGTTGGCTGTCATTGCAGCCGTATTGACCGTTCCGGCGCTGACCCAAGCGAAACAAAAGTCCAATCAAGAGACACAAGATTGTACCGAACGAAGGAGGGAAACGACTGTTGAAGTTCAGCTCCAGAACTGGTCCCGGGTCGAGACACTCGCACGAGACTCTATCCGGAAGTGCAGCGGCGTGTATGACAACCGCGAGATGGCTAAGACCTATAGCACGGTTGCCCTTGCCAACAATGAAATGGGGCGATTTACCGAAGGATTGGTACAAGCCAATACCGGCATCTCTCTGGATGACCAAGAGACCTCGAATCACCTCGAAAAAGTGAGGGCATTATTGGCATTAAAGAAAACAGCTGACGCAAAAGAAGCCTTCAGGATAGCGGACGAGGTCATTCATCTGGCCATTAAGCGGAATGACGACGAATTGCGTACGGCTCGCTCCGATGAGGAGCGGCAAATGCTCACGACGGACCGAACCCTCCATCAGATACAACTGGGGATTCTGGACAGATATCGCGCCACACTGGGGAATTGAAACCCACCTTCTTCGCAACTCCCCGGTTGAAGGGTTCAATTTTTAAAATGGAGGACACACTGGAGGAGTTTTTACTCCGTCGCTCAAGAACCATCGTAAGGGCTCCGGGTCGGGGCAAGCAAGGTATGGAGCTGGCGAGAGGAATTGAACACTATCGCCGAAACATCGAAGATCGGGAAAAAATGCTTACGGATCTGGAGCGCTTGCGCCGAATGCTTTGGATGGATGGCGGGATTTCATAATCGTTCTTCTGAATGGTTTAGAACTCCCGATGCTCCGATCATCAGGAACATCGAGCCACAACTGAACCGTGAGCTAAATCGTGACCTTGTGTGACGTGCTGAGTCCTCCACGGTCCCGATTCATCACTTCTTGAATAGCCCTGTACAGATGTTCGACTGCCTCCTCCTTGGTAAGGAGCATTGCCGCTCCCGCTTGCAACATGGCTTGCCGGCTCTCACGCCCGACATTCACGGACAATCCAATGATCGCAATATCGGGATATCGTGCTTTAATACGTCTCGTCGCTTCAATGCCGTCCATCTTCGGCATATTAATGTCCATGACAATCACAGCGGGACGATGCGCTTCAACGGCCGACAAGGCCTCAATGCCATTGTCAGCCTCCCCGACAACTTCCAAATCCGCATAGCCGTTCAAAATGCTTGTCAAACCTTGTCGCACCATCGCATGGTCATCAACCAAGAGGACGCGAACGAATCGCTCCTTTCGCCTCTCACCTTTCTCTGTCTGGTTCACCCGTAATTCTTCGGCAGCTTCACCGATCATCTGCTGAGAGCCGACCACCTTTCCAAGAGGAAGCATCAGCGTCGCACGGGTTCCCTGATCCGGCTCCGACTGAATGTTGAAGGAGCCGCCGAGTGCTCGCATGCGTTCTCGAATGGCGAACAGGCCAAATTTGGAAGACATCGCACCGTTAAGGTTGGTGCCAGCAGCAGCAGCAGCAGCAGCAGCAAGATCGAAGCCTCTCCCCTCATCACTGACGTTGATCTCTAACTTTCCATCATGCTGTTGGAGCGAAACGCTGGCACACCCGGTGCCGGCATGTTTCAAACTATTCATCAGGAGCTCACGGACCGATTGGTAGAGTAACGCTTCTTGGTCCTCGGGAAGGTGTACCACGGGGTGATCCGGTACCGTCACCGACACCGTCATATTATGCTTGTGCATGTACTGCCCTAACCACTTCAGGCCAAGAGCAAGCCCGTGATCGCGGAGCACTGGTGGACTCAGTTCCGCAACCAGTGTCCGAGTATACGCGAGCGCCTCGGCCAGGATGTCGTCGACTTTCTGCATGGTGGTCTCACAGCCCGGCACTCCCAGTGCGAATCGCTTGCCGTGACTGAGATGCATTTTGCCAAGCGCCAGGGTTTGTTGCAGATGATCGTGGAGTTCGGTCGCCAACCGTTTGCGCTCGCGCTGCTCGGTCAAATTCAGTTCAGTCGCGAGGGCGCGCAGGCGGTCCTGTGATTCTGACAATTCGGCGGTACGAATCGCCACCTGGCGTTCCAATTCCTCTGCAAAATGCTCCAGCCGAGACTGCGCTTCTTTTCTGTCCGTGATATCCATCAGTACGCCCGAGGAGACCGTGGCGTCACCGTCCTCGGTGAAGAGGTACTGTCCTCGTCCCGTAATCCAGCGAATCGCATGATCTGTCGCCCGGATGATCCGAAAATCCAGTCGGTAGGGCAGACGATCTCGGCGAGCTCGTTCGAGTTCGTCCCGCACGAGGGGACGATCGTCCGGATGGACCGCGTTCATGAAGAGATTGAAATGGGCCTTGCCATCCGGATGAGGGGACAAGCCCAGAATGTCAAAATGGTCTCTGTTCCAGATACATTCGCCCGTCTTCACGTTCCATTGCCAGCTGCCCATGTGAGCGGCACTCAGCGCAAATCGGAGGCGCTCCTCGCTCGCGCGCAATGCGTCCTGATGTCGCTCGTTCAATGAGGTCCGCGGCTTGCCGTGCGAGGACGTCCAGTAAACGGAAGGCACGTTCGGAGGGCCGATGGGGTTGGCGCCAGTGGGTTGAGATCATGCCCAACGGCGTTCCGGTTCGGGAGAGGAGCGGGGTCGACTGCACCGCACGGATCCCGGAGCGTCGATATTCCTCGAGATCCTGTGAGCCCGCCATGAAGTCGCATGCTTCCACGTCGGGAACGATCACGCGGCTGCCACACGCCAGTGCCGCACCGCAGGTGCTGCTCGAATGGCAGTGGACGTCCTTCCAAAACTCGGCGGAGGCAGGATGAAATCCTTCCCATGCCAATAACGTCAGGTGGCCTTCTCCTTGAAGCAGCTGCATGCTGGACATATCAGAGCCCATGATCGACCGTGCAGCATGAATCAGATCTTCGCAGAGCAGATCGCCATCATTTTCGATCAGTCGAAAGCTGATCTGTTGCAAGAGCTGTGTATCCTCCAGCTCTGCCAACATTCCCGTTTCGTCTTTACGGAGATGTTCTTCGGTTGGTTTTAGTTCCGCCACGTCAGTGATGGCAAGCGAGAAGGTATTATGGCTCCTGGTGAAACATATGCCGTGAATCCTTGCTGAACGCGGGACAGCGGTTGTGGGAAGCAATGTGACTTCGCACTGACCCAGCCCTTCTCCAGCGACCGCCTGTCGCAAGAGCCGAGTAAACAGAGCGCTGTCTTGTTCTCCGAGGAAGGACTGGAAGAAAGAAGGTTTTGAGAAGCAGGTGTTCTCTAATCCCAGAACCAGCCGTGCGGCTGCATTGACCTCAAGAATGCGCCCGCTCCCATCGGTCGTAACATAGGGTAGCGGAGCCTGATCATAGAGTTGCCGATAACGATCGCGGTGCTGTTCGCTGTCGGCCAGTGCGGTCTTTAAATCCTCACACTGGACTTCCAATTCGATCCGATGGAGCTCTAGTTCCTCCGTGAGTTCCTCGAACGTTCTGAGCCGATGGGTCGCTCGCCGAAATGGTTCACATTGCCGACGAGCTTCGGCTCGCTTGCGAAGTTCGCGCTCCTCTTCGGCTGACATTCCGGTCATAACGACTCCTTTGAGGAAGGCGGGCGTACAGAGGCAGGGTCGTAAACGAGTACACGAACCGTAGAATTGTTACGACTAGTGCATTCCCTAGGGCACACGTGGATCACCACTGTCGTGCCTGTCCGGCGCTTAGGATAACGGAACGCAAACCACCTACGGGCGCGTATTGCGGGGTGTCAGCGTGGCTAGTTATGTCTAAGCGCATTGAATGGATAAATTTTCCACAGGGTCCATCTCAACTGGTGATGCCAGTGGACAGATTCACAGATGCGAGAAAATTTCAGACGAGGGCTCGATGGCTGAGAATAATTCCCCACATTTACACTGTGACTCTGAGGCAAAATGGCTCAGTTATCAACCTGACATAGACATAATGGGGGGAAGTCGGCCCTTTGCGGTGGACAAGATCACTGGATTTGCTCCAAGGCCGAGAGGTATTCCGCCGTGGCCTGTTTCGCCAGGCGAAAACAGATGCACGAGCGAGCTTCGAGCGCCTCCGGCTGTTGAATAGTCACCGTGTGGTGGCCTGTCTCAAGGATGCGCTGCTGCTCAAGGTTGGTCAGCAGGGTCTTGGCGAACGTTAGGCCAGCCGCAGATGGACTAATGAAGCCACTCCATTGCCTCCGCTGATATCCGGGGTGATGCTCAATTCGAGCATGGTCACTGCCGGCAGGTTGACGTGATGATCTTCAATCTCGTTCGTCGTACCTGGGGGACTAAAATGCCACTGCTGGCGAACAATTTCCCGGAACGACTGCCCGCGATCCGGCGACCAACGTAAGACATACTCTTGGGTGCGCTCGGTCTGTGTCTCCACGAAATTCATCCAGATTCGCTGGAGCGTTTGCGGAGACGTGAAGACTAGCCGGATGCATTGACTCCCAGGCGCAGTGGCTCGCCATCCAGAGGTGCCACCAGGCAACAACGCCGATTCAATGGGATGAGCGGCGTCTTCTGAGGTGATTTCTACCTCGGCGGCGTCTTGCACATTCAACCATTGCGGGTCCGAAGAGGCCACGTCTTGCACAGAGCCGATAATTCGTTTGAACACGGTGTGCCTCTCCTGACAGACAGGCTAGAACGTCTGGACAACACACTGAGTTTCAATCATTCGTCATTTCGAGAAAATTTATCGATTCGGTTCCTCGCGAGGAGACTGGGCCGTATGACCCGTGCCTTTGTCCACCGAAGGACGCGCCAGCGCTTCTGATCCGATGGTGATGCTGCCCGCCAGATTCACTTCTCCGCTGGGATCAGTCGATTCCGCTCTGACGACAAACTTGAGTTCACCGGGATCTCGGAAACAGAGACTGGCCGTCTCATTTTTATTCAGTTTCGCGGTGTATTGGTTGCGATCCGCTCCAATCAGCCCTCCGAAATTGCGCTGGCAGGTGAGCCGCTCCATCACGGGAGTAAGGAAAATGACTTCGACGTCGCCCTGCCGCTTGTTGATCCACCGAATCTCATCACCGGGGTTGACGGTCACGCTCCCCGGCGAGAGCGTGTCGAGAATGACAATGTCTTTCACTTCACCAGTTCTGGTGACCGTCGGCATACTGTCGCGGACGAGCGAGTGCTGACAGCCGTTCAGCATAATGAGGACCAATCCTACGATGAAGTGTTGGACGTACATGGTTCATCCTCCTTAAATCGGTGGACATTGAATGGAGCGGTCATGGCTGATTCAAAGTCACCTGGATTTCTGCTTGGCTTTATAAGAAGAACATGTGATGGAGGATGAAGGAAGAAACTCGGGGCCGAGAGTGGAGATCGCTCAAACATCTCGTGGGGACGTCTTGGCTCCAGGTCACAACCACTCATAACGATCAAAAGAACTGGGGAAGGAAGCACGGTATGTGCAGGCGCACATCTTCTTTCAAATTCTTTTTGATCTCATCCCAACCTAGTACGCGCCATGGGACAACGCGGGAAATCCCGAGTGGTTAAGACTGGACCTATCGCGATGGATGATACGCAGCGGTAAGAACTGGGGAATGTCCCAGTGTGCCGGTACCACTGCATTTATGGGTTTTCTGCTCATCCCACGTCTCTATGAATCAAAATACGTAAAACTTCGAAGGTGCGTGTCTTGCATGGGTTTTCGTACGCTCGCATTCTAGTTCTCATGGAGACAGTGAGATTGAACTGACCCCTTGTAAGAGGTCCATGCGCTACAGGGCAGAATTTTCTCAAGGAGGCATTATCATGAAATCGATCTCCAGGATATGGCCAGGCCTCATCGTCCTCACGTTGGCTTGTCAGAGCATGCCGCCAGTCACGCGCACCGGGGAAGTCAAAGATATCATCGTCGGCGATCAGCTCTCCGTAAGCGAAATTGCGGTCAGCCCAGGTGACGAAGTGCGATGGATCAACAAGAGAACGTCCCCTGTGCGGGTCATATTCCTGGATCCCGTCACCGACCAGCAGCTTTCGTGCAAAGACAATTTCGGTGGGTGGATGACGCGCAGCGACACCGCAAAGCTGGACACCAACGAAAGCGCGAGTGCCTGCTTCCGGGATCCTGGTTACATTCGGTATACGGTGAGGATGAAATCGGCGACGGGGACCGCGGAGAACAACGTGCCGGGCGTGGTGAAGGTGGGAGTGATGAGCGGGCAGCCCACCACCGGTGAAACGAACTCGACCAACTCAACGACCACCACCACAACGATCACCACGATTACGAGTCCCGCTAGATGAAATCAGCGGGTCCGCTGCTGAAAGCCGATCGGATTGTCTCGCGCTTGCGGCGGTCGAATGTCCTCGTTTAGCATAACTCTGTTCCGACCCTGTCGATAGTCGTCCCCCGTTGCCCTATGGCTGCTGCTCAAATGCCAGACGCTCGACCAACTGTTCACCCGATCAATTTATTATTGGTTGATGATCAGCCCAGCAACCTGCTCGCTCTTGAAGCCGTTCTCTGCGATCGTGGCTATAATCTCATTCTGGCACATTCGGGTTTTGAAGCGATCGATCTCATGAAAAAGCATGAGATTGCGCTCGTGCTTCTCGACGTTCAGATGCCTGAGATGGACGGCTTCGAAACCGCACGACGACTCAAAGCCATCGAGGGCCGACAAAATGTACCCATTATTTTCATTACCGCCATCTACAAGGAAGAACCGTGGATCAAAAAAGGCTATGAGGTTGGTGGAGTCGATTATTTCAGCAAACCGTTTGATCCAGACATTCTCCGAATGAAGGTCGGACTCTATTCGTCGTTCCACGAGAAGATGTACCTGCTTCAAGAGAGAGAAAAGCGCATTAGGGAAACTGAGGAGATCTTGAAGGCCGGACAGAAGTTATCTGATGTCCTCGAAACGCTCCCTGTAGGAGTCCTCGTGGCGGATGCGGAGGGTCGGGTCTGCCAGGTCAATGAACAGGTATTGAAAATCTGGGGCTGTACAGGGTTAGCGGAGCAAGATCGGTATGGGGACTTCTTGGGGTGGTGGGATCATGACGGCAAATTGATCAAAGCCTCTCATGGACCGATGGCGCGTTCGCTCATGGGCGAGTCCACCCATAATGAACTGACGCAGATTAAATGTTTTGATGGAACGTCAAGATACGTGCTGAGTTCAGCTTCACCGCTACGGAAGTTGGGCGGGGAAATCGCCGGTGTGGTCGTGGTGATTCAAGACGTGACCGAGCACAAACAAATCGAGCGGGAGCTGGAGCAACGTATTCAACAACTGATGTCTTCCGAAATCAAAGGTAGGCAGGAGACTCGAGATTAACAGACACCTTCATGTAACTTCCGTTGGCCTTGCCTCCTGAATGATTGCAGGAACACGAGGATGGCGGCATATGTCGCCAACGATAGAACGCCAAGCATAAGAGATGATGAGGAACGAGCCTTTTGTCCACTGCTGTTTGCTGCTTGCCATGCAGTGGACGGTCTATCCGACAAGTAAGAGGCGGGATTCATAGCGGCGTTTCTCAGCTGTTCAGCCGACATTTGTGAGAATCGACCCAGGCCCACGGGGCACCTCCTCCTCCAACAGCGCACCAAGCGGCTTATGGGTTTACGGCTCTGACCAGTGATTCGTCGGGTGGGTTCTTGTCATCGTTCACCGGATTGGGTGACACTTGGTCAACATCAGACGCCTCTTCTAGAATCAGAACGGGCTGAATCGAGGCGACCGCTCGTTGGATTGCGCCATAGAGTTCTGGGACAGCTTGTTCCTTCAAGAGGACTTCGAAGGCACCCGCTTGGGACATGGCGTGGATCGCGTACGTCGAGGTATTGACTGTGAGACCGACTACCGCGATGTGGGGATAATTTTCCCTGATCAGCCGTGTGGCCGTGATCCCGTCCATCTTCGGCATATTGCAATCCATGACCACGACGTTGGGTCGTAATGTGGCGACGTAGGCCAGAGCCTCTTCTCCATCGCCCGCTCTACCGACGACTTCGAGATTGGGATAGCTCTCCAATAAAAGGCGCACTCCTTCACCGACGACCGCGTGATCTTCCACGAGTAAGACTCGTACGGCACCGGCCACTCTATCCATCGGCTTCCTCGCGTGTATGGAGCGAGCGTGCTCGCTTGGGAGCGAGATTCAAATTTAATGTACTGCGTCGAACAATCGCAGGTCCGGAGAACTGTAAGGCTTATCCCGCAGCCTTGTTTGGGCCCTGTTGACTCAGGATCCTACGCTGATGGTAGTTCTTGTCTATCAGCCTAAGCCTACAAATATGTAGGATTATGGGATCGGCAAGTCGAGGATTCGCGTCGGCTGGCGTCTCGGCTCAAGTGACAAATAACTGCGGCTGTACTCGAACAATATGCCGCGAATCGTCTCGTGTTCCTGCGCCCTCAATAACGCCGCGATTATGCATCATGAGAAGTTGAGTCGAGCAGGCTGCACTTGTTTCGAGAGGTTCTGCCCCGATTTTGCGGACACCTGGCTTAAGGTCCATAATGCGCCAGGAGGGGGGTCATGGCACGACTGAAGTTTCAGCCGAGTAGAAGCCTGAAGCGGTGGCGAAATCACTGGAGCTGGCGAGAGGAATTGAACCTCCAACCGGTGGTTTACAAAACCACTGCTCTGCCATTGAGCTACGCCAGCCCGGAGTGGCATTCACGACTGTACGGTTCTAGCGCCGCTTCACCGACCCGTCAAGTGTTGAGAAGCAGTTCGTTGGCGGCGAAGCCGCTCCGCATGAAACTTCATCACCGCACTTCTCGCTTCTCTTCTTCCTTTTCAAGTCGTTCAAACGCCCGGTCGGCATTCTGACGCACAAATTCCCGCATCTGGGCGTTCAGTTCCTTGGACTGCGCCAGCATGTCTTTCACGTCGTCAAGCTTCATTTGAACCACGACATAGTAAATCCCCTTCTTTTCATCCTTGTACCGATCGACAGACCGGACTCCGTTCAGCGTCGCCGCCGCGAATGTTTTCGTCGCCTCTTCAATATGTTGCTCTTCCGCAGTCTTCTGGAAGCTCCCTGCGGCGGTAGAGGCAGAATAATCCCGCATGAGATAGGCGGTGTACGTCGACAGCACTTTCACCATTTGTGCGCGAGCGCGATTCTCTGCGGCATCCCATGCGAGCGATTCATTGTGGACACCCATCACCTCTCCGATGCTGTAGAAAGCCTTCGTATCCTGACCTGAATAGTTGCCTGACTTCACCCATTTGGGAGTGCTTTGACAAGCGCTCATCGTCAGCGTCGTGACGAGGCCGCAGAGAATCATCGCGGTGACCTGCCTTGCCCTGACTTCGGTTTCCATCATGTCCTCCGCTCAACGCCCAGGGAGATGTTCGCTTGAAGGAAGAGTATAGCATTGGTTCATCATAATCGCCGCGCCGGTCAAATCATATTTGTAACGGCTGCCTCGACACGCGGCCTCGTCTCGAAACCTCAGGAATTCCTTTTTGATATGTCCTCGAGCAGCTCCACGATCCGGTCTGCTCGCGTCGCCAGCACGAACACCACCACGAAGCCCGTCCAGGTGACAGAAGCGAAGATCAGCCAAAACAGGGACTCGATACGGACGGGGAAGCGGCTGAAGATGAAGCCTACCCCGGCAATGATCAGAACGTGAACCAACAAGACAATCCATCCTTCCAGCGCGTGTGAACGAGCCATGTCATTCCTCCTCGCTCCATGATGATGGCCTCGGCAATCCATACCCCGAATGCCGAAGCAGGCGCCTCATCGAGGCCTTCCTATGCATACAGAGCCGGCGACCGGAATCGCAAGTGATTATTGGAGGATTGAAACGACCAATTGATCGAATGGACAGGCCGTCTATCGGTCGACGCGTTTCACGACTGCAATTCGGGAATGCTTGCCACGAAAAGATCAAATAGATAGCCGTCCCCCGCCGGACGCACGTCACACTTGGCAATAAAGTCCACGGGAATCTGTAAGAGCGACGACGCTTTCTCTCTTGGATCGGAAGACAGGAAGATATGGAAGTTTTTCTGACGAGCCAGATATTTTTCTATGTCGTCGGTTGACGCGTAGCCGACATAGTACACGATCCGGTCATGATACTTGTGTACCTCCAGCAATGATGGGGTGCTGCGTCTCGCACGTACCGACATGGCGTCGCACATCGAAAAGCCGTACGCTCCCTCCGGTAGATCTTGCATTTTTATTCCGTCTTCGGCCGGGGTAAGCGGCCGAAGCTGACGCTGTCGCCGCAGCCGTGTCAGGTCTTCCGGAATGGCTCTTGCTTCAGGTCTCCGTGCGATCTCACCAGGCTGGTTCTTCAGCCCCCCCTTCCCTGTCACCATGTCGGTCCAGCTCACGGGCGAATTGACTCTGGCAATAAGGAACACGATCAGTCCCACGACGAGCGCAACCGCGACCACATAATATGAAACCCAGCGCTTCATCCGCCCTAGAATACGCCAAAGCGTCCATCGCGTCATCAATAAGGAACCGAATCGGGTCCCCCCCAATATGAGGCCGGGCATCTATGCAGCACGTGAAACAAGAAAGCCCCCGGCAATCGCGCACGATCGCCGGGGGCTCAGACGTCGATGCCGGGACCGGGACTATCGCTCCGCTTCCGTCAGATCGCCCTCGTCTTCCATTTCTCCGATTTCTTGAGGCGGCTTGCCCTTGGTCGTGCTTGGATGCAACCCGTATTTCTTCAGCATCTTGTAGAAATCGGCCCGATAGCGGCCGGCAAATTGAGCCGCGCGCGAGATGTTACCGCCCGTCAACTGCAGGACGTTTTTGAGATACGTCTTCTCGAATTCCTCTTTGGCTTCGGTCAGCGGC
>DATFDJ010000209.1:0-6181 GCA_035252115.1 Nitrospira sp. | reverse complement strand
AACAACATGCATGTGCAGCACGAATACTTCGGCTTCGAAGATGAATCGATGGGGTACAGCTCTTACACATTCGGCGACCCGTCGCCCACGATTCCGCGCTCGTATATGGGAGACCCGGCGAAGTTCCGCCTGGTCCATGGCGGATCGGAAGTGTTCCACAGCCACCATCCGCACGGAGGAACGATCCGATGGCCGCGGAGCCCGAGGGCGATCGATGACATGAACCTCTGGGCCACGAGCACGAACGGCCCGGTCAAGTATCCCGTGATCCGCGCCAAGACCGATCGTGTTGACGTGGAAGTGATCGGTCCCTCCGAAGCGCTCGACCTGGAGACGGAGTGCGGCTCGGGGCTGTGTCAGCAATTGGCAGGCGACTTCCTGTTCCACTGCCACGTCGCGCATCACTATGTCGCGGGCATGTGGGGTTATTGGCGTGTGTACAATACGATCCAGCAGGGCGACCTGCGGAACGATGTGATGCCGGATCTGCGCGAGCTGCCGGATCGCAAGGGCCGCATCAAGACGCCCATTTCATCCGACAAGCTGATCGGCCAGACGGTCGATTGGTTCGGCACGCAGTTCAAGATCGTGGAGAAGGGCAAGAGCAACTGGAAGGCCAATCCTGCCGTCATCAACATTAAGGACTGGGTGGAAATGCAATTGCCGACGCAAGGCAAGCCCGGTCACAAGGACGATGAGAAGGGCCAGACGGTCTCCTACGATGCCACCGTGCTGGATTGGACCTGGAACGGCAATGTGGCGTTGAGTGAAAAAGAGAGCACGATCGACAATCCCAAGTACAAGTCCACACACCCGGGCAAGCGGCATCCGATCATGTTCGAGCCGCTCACCGGGAAAGTCGCGTGGCCGCATTTGACGCCGCATTTCGGCAAGCGGGTCATGTTCTCGCCCAACCATGTCGGCGCACCTTGGCTCGAAATGATTCGCCGGGATGCGAACGGGGAGGAGAGCGTGGAGCAGGCGATGCCCGGCGAGCAGGGAAACTGGAGTCTCTGCCCGGTGAATGCGGGACGCAAGAGCTATAACGTGCACTTCATCAAGCTTCCGATCAAGATCGCCAAGGCGCAGGGCAAAGAGCCGCCTGTGGTCGATCCGAACGGCTTGATTTACGTGCTCCATGAAGAAGAAGCGGCCATCCGTGCCAACGACGATCTGAAGTATCCGTTGGTCGTCCGCGGCAACATTTACGATTGCGTCGATTGGACGCTGACCAGCGAGTGGGACGATGACGACTACACGAATTTCCAATCGTCGAAGATCAACACCCACTGGCATTTCCTTCAGTTCGACAACCAGTCGTCCGACGGCGTGATCACCGGCTTCTCCTATGAGCAGTCGGTCCGCCCGTTCACGATGCTGGAGAAGAAGAACAAGAAGGGCCTCCCGCTTCCGATGAATACCGTGTTGACGGCGGCGGCCAAGAAGGGCGGGACCAGCCTCTCGGTCAAGAATGCGAAGCAATACCATGTCGGCACCTTGATCCTCGTGGGCGCCGATAATGTGAAGGGTAACGAAGTGGCCCGCATCAAGGCCATTAACGGCAACACCATCACATTGAGCAAAGGCCTGAAGAACGACCATCCGGCGAACGACATCATCACGGTGGAGTTCGTCCGGCAGCGGTTCTGGGTCGATGCGGACGTGGGAACGGTGTTCTGGCACGACCACGCCTTCGGCGCGACCACGTGGCCGCACGGCGGGTTCGGCACGTTCATCGCCGAGCCGGTCGGCTCGACCTATCATGATCCCAAGACCGGCAAGCTGGTTTGGAGCGGTCCGATCGCGGACATCCATACCAACGAGCCGGTGGGACACGGCGTCAACAACAGCTTCCGCGAATTGATGGTGCAGGTGCACGATACCGTGCCCCACACAGTCAACATTGTGACGGCGGGCAATCCGCCCGGCCAGCCGGTCGAAGTCGCCCTCGAAGCGGGCAAGACCGTGTCATTCATGATGCCGGAAAAGATTTACATGACGCCGATGCCGTTCCTGAACGGCGGCACTCATACAACCGGCAGCGGGTTGAACTTCCGGGCCGGTCCGATCGCGCAGCGGTTGGCGACCAATCCGGACGTCTCCCAGGCCTTCAACAGTCAGATTCACGGCGATCCCTACACGCCGCTGTTGAGAGCCTACACGGGCGATAGCATGGTGTTCCGTCTCCTGCATACGTTGATGAACGAAACGATGACATGGACCTTGTCCGGCCATACGTTCTGGTCGGAGCGCTACGCCTCCGATGCGAACAGGAAGAATTCGATCCACATCGGCATTGCGGAGCGGTACGACCTGGTGGTGCCTGAAGCGGGTGGGCCTCGGCATCAAGCCGGAGACTACATCCACTTCAACGGCCGCTCTTCGAAGTTTTCCGAGGGCGGATGGGGCATCATCCGCGTATACGACAAGGAACAGCCGGACTTGAAGAAGCTTCCGGCCGGATTCTCGGTCAAGGGTGAAATTCCGAAGGCGCTCCCGGTGTGCCCGTCCGATGCGCCGGTGAAGAGCTTCAACGTCGTCGCGATGGATTATCCGGGGATGAAGTTCAACGCCAAGGCCCCGGAATCCATCGAAGTGGACTTCGAACGGAAGATCTTGATGACCAATCCGGAGGCGAAGATCTACGCGCTGGAAGAAGACGCCACAAAGGTGGCGGGCGGCATGCAACCGATGCCGTTGACGCTTCGCGTGAATGTCGGCGACTGCGTCAAGATCAATCTGAAGAACAAAATGAAGGACAGCAAGGCTTCGTTCTCGGCGATCGGCCTGGTGTTCGATCCCAAGGACTCGTTGGGCGCCAACGTGGGGAACAATCCGGGCGATCAGACCATCGCTCCCGGCGCGGAACGGACCTATACGTTCTATGCGGATCCGTTCAACGGCGAGACGACCTCGCTGGTGTGGGACTGGGGTAACGTCATGACGAATCCGCGGAACGGGCTGTTCGGGGCCGTTGTGGTCGGACCCAAGGGATCGAAGTACCGCGATCCCAAGACCGGCGCGGATCTCTCGAACAAGAACGCCTGGGCGGCCGACGTGATCATCGATCGCTCGGTGCCTGGCAACGAAACGAGAGCGAACTACCGCGACGTGGCCTTGTTCTTCCAGGATGAGGACAACATCATCGGCACCAGCTTCATGCCGTATGTGCAGAACGTCGCCGGGTTGACCGGAGTGAATTACCGGTCCGAACCCTACAAGTATCGTGAAGAGCAGGGCTGCTCGCTGGGGAAGGTCTTCCAACCCTGCAAAGCGGACAAGCCTGAAGATCCGGCCACGCCGATCATCGAATCGCACGCGGGTGATCCCGTGCGCATTCACGTCATCGGCGCCAGCAACGAACAGAACGGCATGTTCAGCGTCGAAAAGCATGAGTGGCCGATCGAGCCCTTCATGCGCGGCGCGGACCAAATCAGCGTGGTCGAATACTCAGGATCAGAAATCCTGGACGCGTTCCTGCCTTCGGCCGGCGGACCCTATCGTCTGCCGGGCGACTACGTGTACAGCAATCAGCGGTTGCCGTACTCGCAGTCCGGTCAATGGGGCTATCTCCGCGTATTGCCCGCAGGCGATCAGCGGTTGCTGCCTCTGGCCGGAGCCGGCGCGGGGATGAAGAGCGCGTCGCTCGAACACGCGACGCAGATCCTTCCCGTTTCGGCGAAGTAATGTGATTCGCCTCTCGTCGAGAGGCGGGACAACAAGCAGAAAGGGGGAAGCCTCGGGGCTTCCCCCTTTTTCTTTGAGTAGCGCTTTTGGTACGATGACAAAATTGTCGTCTGCCGTCGTCGAAGTGGAGGTGGTGTGATGGGAAGGGTCTGGGTCCTGGGGGTGGTATATGCTCTGTTGTTCCTGTATAGCCCCGCACGGGCCTATGACCAGGCGCAGGTGATCGACGGAGGGACGATACAGGGCAAGGTGAAGATGACGGCGGGGAAGCCGGTTCCCAAGGGGTTCAACTTGATCACCTTTCCCGATCCCGTGTACTGCGGCCGTATTTCGACTGGGACTGGTTGGCGCATCTTGAAGGAATTCGACGTGGCGCCGGACGGTGGTCTGAAGGACGTTGTCGTGTTCTTGGCCGATATATCCAAAGGCAAACCCTTCAACTTTGAACCGCCGACGATCGAAGCGAGGGATTGCCGTTTTCTGCCGTTCGTGACCGTAGTGCAGGACAGGTCGGAGGTCACGATCATGAACATGGATCCCGTCATGCACGACATCCAAGCGTATGAGACGTCGCATCTCGGTCCGCGCGTCCTGTTCAACACGCCGCTTCCCATGAATCCCCATCACAAGCGGAATGTCGGTGCAGACACCCACGAACATCTGGCCGGTCAGCCGGTGACGGAAACGATTCACATGACGAAAGGCCGAAAATTTTTCGTCATGCAGTGCGGCTTCCATGCGTATATGGAAAGCTGGGGCTTGGCCGTGGACAACCCGTACTATCAGTTGACCGCGAGCGACGGCACCTTTGCGCTGACCGACGTGCCGCCGGGAGAGTATGTGTTGACGGCGTGGCATCCGGGCGTCGGAACCATTCTGGAAAAGAAGATCACGGTTCCGGCAAAGGGAACCGTGCAGGCCGATTTCTTGTTCGAATCGCCCAAAGGTCGGCGCAGTGCGCATGAAATAGAAGAAAATCCGCATTTCGGGCTGCAAGCGCTGGGGAAGACGCTCGATATCCGCCCGACGCTGGAATTACAGAAGCCGTAAGAAGCGTGAAGCGTAAGACGTTAGGCGTGAGGGGACGAGAACAAAGTAAGCCATGGAGTAAGTGATGCGAAAAAGAAGACATGACGCGGCTATAGCCATGTTGATTATTTTCCTTGCAAGCGTGCTGCCGGCCGCTGCGTACGATGTCATCGATATTCATAACCCGGGCACGATCACGGGAACCGTCGCGCTTGAAGGACCCGTCCCGGAACCTAAAGGCTTCAACCTCATCACGTTCCCCGATCCGGCCTATTGTGGGCGCATTTCCAACGGCCGTGGATGGAGGTTGTTGCACGATTTCGTCGTCGGTCCTCAAGGAGGGTTGAAGGACGCCATCGTCCTGCTCGAAGGCGTCGAGGCAGGCAAGCCCTTCGAAGTGTCCGTTCCGTTGATCGAGGCTCGTGACTGCATGTTCAAGCCCTTCATGACGATCGTCCGGAACGGCCATGCGGTCGAAGTGATTAACATGGACCCGGTGATGCACGACATCCAAGGGTACGAAACGTCACTCGAGGCCGGCGCCCGTGTGCTGTTCAACACACCGCTGGTGATGAACCATGAGCATCATCGCGGCGATCTTCACGCCATACACAATCATGCCCCTGGAAAATCGTTGGTGGGACCGATCTATTTGAACAAGGGACGGCGCACGTTTTACATGCAGTGCGGGTTTCACGCCTACATGGAAAGTTGGGCGATGGCGGTCAACAATCCCTACTATGCGTTGACCGACGGCGAGGGAAAATTTTTGATCGACGGCGTTCCCCCCGGCACGTATCAACTCGTCGTCTGGCATCCCCAAACCGGGCCCGGCGCGACAAAGACCGTGACGGTCGAACCGAACGGCTCGGTGGTGGAACGACTGTCCCTGCCCGCCCCGAAAGGCAACCGCTCGGCGTACAAGGTTATGGACAATCCGCGCTTCGGGCCGGAAACCTTGGGGTACTCGGTCGACATTGAGCCCCTTGTCGAATATCAACATTAAAGCCTCCCTTGCTATCGGGCTTCTCGGTTGCCTTTTTCTGCATCCGCCTATTCGAGCCGAGGAGTTGCTCCATCCGCCGGATTTCTCCGGCAGCCTCGTCAAACAGGTGAACGGAAAAAAATATTACGCGCAGGTGTTTTCGAAGGGCGATCGTCTGCGCCTGGAGTACAAATATGCGATCCGGACGGAATATGGACTGGCGGCGATTGAAATCATCAGGCTGGACCGATCGGAAATATGGTATCTGCTCGCTCAGCAAAAGCAATTGCTGGTCACTCCGTTGAATACGGACGACACACTTCCGCTCCGATCACCATTGCCGGGAGAACAGGAGAGAAAGCACGTCGGCGAGGCGACGGCGGCCGGCCGCCAGGCAGAACTGTACGAGGTACAGGTTGATCGGGACGGCCGAACCGAACGATTCTATGAGTGGGTCGATACCGAGACCGGCATCGTGCT
>DATFDJ010000208.1:0-14429 GCA_035252115.1 Nitrospira sp. | reverse complement strand
GCTAGAGTATCCTTCAGAGGTGCGCTAAGTCAAGGCGGGATAAGGCGGAATCCTTGCGCTGGATTCGCTCAGGCCCGACAATTCGACCGCTTCCTGCCTCACCGACTGCTTGACGCCGAAACTCGTTCCGTCCGACGTATTGCGGGACGGAACTTCGAACATCGGCGTCACTCGCAAGGCGAGGCGCAGTTGGTTCGTTGGAACGGTGCCCGAATTGCGGGCAGATCGCTCATCATGCGCAAGGATTCCGCTAGAGGGATGAGGAAGAGTACTCGCGGTGGAGGAAAAATCGAAATACCAAGGATTCGCAAGCCCAGAACTAACAAGCTTGTAGAGGATGGAAGAAAGCCACAGTGGCTCAACAGAAAAAGGTGAAGCGAGGCTTCACAACTTCCTGGATTTTGCTAAAGGCACTGCCTTCGGCTCCCTACTCAACGGCCTCGCGAGTCTCAGATTCACGAATCGGGCAAATTGATACTCCACTTGTCGGCAGAAGTTCTTCACCTAACCACCAGTCACCCCTGCGACATGTTTGCGACCTGCTCAGCAATTCCGAGCACCGTTCAGTCGAACCGCTGCGGCTCTTCACATCCTCACTAGGATCGCTGCGCCTTGCGCTCGACCTATGCGGCAATTCGGGCACCGTTCGATCGAACAGTCGCGGCTCGCCCTCGGCGAGTGGCGTCGATGTTCGATGTTCCATTCATGCCTCGCATGGAATGGAACAAGTTTCGATGCCAAGCGACTGTGAGATTGGAACGGTCGAATTGAAGCGTGGGAAGAGAGGCCGGCGCAGCGATCCTAATTTACGCCCCATGGCACTTTTTGTACTTCTTCCCGCTCCCGCAGGGGCAGGGATCGTTGCGGCCGACTTTGTCGTCGTTGCGATGGACGGTCTGAGTCGAGACCGGTTCGTCGCCGCGGTTCAAGGTCAGCTTGGGTTGGGGCCGCGAGAGCACCGGCGGCGGAGGCGGCGCCGGTTGTTCGCCCTCGTGGCGGACGGCCTGGACATGGAAGAGCCGGTCGAGCGTGTCGGACTTGATCCGTTCCATCATGCCGGCGAACAGGTCGAACCCTTCGCGCTTATACTCGATCAGCGGGTCCTTCTGGCCGTAGCCGCGGAGACCGATGCCGTCGCGGAGATGGTCCATCGCGAGCAGATGGTCTTTCCAATGATGATCGATGACCTGGAGCATGAACGTCTTTTCGAGGAAGCGCATCAACTCCGGTCCTAAGTCTTCTTCTTTTCGCGCGTAAGCATCGCGCACCTGCGTGCGAAGATCGTCCAGCAACGCATCCCGCCCAATGTCCCGGAGCGATTCTCCGCCGTCGTTCTTCCCGTGCGTGATGTCGAGTCCGAACTGGCCCTGCATCATTTCGCTCAGCCCCTTGAGATCCCATTCCTCCGGATACTGTTCCGGGGGACAGTACACGGTGAGCGACGACTCCACCACGCCGGCCATCATATCCTCGATGTCTTCCTTGAGATTCGTCCCGGCCAGCACGGCGCGCCGATGCTGATAGATCACCTCGCGCTGCTTGTTCATCACGTCGTCGTACTCGAGCAGTTGCTTGCGGATTTCGAAGTTGTGCGCTTCGACTTTTTTCTGCGCGTTGGCGATGGCGCGCGTGACCATCCCGTGCTCGATGGGCACGCCTTCTTCCATGCCGAGCTTGAGCATCAGTTGCGAGACGCGTTCCGAGGCGAAGATCCGCATCAGATCGTCTTCCAACGACAGGTAGAACCGGGAGGAGCCCGGGTCGCCTTGACGGCCGGCGCGCCCGCGGAGCTGGTTGTCGATCCGGCGGCTCTCATGCCGCTCGGTGCCGAGGATGTGGAGGCCGCCGAGCGCGACGACGTCCTGCTTGTTCTTCTCGCAATCGGCTTTGATTTCCTCGTACACGGTCAGCTTGCGCTCGTCCGGCAGGTTCTCTTCCCGGTAGAGGACTTGCTTGAACATGAAATCCGCGTTGCCGCCGAGCAGAATATCGGTGCCGCGGCCGGCCATGTTGGTGGCGATGGTCACCGCGCCTTTCCGTCCGGCTTGCGCGACGATCTCGGCTTCACGCTCGTGTTGTTTGGCATTCAACACGTTGTGCTTCACGCCGTTTCGGTTCAGCATGCCGGCGAGCTTTTCGGATTTCTCGATGGAAATCGTGCCGACCAGCACCGGCTGGCCCCGCTCGTGGCACTCTTTGATCTCTTCCACGATGGCGGCGAACTTTTCCTTTTCCGTCCGATAGACCACGTCGGCATAGTCGAGCCGGATCATCTTGCGATTCGTCGGCACGACGTTGACGTCCAGGTTGTAGATCTTCGCGAATTCGGCGGCCTCGGTGTCGGCGGTGCCGGTCATGCCGGCCAGCTTCTTGTACATCCTGAAATAATTCTGGAAGGTCACCGAGGCCAGCGTCTGATTCTCATTGGCGATCTTGACGCCTTCCTTCGCTTCGACCGCCTGGTGCAGTCCATCGCTCCAGCGGCGGCCCGGCATCAGTCGTCCGGTGAATTCATCGACGATGATGACTTCGCCGTCTTTGACGACGTAGTCCACGTCGCGTCTATAGAGCGCGTGGGCCTGCAGGGCTTTCACGACATGGTGGACGAGATCCATGTTGGCCGGATCGTACAGGTTGTCGACGCCGAGCAGCTTTTCGACGCGGACGTTCCCTTCTTCGGTCAGCGCGGCGGTTTTCGTCTTTTCTTCGATCGTATAGTCCTGCTCGACCTTGAGCTGGGGAATGATCGCGTTGATGCGATAGTACAGTTCGGTGGTTTGATCGGTCGGCCCGGAAATGATCAGCGGCGTCCTCGCCTCGTCGATCAGGATGCTGTCCACTTCGTCCACGATGGCGAAGTTCAGCTCGCGCTGCACGCATTGATTCAAATCGGTGACGACGAGGTTGTCGCGCAAATAGTCGAACCCGTATTCGTTGTTGGTGCCGTACGTGATGTCGGCCCGATAGGCTTCGGGCCGCGTGCAAGGGCGCAGATGCTGTAAACGTTTGTCCGAGGCGTCGTACGTCGGATCGAAGATGAACGACGCGTCATGCTGAATGACGCCGGTCGAGAGCCCGAGCGCATGATAGAGCTGCCCCATCCATTGGGCATCGCGCTTGGCCAGGTAATCGTTGACCGTGACGAGATGCGCGCCCTTTCCTTCCAGCGCGTTCAAGTAGATCGGGAGCGTCGCGACCAGCGTCTTGCCTTCGCCGGTTTTCATTTCCGCGATCCGGCCCCGGTGCAGGATCATCCCGCCGATGAGCTGCACGTCGAAATGGCGCATGTTCAGCTTCCGTCGGGCCATTTCCCGGCAGACGGCGAAGGCGTCGGGAAGGATATCCTCCAGGGTTTCTCCTGCCGAGAGCCGCTTCTTGAAATCCTGTGTCTTATCGGCCAGGGCGTGATCGGAGAGCGGCGTCAGGGCCGGTTCCAGGCTGTTGATCCGTTGCACGACCGGCATCAACGCCTTGATTTCACGGTCGTTCTTGCTGCCGAAGATCAGATTCAGGAGTTGTGTGAGCATGACGATTCCGTGCCGAGATATCGCGGCGACAGGCGGTATTTACGCAGTATACAGGAATCTTTTTCTGAATCCTATCGGGAAGAAGGAGTGCGGCAAGAGTGGTGGATGAGCAGAAGGAAACGGATCGCCGAGACGAAGCCGTGCGCTCGTCTTGACTGGCTCCCGCGCCCTCCAGTACGATCGGCACTCCAGTTCCTCCGTGGTGGGCCATGAAACTCTCGTTCGCGACACGTTCCCTCGCCGCTCTGTTGGTGTTCTGCCTGGTCGCCGTCGGCGGCCTCGCGGCCGCCCAATCGATCGTCCACGAGACTCAGCACGCCCATCACCAAAAGACCGACCACGGAACCGTGCTCTGTTCCTGGATGTGCACGGCCGGTCACGCGCTCGATAGTGTCTCGTCTCCCGCTTCTGCGGAACAGTCGCCGATCGCTCTCGCGGAGCCGTCGGCATTTCGGTCGATCCCCCGCACCGTCCTCGAGAGTCCGACCTCCCGCGGCCCCCCGTCTTTCCCAGCCTAACCGAACCTGATCGCTCCGCTCTGCGTAAGCACCGAGGTTCCTTCGGTCTTGAAGGCGGCCGTCAGGTTCTTCGCATCGACGGGGCGACCTTTGTCATGCGGCTCGTTCGAACGTGCCGCAAACAACGTGGGAAGGAATCGAGGGATGGTGGGATATGTCGATGTCTATCGCGGAGCGCTTGCGACGATTGTGCTCGCCGCTCCGATCGGCGCGTTGTCGTTCTCGTCCAACGCGTCGGCTTCCTGCGGGGCGGTGTCGTGCTTTGTCACAATCGGCTCTCAACAACAGGTTTCGCAGGAAGGAATCGTGACGCTGAACGGTATTTACAACTATACGCCGATGCGCGTGTTGCCCGGAACGAACGGAATCATCCCCGGCGTCGACACTCCGAGCCGGCAATTGATTCTGGGGCATCACCAGGAAACCCGGACCATTACCCAGACGATCACGGCGGACCTCAATTATGGCATCTCCGAGCGGTGGGGGCTCGAGGTGACGATTCCCTATTTGTTGCGGACGCACCACCACATCGACGGATTGGGGGAAGACGGCGCGAACGGCGAAGGGCAGTCCACCTCCTTTTCGTCCGATGGAATCGGGGATATGCGGGTCGGCCTCAAATACAACGTACTGCCCACGTTGAGAAGCATGGTGGTCTTGGGATTCGGCGTGTATCTGCCGACCGGCGTCACCAACGCGGTCGACAGCACCGGCGCGTTGATGGAACCGACCACTCAGCTTGGACGGAAGCAGTTCGGCTTGAATCCCACATTCTATCAAACGTACGAATTGATTCCCCATCGTTTGAACGAATTCTTTTTCGGGAGCTATCGGCACACCTTCAAAAACAGCAACGGCTATCAGTTCGGCGATATGTGGGAGCTCAACGGCGGGTTCAATCTCGTGACGGTGCCGTGGCTGGTGCTCTCGACGCAATTCAATTACCGCTACATCGTCCACGATACGTTCGAGAGCTCGCTGTTACGCTCGGCCACGCCGGCGGATGCCCCGGACTTTCCGCATGAACCGTTCGTGATCGATCCGACCGTGAAGAACCGGCCGGTCCCGACGACCGGTTCGACATTTCTCGGATTCACGCCGGGTTTTTCCGTCAGTCTGGGCGGACTGATCGACTCTCCTCTGGTGCAAGCCACCTCGGTGTATTTCTATTCGTCGATTCCGATCATGCGGGATTCCAACAACAGTTTGGCGCAGGGAACCAGTTTCGTCTTCGGGCTGACACGCTCGTTTCGAGTCTCGAACCCATAAAGAGAGGCGAGGCGATCGATGCGAAGGAGGTCGACATGAGATCAAACGTGAAGAGCGCGCTGGCAGGCATCCTCTTGGTCGCGGTGCTGCTGGGATCGTCTGCTCACGACGCATGGACCATGGGCTCACGCGTTCCGGCGGTGGGGACGTTGGCGGAAGATTTCCAACTCTTGGATCTGAACGGGAAGCCGCAACGGCTCAGCGAGTATCGCGGCAAGGTGGTCCTGCTGAATTTCTGGGCCACGTGGTGCAAGCCCTGCACGACCGAGATGCCGGCCATGCAAACCTGTTACGACAAGCTGCGCGATGCAGGGTTCGTCGTGTTGGCCGTCAATGAACTGGAAGACGACGAGCGCGTCAAAGCCCACATCGCACAATACGGCCATACCTTTCCAGTGCTGATGGACCGCGACAACAAGGTGGCGAATCAGTTCGGCGTGTTCGGACTCCCGGTCAGCGTATTCATCGACGGGGAGGGCAGAGTCCAGGAGTACATCAAAGGCGGGTTGCTGACGGAGCAAAAAATTTTCGACATCGTGGCGCGGATGCAGAAGGGTGAATCGGTCAAGTCGGCCGGTCTTTCCAAACAGGCGGAATCGCGTCCGGGTCTGTGACAAGGCGCCGTTCAAATGACCGTGACGTCTGAAAGAAGACTGTTTCTGCAAGCCTGGAGCCTGTCGGCGGTGTTCCACGGGCTCGTGGTCGCCGGCGCCCTGATGTTCATGGCGCAGATGAAGCCGCTGCCCGTGAAGGATGTGTTCCAGTGGGAAGTCGCGCTGGTTCAGCCGGTCGCCGAAAATACTCAGCAGGAACAAACGGAGCCGGTTCATCCTGCATCGGCTGCGACGCCGGCGAGCCCTGTTCGGCCGGTTGAGCCGGTTTCCGATCCGACTCCACAAATTGTGACGGAAGCGCGGACCGTGGAGCAACCGGCAGTTGTCCGGCGCGAGACGCCGCAGATCACGGAGCGGCCGCGGCCGACTGAACAGCCGCGGCCGATTCAGCAGCAGGAACGGACAGTGATCGAAAAGCAAACGCCGAAACAGGTTCAAGCCGCAGAGCGAGCGGCGGAGCCGGTTCTTGAACAAGTCACAGAGCGGCAGCCGGCCATGGCGGAGCAGTCGCAGTCGGTGACCGGTGCGGCTCCTGTGACGCGTTCCGAACCGGTTGAGACGGCCTCGGCAGCTCAACATACGCCTGCGACCTCTCCTGTCTCGACCGCCGCGCCCGTTGAAGCGCCTTCGGCGGTTCAACATCTCACTGCGCCGCCACCCGTCTCGCACACCAAACCGGTTGAAATGGCTTCAGCCGTACAAAGCCTTCGAGAAGAGCCGGTGATCCGCCATGAAGCGGTGAGTGCACCGTCACGGGAGACGGTCGTGGAGTCGCCACCGTCAACGGCAGTGGAGGTCCCGAAGTCGGTCGAGCAGCCGATGTCCGCCGCTGCCCCGCCGTCCAGCCCTGCAATCATGGAAAGTCATTCAGCGGTAGCCAAGGCCGCATCCCAGTCATCCACGACCAAGGCCGATCATCGGTGGCTTGCGGAATCCCTTTGGCGTCGGGTGGCGGAGCTCAAACGCTACCCCAGTGCAGCCAGATTGAATGGATTGGAAGGAAAGGTGGTGCTGAAAGCCATCATTCGGTCGGATGGACATCTGGCTGAAGTGTCGGTGCAGAAGAGTTCGGGACATAGCGTGCTCGATGAAGCGGCCATGGAAGCCGTGAAGCTGGCGTGCCCGCTTCATATGAAACACGAGTTGGGAACACCGCAAATCGTTGTGAGTCTTCCGATCGTGTATAGCCTGGCGAATTGAGCGCGAAAGAAGGTGTTATGCAGGTAGGACGATCGGTCCAGATATTCGGCGAGTCGTTTTTCCTCATCGTGTTATCGACGGCCGCGGTCCAGGCATCGGCTGCCCCTCTCGATTTGCAAGCAACGTACGGTTCGAAACATGTGACCCTCCATCAGGCCAAAAATGTGGTTGGCCCGACCGTGCATATCGATGATGACGGCATCCTGTCCGCGGTGTGGCTGGAAGAAGAAAGGGAAACCCGGACCGTCTTCTTCGCGAGATCCGACCGGCCTGGCGGGCCGCTCGGCTCGCCGGTCCGTGTCAACAATGAGGCCGAGCATCCCTACTATCGACAAGAATCTCCGGCACTCGTCATACGCGGAGACAAGGTCTTCATCACCTGGTCGCTGACCCATCCGAGATTCACTTCCGACAAACCATTTTCCAGCGAGCTGCGGCTCAGTCGTTCCACCGACGGCGGCCGCACGTTCGCGCCGTCCGTCTTGGTGAACGACGATGGGCAGGCGATCAATCATGCATTCGACGCGATCCAAATGACTCCCGACGGCACCGTGCATCTGGCATGGATCGACGGGCGTGACGGCAAGAAGGACCCTGGCACGTACGTCGCGAAATCGACGGACCACGGTCATACGGTGACCAAGAATCTCAAAATTAGCGAGAACACCTGCGTATGCTGCAGAATGGCGCTGGCCACGTCGTCCGACGGGCTGATCTATGTTGCCTGGCGGAAGATTTTTGAGGGCAATGTCCGCGAGACGGTGGTGTCTCGGTCCACCGACGGTGGAGAGAGTTTTTCGGCTCCCGTCATTGTGGGGAACGACCGATGGATCTATCCCGCCTGCCCACATCGCCCGGCTTCGCTCGGCGTAGACCGGCGCGGACGTCTCTATGTCGTATGGTACACGGAGGGCGCCGACGAGACTCCGGCGATCTATCTGGCATATTCGGACGATCACGGCGTGACGTTTTCCGACAAGAAACAATTGAATCATTCCAAGGGTACGTTCCCCGATCATCCGCACATGGCAGTCGATCCGGAAGGACGAGTCACGGTGGTCTGGGAAGAACAATCACCGGTTCGCCGTGAAGTGGTGGTCAGCCATTCGCTCGATCGCGCTCAGTCATTCAGTCGTCCCGTGAAACTGAACGAAAAGAACGGGCAGATGCCCACCGTGGCGGTCAATCGACATGGGATCGTGGTGATGGGTTGGAAGGAGCATGCCATGCCGGCGCATCGCCTCGTCGTCCAAACCATGCCGCTCTCGGCAGTGGAGGTTGTTGCGGAAAGGTCGGCGCCTCATGGGCCGTAGGACTGTCACGGTACTCAGTCTCATCATGATCGGTTGCACGGTTTTTGCCGGCATGGGAAGTCCGGCACACAGTGCTGCGGCAAAGGATCCGTACGCGGCGCTCCAAATACATCGTCCGGCAAGTGAAAGTTCCATTGCTTCATTCAACCTGAAGGCTCTCGACGGTGGAGTGTTCCGCTCCCGTGATGTGATGGGAAAGGTGGTGCTCCTTAACTTTTGGGCGACCTGGTGCGGTCCCTGTAAGGAAGAAATGCCTTCACTCGCCCGGCTCCAAGCGCAGTTCGATCCCGCGCGAGTTCGCGTCGTGACGGTGACGGCGGACATGCAGGTGCAAGGCATCAAGCAATTTCTCACTCAGCTTGGCATCGATTTACCCGTACTGTTCGATGAGGAGCAGGAAGTCTCACGCTCCTTTATGGTGCGCGGGTTGCCCACGACGGTGCTGATTGCACCGGATGGTCGTCCGCTGGGCCGTGCCGTGGGGCCGCGGGCATGGGACAGCGAGGAGTCGGTCGCGCTCATTCATAATGTGCTCGAAGGGACGCCGTGAGACGCCTTGCCGCTCCTCTGGCCATCGGCATGGCGGTGCTCTACCTGGCGCTCGCCATCTCGGCGACCTGGTGTCTTTCCCTTGATGCTGAATCTCCCACCTCTGGGCATCACCACAGCACGTCTCATTCCACCCATTCGGCATTATGTGCGTGGGCCTGCCAGGCCAATCCGGCCGTCATGGTCTCATCCGTCGCTCCATCGTCGGCCATTCTCGCCGTCGTCTTCCTGTTCTTCTCTGTCGCCGGCCTTTTCAGCAATAGAGTGTCTTCCGCCGGGTTCCCTGCTCGCGCTCCTCCTCGATAACCTTCCACCAATCTAGCCCATTATTCGCGACGGTTCGGGGACTGACCCCCTTCCCGGGGGGCAGACACCCTTCTTGCTGTGTGCATTCCGGTGTCTGACCTCTTGCATAGGGGTCAGGTCCCGCGCGAAGCGCGAGGAAGGGGACCAGACCCCTTCCTGTCCGAACCGGGACGGGCACCGTCGCAGGCGACGGAGCTGTCCCCCACCCACGTTCACGAAGGAGTACCGGGCATGCGTATACGCATGGATGTGATTCTATGGCCTCGTGCCGTTATCATCGCTCTGTCTGTGATAGGGGCGGCCTCACACGCCGCCTTCACCATGGCTCAGGATGCACCCACTGACTCAGTGAGTTCCCCGCGCGAACAAGAGTTGCGGAAACAGCTCCGTGACATTCTCCGCGAGCTCGAAGAATTGCAGCATAAGAAGGAGAGCACCACACCGGAAGCCGAACGGCCTCCGATCGTGAAAGAAACGACTCCGGCAGAATTGGAAACAACCACCGAAACCGTACCGGTGTTCGAGCTTGCTGACACCAGTATCGTGAGCTATCGCTTCAAAAGCCGCCCAGAGGGGATGTCGCTCTTGTCGACCGTTCCCGCTGAAACAGATTCGCAGCCGACTCGAACGATGCAGGAGTCGCTTCAATCCATGCCCGGGATTGTGCTACGGCAGGCCAACGGACCGCGAGACTTCAGCATCATGATCCGGGGTCAGGGCGCGAAGACGGCGTTTGCGATCAGAGATATCAAGGTCTATGAGGATGGCATTAGCCAAACCCAGTCCGACGGCCTGTCGCGGCTCGACATGCAGGATCCGTGGTTCATGCGGAGCACGGAAGTCATCCGCGGAGCAGCCTCGTCACTCTACGACAACTACGCGCTCGGCGGCATGGTCCAATTCAGAACCAGGCGCGGCAGCGACATCAACGGCTTCGAAACCTTTCTATCGGGCGGGTCGTTCGGGTATTTCAAGCAAGCGTTCGCCATCGGCCAACATACCGATCGGCTCGATCTCGCCATGTTCGCGAGCAACGTGGCTGAGGACGGATTCATTCGGAACAGCAATTACACCACACAGACGCTCAACTTCAATGTTCGTTTCAAGGTGGACGACAAGCAGAGCTTCTACTTCAAGGCGATCACGAACTGGCTGGACACGAGGGTGCCGACGCGATTAACCCAAGCGCAGTTCGTTACCGATGACCGGCAGGCCGGCGGATCGCAGACGACGTGCGTCTCGGGCACCTACAATGCCGGTTGTGCGAATGCCATTGCACTCAATCAAGGGCGTGTCGATCGACGAACCATTGTTGGAGGCATGTACGAACGGCAACTCAACGCCAGTACGTCCTTGACGGTCGAAGCGGACTACGACGTGAAGGACATCAATCAGTACTTCTCGCAGATCACCGACAACGTCAATCCAAACTACAAGACGTACACCGATCTGCGGCATGATGGGCGCCTCGGCGAGATGCCGCTCAAAAGCTACGTCGGTTTTTTTGCGAACAACATGGAGCAAGAGGGACAAACCTTCCAGAACCTTGCCACCGGTTTTGGAACCAGGGGGACCTTGCTTCAGAACAACCGGGGAAGGATCAATAATATCGGTGGGCGCATTCGGGAGGAACTGGAGTTCGTTCCTAAATGGGTGTTCGCTGCCGGACTTGGTTTCGAACAGTCGCAACTCAGCATTGACACGATCAACTACGACAATAACGGTGCGGTGGCTTCGAGACCGAGTGTGACCCGAGATTTCACCAACTGGGCGCCGGAGGCATCGCTCACCTGGAAGCCGACCGAACACTATCGATATTGGGTCAGGAGCTCGACCGGATATGCGATTCCGCAATTTTCCAATCTCACGCGCGATCCGGTCACCGGTCTCCCCGGATCGAACTTCAATTTGAAGCCGCAGAAGAATTGGAACAATGAGATCGGCACGGAATCCAAGTTAACGAAGGATCTGATGGTCCAGTTGGTGGGATTTTGGACATTTTTCAAGGATGAAATCATTACCCAGACGATTTCGGGTGCCAATACCATTTCGGCCAACGCCGACTCCTCACAGTATCGGGGCATTGAGGCCTTTTACGATTGGCGGCCGTTGGAGGGATTGCGATTCTCCGGCGCGTATACGCACATCCAAGCCAAGTACATCAACTTTTCAGATCGGACCGCAACCGGCTTCATCGTCAGGGATGGTAAGAATGTACCCAACGTGCCGACCGATGTTCTGAACCTTAAAGTAGAATATGATCACTACCCCACAGGATGGGGCGGCTGGCTCGAAGGCAATTACTACAACAGTTACCTTTTGAACAATAATAATACGTTTGGGATTCCCTCCTATTTCTTCGGAATTGCAAACATCCACAAGACTGTCGAGGTGAAGAACTCTTGGTTTCGGTTCGCCAAGTTCTATGTGCAAGTGGACAACATCGCAGATAAAAAATACGCCGCATCGGGCCAGGTGATCACGGGCGAGACCACCGCGCAGGCCGCGGGACAGCAAGCATTCTTTGCAGGCTACGGTCGGGCGATTTACGGTGGCGTGACCATAGGATTGTTCTAAATGCGACATGAACAGAGCTACAGCGATTCAGACCAGCCGATGTGTCTCACGAAAGTTGATTTTGAGGTTGGGCCCTCCGTATAGTTGGGCATCTTCCTCTTGTCCGGGAGCCGGGGTGAAGACGCTGGTTCGTCTATCGGTCATAGTGGCGATCGGGGTCTCACTGCTGTTTTTCCGGGCTCCGCCCTACGCATTCTCTTCTTCCGTCGACTCGAGCCGGCGTGCGGTCGACCGAGCCTCCGAACTGTTCAAGAGCGGCGATGTCGACGGCGCGATCGCCGCCGCGAACAAAGTGCTGGACGCAAATCCCTCCTCCGCCGAGGCGTACCATCTTCTGGGGCAGATCTATTTCAAGGGCAAGAAGAAGCCCCACGAAGCCGCTGAGGCGCTGGCCCACGCGCTCAAGCTCAAGCCGGCTTATCCCGAAGCGTTGAACGATCTGGCCGAAGTGTATCTGGCGCAAGGGAAGATGGCGGAAGCCGAACAGACGCTCAAGCGAGCCATCGAGGCGGACCCGAAGCACGAAGAGTCATACGTGGACCTGGCGAGGCTGTATGAGGGCAGGCATGATGTCCCGGCGGCGATGAAAACGTATCAAAGTCTGCTGGCGATCCAACCGTCCGATGCCGACGCACTGTATGGACTGGCGATGTTGTATGAAGGTCAGGGGGAAAACAAGTCGGCTCGCCAAATGCTGAGCCGTTTGACGAAGGCGCACCCCAAGCATGCCGACGGATGGTACCAAGCCGGCCGGTTGGCGGAGCGGAACAACGATCTGCTGGAAGCGGCGTATGCCTATCGGCAGGCGATTGCCGCCAAGCCCGATCTGGTCGATGCGCATTACAATTTGGGATTCATCCTGAGAAGCCAGGGTAAGCCGGCGGAGGCCGAACGGGAATTCCTCGAAGTGCTGCGTTATCGGCCGGAATATGCGGAAGCCCACATGAATCTCGGCGTCATTTATACGAGCTTGAACAGGTTGGAGGAGGCCGAGAAGGAATATGAGAAGGCCGTAGAGCTGAAGCCCGAGTATGCGGAGGCCCACTACAATCTCGGCGTCTTCTACGAGCTCTATCGGAAAGATATGCCTCGCGCGCTCGCCCAGTACCATAAATATCGGAACCTGGGAGGGCATGACGACCGTGTGGAACGGATCGTCGGAACAGCAGGACGGTGAATTGATCGTTGTTCGTAAATCGCCAGAAGATCTTTCCTGGTTCAACGATTGACGTTTAACGATAACGCGAGCAGGGTGTTCAAAATGGCCGTCAGCGAGGCCGCAGCGAGCGAAGGGCCGAGGCGTACTTTGTTTCGTACGTTGAGGCTCTGAGCGATGCGAGAACAAAGCTGGCGGACATTTTCAACACCCGACTCATCAATACGGCCAAGGCCGCCAATACGGTCCCCAGGGCCCATAACCGTAACCATACGTGCCGGGAATATAATAGGGTTGGACGCGAGATGCCCCGCTACCGCGAGGCCATACGTTCAGACGCGTGACCTCGATAACGGGATACGTATACTCGGTTTCATCCAAGGGAAGGGTGATCGTACCTGTAACATTTCCGGATACCGTGATCCGCGTACCGAGGGGCAGCGTGGCCGGGTCCAGGAATTCTTTCTGGACGGCGACGAACCGGCCTTGTGATTGCGTCAAATCGTACACCGGATAGCCGGAATCCAGAGGCAACTGAAGCACTTCGATCCTCGTGCTGTCCTTCGTTCGCCGAGCGGCGAGCACCTCGCCACCGAAGACCACCGCTTGTCCTTTGAAAGAATCCGGAGCGGCTTTGAGCTGAGCGAATGAGATCGGGTTGGTTTCCGGGGAGGCGGCGCCTCCTTGATCCGTCGAGGCGCAACCGGCGGAGGCAACGAGCAGGAGGGTCGCTGCAACGGCTGGTTTCACCATGCGCACAGTATAGCAGAGAGGACTTTGCACGGTGTTCGATATAATGGATCGGACCCGTGAACGGAAAGGAGCAGTCATGACGGCGATACGTCGGTTGGCTTATGTCTCCGTGCTGGCAGTCGGGCTCGTCAGTGGGCTGGTGAGCCCTGCATCGGCGAGCGCCTCGCCGGAGCTCAAAGGGAAATATGAACTGCTCAAGGACGAGCCCTCCACTCACCAACCGGGCAAGGTCAAGGTCGTGGAGTTCGCCGATTTTTACTGTCCCCATTGCCATCACTTCGAGGAGGCGGGCCTGCCGCTGATTCAAAAGGAGTTCGGCAACAAAGTCGAGGCCACCATGGTCGGCTTTCCGGTGTTTCGCAACAAGCTCCCGACTCCGTTCGATATGTACGAGCAGGCGAAAATGATGGGGAAGGGCAATGAAATGAAACAAGTCCTGTTCCGGACGATTCATCAGGACAAGATCACCGGCGTGCTCGACCGCTCCATCCGCGAAGCGCTCATCAAGGAAGTCGGTCTCAATCCCAAGCTCTTCGAAGAAGGATTGGCCAGCGGCAAACCGGCTAAGGCCTTCGAAGAAGGCAAGCAGTGGGGGGAACGGATCAAGGTCCAATATACGCCGACATTGTTGCTGGACGGGAACATCA
>DATFDJ010000207.1:0-6284 GCA_035252115.1 Nitrospira sp. | reverse complement strand
TCGTGAATCGTTATTCGGTCAACGTCATATCGAAGAATCGCGATTCAGTACACGCGGGCAATGTCAATGACGCGCTCAGAACTTCGATCATTACGATTCACGCTTTGCGTTGAACGAGTAACGCACTGAAGGAAGTTGCGTGTTTTCACTACCGGGGGTACACTGCGGCTCCAACCGGTTGGTGATTCACTCCTGCATGGTCTTCACCTTCGTCATTTGCTATCTGCTCGTGTCCGTCGGCATCGGCCTGTACGCCGCCAGGCGCGTTCATACGTCAAAAGACTTCGCGGTCGCAGGCCGTTCGTTGCCGCTTCCGATCGTGGCGGCCACCGTATTCGCCACCTGGTTCGGCGCCGAGGCGCTCATGGGCATGTCCGCGACGTTCGCCAAGGAAGGGCTGCGCGGTGTCGTGGCGGATCCGTTTGGATCGACGCTCTGCCTGATTCTGGCCGGTCTCTTCTTCGCGCCGCGGTTCTATCGGCTGAATCTTCTCACGGTGGGAGACTATTACAAGCTGCGTTACGACCGCCGCGTGGAGGTGCTGTGCACGCTCTGCATCGTCGCCTCGTATATCGGATGGGTGGCGGCCCAATTCAAGGTGCTCGGGCTGATTCTCCATGTGCTGACGGAAGGCCTTGTCAGTCAGCAAGCGGGCATGGTCATCGGCGCCGCGATCGTGTTGACCTACACGACGTTCGGCGGCATGTTTTCCGTCGCGATCTTGGACTTCGTGCAGCTCACCGTCATCATCGGCGGGCTTCTCTATATCGTCGGCGTGGTGAGCGGCCTTGCCGGCGGGGCCGGTGCGGTCATCGCTCACGCGGCGGAAGCCGGGAGATTGCAATTTTTACCGCCCGCCTCCTTCAACGCCTGGATTCCATTCATCGGCGCCGGGGTCACGATGATGCTCGGCTCGATCCCGCAGCAAGACGTCTTCCAGCGCATCACCTCCGCCAAGGACGAGCGGACCGCCGTCCGCGGATCGTTGATCGGCGCGGCGATCTACTTCGGCTTTTGCTTCGTGCCGATGTTCCTGGCCTACGCGGCGGTGCTCGTCGATCCGGTGAAGTTCGGCGCGCTGCTGGAGCAGGATTCCCAGTTGGTGCTGCCCACGCTGATCGTGCAACATACGCCGGCTCTGGCGCAGATCGTCTTTTTCGGCGCGGTGCTGTCCGCGGTCATGAGTTGCTCCAGCGCGACGCTGCTGGCTCCCTCCGTCGTCTTGAGCGAGAACGTCATCAAAGAGGCGTTGCCGTACATGGACGAACGGGGGCTGCTTCGGACGATGCGCATCGTGCTGGTGAGCTTTGCGGCGGTCGTGCTGGCGATAGCGCTGACGTCGGATGCCACCATCTATAAGCTCGTCGTCAACACCTATAAGATCACGCTCGTGGCCGCCTTCGTCCCGCTCTTTGCCGGACTCTACTGGCCGCAAGCCACGACCCAGGGGGCGCTCTCGGCCATCGTGCTTGGTCTTGCCACGTGGATCGGCGGCGAGGTCTTCGGTCCAGAGAATCCCGTGTGGCCGCCGCAGCTCCTTGGACTCATCATGGCCGGCATCGGCATGGTCGTCGGATCGAAATGGTCGTTCGGAGCGGCGGAAGAGATACGGCCTGTCCGATCGGCTTAGCACGCCATAGCCCGGGACTGGCTCCGTCGTCCGCGACGGTGCCAGTCCCCGTTTTGACGGCGGACGGGTCCCGGTTCGGGCCCGACGCCCCGTTCGGAGGGGGACAGACACCACGCGCGGACGCGAAGAAGGGTGTCAGTCCCCGGGACGCGGGAAGGGCGCCAGTTCCCGACTCATTCAGGCGGGCTTCCTGTATCATGTGGACGACGATGCGCGCAGAGATCAGAAGAGCGATCCGTTCGCCGTGGGTCAAAGGAGTCCTCTACGGAACGACGGCCGTATGCGCGGCGCTGTTTCTCTCGCTGGCTGCCTACGGCGCCTACTTGGCGACATTTCTCGAATTACCCAAGCAGGAAGACCATCCACCGCTCCGGCTGTACACGGCTCCGTTTCAATTGAAGCCCGATCTCTCCGTCAAAGAAGCCCGGCTGGAGGAGCGGCTGCAGCGGTTGGGTTATCGGCCTATCACGGGAGACGTGGCTGCCCCGGGCGAGTATCGGCTTGGACCGGATGCCTTGACGATGTATCTCCACGCGCAACCGGAACATCTCGTCAAGGCGCGGGTGGTGAAGCTGACGCTCGATCAAGGATTCATCGTCGAAGTCCTGTCGATGCCCGAGGGAAGCCCGGTGTTTCCGGTCCATCTCGAGCCGGAGTTGATCAGCGGGTTCCGAGGCTCGTCGCGGCAGGTGCGTGAATGGGTTCCGCTCGCGCAGATTCCCGCGCCGTTGATCGACGCCGTGATCGAGGTCGAGGACCATCGGTTCTATTCCCACTTCGGTCTCGACCCGGTGGCGATCGGCCGAGCCATCTGGCGCAATACCATCAGAGTCGGCGTGGTGCAGGGCGGCAGCACGATCACCCAGCAACTGGCGAAGAACCTGTTCTATTCGCCGCAGCGGACCTTGGCGCGCAAAGTCAAGGAGGCGCTGGCGGCGGTCGTCTTGGAAGCGAAGTACAGCAAGCGGGAGATTCTCGAAAGTTATCTCAACGAGATCTACTTGGGGCAGGCGGGCTTCGTCTCGATCTACGGCGTCAGCGAGGCGGCCCACCGCTACTTTGGAAAATCCCTTTCCGACCTGACGCTCGGCGAACGCGCCATGATCGCCGGCTTGATCAAAGGGCCCAACACCTATGCGCCGACGAAGCATCTTCCTATGGCGACGCAGCGGCGCGACGTCGTGCTGCGGGTTCTTCGCGATCGGGGCAAGCTCACCGAGGATGAATGGAAGACGGCGGTGAACCAGCCGGTCCGCGTCGTGCCGCCCGACGATGTCCTGGCCGAAGCGCCGTATTTCGTCGATACCGTCCTGCGGCAGATCGAAGAAACGGTCGGCACGCCGTTGTCGGAGGGATTGCGCATCGACAGTACGCTGGACCCTCTCATCCAGCAGACGGCGACGGATGCGTTGGAGCAAGGCCTGGCAAAGTTGGGACGCACGTACCCGGCTCTGGCCCGTTCCGACCAGCCGCTGCAAGGGGCCGTGGTGGCGTTGGAGCCGTCCACCGGTTCCATTCTGGCGTTGGTCGGAGGCCGCGACTATCGCCAGAGCCAATTCAATCGAGCCGTGCAGGCCAGACGACAGGCGGGATCGCTCTTCAAGCCCTTCGTGTATCTTACGGCGTTCGAAGCAAGCCGGGAGGGCAAGACTCCATATTTGACGCCGGCGAGCCTGCTGGCGGACGAACCGGTCACGTTCGAGTCGGAAACGGGAGCTTGGTCGCCGAAGAATTATGACCGCCAATTCCATGGCCATGTGACGTTGCGGAATGCGCTGGAACAATCGCTCAACGTCCCGGCCGTGCGGGTCGCGAAGACCGTGGGGCCCCATGCCGTGACGGAGTTGGTACACCAACTCGGTGTGACGAGCGCGCTGGGAGAGGACCTTTCGATCGCGCTCGGGAGTCCGGCGGTCTCGCTTCTGGAAATCGCCACGGCGTACGGCACGATCGCCAACGGCGGCATTTGGGTCAGACCCACGGCGGTGCACGCGGCATCCGACCGTGAGGGCGCCGTGCTGTGGAATGCGACGCCCGACCGCAGGCAGGCGGTCTCACCCCAGGCAGCCTATCTGGTGACGTCGCTGCTCGAGGGCGTGATGCAACGAGGGACGGCCAGCAGGGCGAAGATCCTCGGCTTGAACGGCGCTCTGGCCGGAAAAACCGGAACCACGGACGGATACCGTGATGCATGGTTTGTCGGATACACGCCTGAACTGGTCATCGGCGTGTGGGTCGGATTCGACGACGAACAACCCGTTCGTCTGACGGGAGCGCAGGCGGCTTTGCCGATCTGGATGGACATTGCGAAGCGCATCGTGCCGGAGCGGTCTCCGTCGTTCCAGCAGCCATCCGGCGTCGTCGTGCGATCGATCGATCCCAAGACGGGACAGTTGGCCACGTCGCAATGTCCCGAACAGGTCTCGGAAGTTTTCATCGAAGGAACCGAACCGACCGTGTATTGCGAAATTCACGGAGGAGGGATGTGGGAAAAGCTTCGCCACACGTTTGGATTGTAAAAAAAGTTGAGGTTGCGCCTCAGCCTCAACCTTCTTTCTATATTGTGCTAGGCGTCGAAGGCGAGTTGGTGTAAGCTGGCGCTGTCATTCCGGGAAAGAGGAGTACGCATGAAGAAAAACGGATTCTCGGGCGACGACAACATCACCTTGCTGGCCAGGGGCGTCCGGTTAAAAGGCGAGATTCGTGTGGAAGGCACCGTACGGATCGACGGCCGGCTGGAGGGCGACATCCATACCAAAGGACAAGTCATCATCGGGGAAGAAGGACTCGTGCAGGGGACGATCACGGCCGGCACGGTCATCAGCAGCGGCCGCATCAAGGCGAAGGTCTCCGCGATCGAGCGGGTGCAGTTGCTCAAGACCGCCATTCTCATCGGAGAAATCCATTCGCCCGTGCTGATGATGGAGGAAGGCGCCAAGATTCAAGGTATGACCGACATGGGCGTGACCTCCTGGCCCGACGAGGTGCCGAAACTGCCGGCGACCGTTCGCGAACTGTCTGCGCATCGTGCCAAGCAAGTCTCCGCGATTGAGAAGGAATCCGGCACCTAACACGTATTTGGACGCGTCACGCCTCACGTTTCACGCCTCACGGACCGCCCCGCGGTGTCGATGACAAGACCGCAACCGTTCACCGTCGTCTTCTTTGCGCTGCTCCTGTTCCTACTGTATCAAATCGCGCTGGTGTTCCAGCCCTTTCTCTTTCCCGTGCTGTGGGCCGCCCTGCTGGTCCATGCGACGTTCCCTCTCCACGGCAGACTGACCGCGATGTGCGGGGGGCGCGATACCGTCTCCGCCGCCATCCTGACCGTCGGCATCCTGGCCGTCGTCGTGGCTCCATTGATCGTCGTCGGAATTTTATTGGTGAGAGAGACGAGGGATGCGGAGCAGGCGATTCGGCTCTGGATCGCCGGTGGCGGATTGGAGCGGCTTCCGGACGATGTGGCGAAGATCCCGATCGTCGGCGGGCAGTTGAAAAGCTTGTTGTCGGGGGACGGATTGCGCGAGATCTCGATGGAGCAGTCCGTCATGGCGGGCGCGCGATTTCTCAGCGAGTTCTTCGTGGATCAGATGGGCGGGCTGCTCAAGAACACGCTGCTCCTGGTGGCGGATTTCTTCATCATGCTGCTGGTGCTGTTCTTTCTCTACAAGGAAGGCAAAGATTGGATCGACGTGCTGTATGAAGTGATTCCGATGGACGAATCGCACAAGCGCAAGATCATGAGCCGGCTCGACCTCACGGTCCGCGCGGTGGTCAAAGGCATGCTTGTGACGGCAATCGTCCAGGGCCTGTTGGCGGGACTGGCCTATGCCGTGCTCGCGGTTCCGTTTCCCATCGTGTTGACGGCACTGACCATCATTCTGGCGCCCATCCCATTTGGGGGAACCGCGCTGGTATGGGGACCGGTGGTGGTGTATCTGGTGTGGATAGGTTCGATCTCGAAGGCCGTCATCATGCTGGCCTGGGGAGCCGGTGTGGTCTCGACCGTGGATCAGTTTCTCCGACCATGGTTGATCGGGAAGGACGTCCAGATCCCTGTGCTCTTTCTGGTCTTCAGCGTCCTGGGCGGTCTGGCGTTGTACGGGTTGATCGGTCTGTTCATCGGACCGGTCCTCGTCAGTCTGTTCATCACGGCCCTGCAGATCTATCGGGAGGAATATCACACCGGCGCGCCCGTCGCTGCCGAAGATAAGACCGCCGTTCCCTGACCGATATCCGCAGGCACGCGTGACGCTTCATGCCTCACGCATAACGTTCCCCGTCATTCCAACGGAATCGTGATCGCAATGCCGCCCATCACGTCGTTTATTTTGAAGTCCCGTTTCGGACTGAGCGGATGGCCGTTGTGGCAACTGACGCAGGCGGCCGAGACGGCGCGATCCGGGTAAATCGCCTGGAAATATTGTTTCCGTCCGCTCGAGACGATGCCTGTCACCGGTGCGCCCGGCGAGCGGTTCAGCGACTCGAGTGCTTTGCGCTCGAACTCGGTGGCCGGCGCATTCCGCTGATAGATGGGGGACAATCCGATGAGGCGATAGCGGATGCCCTGACCGCTCTCGGCCACGATGCGGCCCGAATGTTGAAGGAATTGGGCCGGAAGCGGCAGCGCGTTGTCTTGTTCCCAGTGCTCCGC
>DATFDJ010000206.1:0-2310 GCA_035252115.1 Nitrospira sp. | reverse complement strand
GCAGGGACCTACGCGTTCGCAACCACGCGTCAGCCAGCCTCTTTTCTGTTTTGTTTACGCCGTCAGAGTTTACTTGCCTCGAGCCTCCTGCTATTATCGTGCCAGTCATTTTTGCTCAACGAAAGGACCAAAAAGCTCAGTGTGGCAGCGGTTGGCACAACGGGTCTTATTGGGACTCAGCCTCCTGCTGGGATGTGTGCTGATCTATCTACTGATGACCAATTCGACGGCCTCTCCGCCTCCCACTGCCACGGCTCCGGGGACGATCAACCAGGCGGACGCGATTATCTCGAAGTTCACGTTTACTCAAAGTAAAGGCGACAAGGTGCAGTGGCAGGTCGATGCTCAGCAAGCCCGCCTCTTCGAGCAGGACAAAAAGGCGATCCTGGACAACGTTGCGGTCACATTGTTCGGTCTCCAAGGCAAGGAGTTGACCGTCCATGGGGACGAGGGCACCTTGAATACTGAGACGAAGAATTTTCTTCTGGCCAATCGATCCGAACCGTTGGTGATTTATACTCAGAGCGGCTACACCATTTATACGAACCACCTCGCTTGGACCGATCAAACCCGGGAAATTCGCACGCAGGATCCCGTCCACATCGTCGGTAATGGATTGGACGTCAAAGGCCGTGGCTTGTTGGGACATCTCGATACCGAAGAATTCGAAGTACTTGAGGACGTGCATGTGGAAGTGGCTCCTACTTCTTAACGGTCTTACCCTCGCGACGATGACGTCCGTGCTGGCTGCGGTCGATCCCGTCTCCAACGGCGCATCGGATCAGGCGCTGGGCACGACCGTCGTTTCCAAGAAAATGACGTTCAAGAACCAGGAGAGCCAGGCGGTCTTCGATGGCGCGGTCGTGCTGACCCGCGGCACGTTGGTCGTCTATTCCGACCGGATGGTGGTGTCGTTCCGGAACCAGGAGGCGGCGACCGATTCAAAGAAGGTTGTGGAGATCGGCAAAGGCCCATCGACGCCTGCCAAAGGTCCCGAAACGGTCTCCAATCGTGCTGTTACCCAAATTGAAGCGACCGGACGCGTGAAGATCGAGCGCGATGCCGGCAATGCCACCTGTCAAAAGGCCGTGTATTACCGCGACGAAGACAAGATCGTCCTGACGGGCGATCCGGTCGCCTGGGACAAGGGCACGAGGGTCAGCGGCAAACGCATCACGATGTTCCTCGGCGAGGACCGGACCGTCGTGGAAGGCGGCTCTCACGTGAGGATCGAGCCGGAAGGGGGCGCCCAGTGACGGAAGCCGTGCGCGCCGAACCTGAAATGGATGGTGTGGCCCGCGCCCGTGCATCCGGGGCGATCCTTCGTGCGGACGGCCTGGTCAAGAGTTTTCGCTCTCGCAAAGTCGTGAAAGGCGTGTCGGTCGAGGTGTCGGCTGGCGAAGTGGTGGGACTGCTGGGCCCGAACGGTGCCGGCAAAACCACGATTTTCGACATGATTGTCGGACTCACCCAGCCGGACGAAGGCACCATTACGCTCAACGGTGAGCCCATCACGGCGCTGCCAATGTTCAAGCGGGCGAGAAGCGGGGTCGGCTATCTTCCACAAGAATCTTCCGTGTTCCGCCGGCTGTCCGTTCAAGACAATATTCTGGCAATATTGGAAATGCTGGATTACTCTCGTGCAGAACGGGCCGAACGCGTGGATGCCTTGCTCAATGAACTCGATCTTGGACACATCAGGACCAGCATGGCTTATGCGCTTTCCGGCGGAGAACGCCGTCGGTTGGAAATCACTAGGGCCTTGGCGACCAATCCCACCTTCATGCTACTTGACGAACCGTTTGCCGGCATCGATCCGATTGCTGTCGCAGACATTCAACAGATCATCATCAGACTGAAAGGCAAAGGGATCGGTATTCTCATTACCGACCACAACGTGCAGGAGACGCTGTCGATTACCGACCGCGCCTATATCATTAACGAAGGTCTTGTCCTCGAAGCCGGCTCTCCGGATAGAATCGTGAACAGTGAGACGGCGCGCGCAGTCTATTTGGGAGAACGATTCACCCTGTAACGGGACATCTCATCCGATGAAACTTCGTCTGGATCTCCGCCTCAGTCAGAAATTGATCATGACGCCGCAATTGCAGCAGGCGATCAAGCTGTTGCAGTTGTCTCGACTGGAACTCCAGCAAAGTCTCGCGCAGCATCTGATGGATAATCCGCTGTTGGATGAATTGCCGGAGGAGGTCGAAGAAAACGAGTCGGCCACGGCGGAGGAACAGGCCGAAGAGGCGGCGGCATCCGCCGCGACGCCGACCGAAACTCCAGAAACGGCGGAAACCTCGA
>DATFDJ010000205.1:0-5481 GCA_035252115.1 Nitrospira sp. | reverse complement strand
GTTCTCGACCCACACACCAACAGGCGCTCAGAGGTTGGTGTGGTGCGCTCCGCCGGTCAAGCTCCCTACCTCCGAACTCATGTCAATGGTGAGTGGAACGATGACCTGCTTTCGCTCACTCAATGTCCGTAAATGAGCTGCGTTCGTGGGTCGGCCCGCTTCGGCTGGCTGCCTGCTGTTCATGCCACCCAGGATTACCGCGTGCCGAGCACGGTATCGACGGATAAATCCGCCCTCAGCCCGTTGGCCGCCTGCCACTCCGGATTGAAGAGCTTGGACTGATATTTCACACCGGAGTCGCACAAGATCGTCGCGATGGTCTGCCCCGGTCCGCGCTCGAGGGCCAACCGCACCGCACCGGCAATGTTAATGCCGGAGGACAGACCGAGAAAAAGCCCCTCTTCGCGCAGGAGCTGGTACAGGATGGTGAGCGCGTCCTGATCGGGAATGCGCCACGCGCGATCCACGGTCAGACCCTCGAGATTTTTGGTCACGCGAGATTGGCCGATGCCCTCGGCAAACGAATCGCCGTCGTTCGTGTCCGTGTTACCATTGGTGAACCACGACCACATGGCCGCGCCATAGGGATCGGCGCAGCCGATGACGATTTTTGGATTGCGCTCCTTGAGATACTTGGTGGTTCCACCCAGCGTCCCGCCGGTGCCGACGGCGGACACGAAGGCCGTCACCTGTCCACCGGTCTGCTGCCAGATTTCCGGCCCGGTGGTGCGGTAGTGCGCGCGGCTGTTGGCGGTGTTGTCGAACTGATTCGCCCAGAACCAGCCGTGTTCCTCCGCCAGACGCCGGGCCACATGGTTGTAGTTGTCCGGATTGGAATAGGGCTTCTCCGGCACAGTGCGAACCTCCGCGCCCAGTGTGCGCAAGAGGTCGATCTTTTCCCGCGACTGGGTTTCTGGAATGACGATAACGGAACGATAGCCCCGGGCGTGGCCGATGACCGTGAGCCCGATACCGGTGTTCCCGGCCGTTCCCTCGACGATCGTGCCGCCGGGTTTCAGGAGCCCTCGAGCCTCGGCATCCTCGATGATGCCAAGCGCGGCGCGGTCCTTCACCGATCCGCCGGGGTTCATGAATTCGGCCTTGCCGAGGATTTCGCAGCCGGTCATCTCCGACAAGCGGCGCAGGCGGATGAGCGGGGTATTGCCGACATGACCGTCCACCCCGTGGTAGCGTAGAGTATTCATCTAATCTCGTTGAAGTTCCATCCTCGGGATCTCGATGGAGATGCTTTTCGATGGCATGCGCGGATTGTACACAGAATATGGTTGAGAAAATCAAAGAGAATCTCACCAAGGACAGAACATGAACATGCTGACAGCCGGGCTGTTTCTCGTCGCTTTCTCATTAGTGAGTTCCGGATGCAGCGTCTACATGGCATTCACGCTCCCACCTCCGGTTCCCACACCGTCGATCGGATGGTCGCGGATGGAGGTGATCGAGCAATTGGGAGAGCCGGAGTCGAGCGCAGAGAAGGACGATAGGAGTCGCGAGGAGGTCTTTCGTTATTGCCAGACCTCCACAGAGGATTACCAAGACAAACATGTTCGCGGCACGGGGAACTTTTTCATGGACCTGGTGTCCTTGGGAATCTGGGAAATGTTCGCGACGCCGAGCGAGATCGGGATGAGATGTCGAACGACACGGGTCACGCTGGAGTTCAACAAGTGGGATGAGCTCACCTCCATAACGGTTCAGTGAGCCGAGACGACGGACATTCTTGCGTGAGCTGTTCGTACAGGTCTTCGTACGCCGCAATCGGTTTCTCCCAACCGAGATGCTCACAAGCCCATGCGCGTGCGCGAGACGCCAGCGCGCCGCGTTCCTCTTGATTCTTGAGCAGACGAGCGGCGGCAGCGGCAAATTGTTCGTCCGTTTCAGCAAGCAAGACCTGCTCCCCGTCCATCACGTCGAGCCCCGCCACGGCAAGCGGCGAGACGACCAGCGCTTTCCCGGCCGCCAATGCCTCCTTCACTTTGACGCGTATCCCGCCGCCGGTGCGGACCGGTACAATAACGACGGCAGCGCGGTCGAGATAGGGCGTGACGTCCGGCACCCGTCCCGTCACGGAGATCGCCTCGTTCGCCATGCGCCGCAAGTGAACCGGCGGGTGGTCGCCTACAATGAAGCAATGAACGTTTGGGACGCGGGCCTGCACGTTCGGAAAAATGTCCTGCACGAGGCGCATCGCGCCCTCGAGATTCGGAGGATGCCGGAAATTTCCCACGAACAAGAGGCTGAAGGCTTGATCTCCGACCGGATTGAGGGGCTTGGCGGGCACGAGCGTCCCGGCCGGAATGCAGACAATCCGCGGCGGCGCTGAAACCTGGGGAAGCTTCTCTCGGTCGATTTCCGAGAACACGACGACCGCCTGCACCTGGCGCATGATCGACCGCTCATACCGTTCCCAGGCACGCATGTCGAAATAGGAAATGGCTCGGCGAACGCCCTGGGTCGATTGCCAGCGATCCCGTGCGGCGGCCGCGCCGGGCTCATGCTGAATCAGCACCCGAGGCGCCGGACAATCGTCTATTGAACGGAGATACTGCCCCATCACATGAAAATCGACGTTGACGATGTCCGGTCGCCACTCTTGGGTGATCAGCCGCACCCGAGCATGGAAGGCGCCGACCGAAGAGCCGGCGACCCACAAGGGCCACCCGCGGAGCAACGATCCCATTCGACTCGCTCCTGAGGCGAGCGAAAACCCGGGATCCGGTCGTACAATTTCCTCGATCAATTGACACTTCGTCTGGAGAGCAGCATCGACCGGGGGGTCGGATGCGGCGCGTAGCACCATCAACGCGAGGTGATGGCGAGCCGAGAGGGAAAGGAGTAATTGGGCCGTTGTCCGGCTGCCGCCGTTGGTGGCGTCCAATCGCGGAGGAAACGGCAGCAGGAAGAGCAGCCTCCTCATCGAACGGAATCTATGGCATCACGATTCATGGGCTAAGAGATGCGTCGGCACGTGTGTCCAATTGGTGTTGATCTGCGAAACAAGGCCTGCTGCCAGGCGGCTCGGTCCTCGCACAGTCGTTGCTGCCGATGGACATCGTGCGTAAAGACGAGCCGCAGGGAACCGGTCAGCCACTTACCCAATATGAGCATCTTCACCATGATGCGCATGAGGACCAGAGTCACCCTGGAGCGATGCCGCCGGTAAAACAGATCGGTGCTTTGGAGCAGTTGAACCGCCATTTCGCTCCGAACCTGTGCCGTACTCGCCCCTCCCACATGGGTCACGGTGGTGACCGGTGCAAAATGTATCTCCCACCCGGCTTGCCGCAGGCGCCAACACAGGTCGGCATCCTCAAAATACATAAAAAAAGAAATGTCGAACCCGCCGACTTCTTGGAACGCCTTGCGCCGGATGGCGAGCGCGGCGCCTTTCACCCAGGGGACGAGCCGCGCGGCATCATGCGGCCAGGTGCGCCAATACAGACGCCGGATTCCCGGAATCCTGTTGCGAATCCATTGTCCCAGGAACACCGCAATGGCGCTATTTTCGAGAATCGTGTCGATCGGCGTGGGAAACGAGTAACACGAGGCTTGGAGCGTCCCGTCCTCATTCACCAACCGAGGGCCGACGATCGCGGCTCGTGGATGGTCCCCGAGGTAGCGACCGAGTGAGGGAATCGCGCCGGCCTGAAGCCGCGTGTCGCTATTCAGTAAGAGCAGATATTCGGAGGTGCATTCCGCAATCGCCTGATTCGCCGCCGCGCCATACCCCACGTTCGTCTTGTTTGCATGGAGCGAGACCCATGGATATTTTTCAGTCACCATGCCGGCGCTGCCATCGATGGAGTCGTTGTCCACCACGATGACGTGACTGAGATCTTTTCGCGGGAGAGAGCTCAAACAGGCGTCGAGCTCGGGGCGGGTATTATGATTGATAATAATGACGGCAAAGGACCCACGGGCGGCATCATCGGGCTTGCTTGCGCGTTCCGTCATAGAGGAGGTCGTGATGATTCATATCAAAATATCGAGCAGATGTCTTTGGGAAATTGAAATGTGATTGAGCTTATTCTTTATTAAGTATTGGTGCCTTGACGCGACGCGGGAAATACGGGCGGTGTGGATCATCCTGAACGGAAAACGTCTATACCGTCGCGTCTCTTCCGCCCCTGTTGAGCGCTTGTAACGCCGCATAGGCTCGAAGGCGTGACGTTTGTTCCAGTCTCGCAGCGGTGCCTAAAAGCAAGCGGCAGCTGTTTTCGACGGCCTTCAGTGTTTGCTCATAGGAGTAGAGCATCTGTTCCATGTGCTGAATTCTTTGCTCCAGCAGTTTGGTGACACTCGTCCGCTCGGGGCGATCACGAGTCAATGCGTCGCGTCGCTCGCGAATCCAACTCAAGGTTTCCTCGCGATCGCGAATCATGGATCGCAATTGAAACAGCCGCAGCGCAGTCTGTAAGGTTGTCCCGATGGGTCGGGGGTCCGGCGGCGTGACGATGACATCAAGCGAGCCTCGTTCAATCGCCTGGGACGCCAGTTCCGCATCCTTCGGTCCGGTTGTCACGATAAACGACGCATGCGGTTGGAGTCTTCTGGTCGCATGCAGTAACGAAAAATCATCGACGGCCGCCAACAATGCATTGCCGATGACGCCGTGATACGGCTTGAGGCGTAACCGCTGCTCCGCATGATCGCGTGAGGAGCACGGATCAACGCGTAGAGACGGAAAATTCCCGCTGATCAGGTGAGGAAGAGACTTCAAGACCGCTGAATCATAGTCGATGAGCAAGACGGATGGTTGGCGCACGTGCGACGACGTACTCGATATCATGCCATCCCATTGATCCGCGGTTTCTCAATGGCCCGCCGGATCGCCTCGTACAAATCTTCAGTCGCTTTTTCCTTGGGGACCACTTCCACGGCTCCGGCTCTCAACATGGCGTCGATCGAAAGCCGCTCCCCATGAACCGAGAGTCCCAACACGGCAATTCCGTTCGAATGTGCCTTTATGCGTTGTGTGGCCGCAATCCCATCGAGTTTCGGCATGTTGATATCCATCAGCACAAGAGCCGGCTGAAGTTCTTGGGCCTTCAACACTGCGTCTTCGCCATCGGTGGCCTCGCTCACAATTTCGATTTCCGGATATTGTTCCAACACACTGCGAAGCGTATACCGCATGACGGGATGGTCCTCTGCAATCAGTATGCGAATTTTGGCTGCCCGCGCCACAGGCCTGCCCATTTGGTCTGCGGCCTGCGAATTGGCTCCGATCATGATTCACCCCTCCTTGGTAATGCGTTGGAATCGATCAGGTGACGGCCTTTTGCGGGAATACTCAAAAACTCAGGGAGCTCGACCAGGCGGTCGGCGCCGGAACCCTGTAACGCCCAATGGTGGGCGCGCATGACGTCGCTCGTCTGCCGGTCATGGGTGCCCGGCAAGCCAACGCGCCTCATATAGGGAAGGTTCGCCATGGTCAGCGCAGGAGGTCCGTGATACTGGTGA
>DATFDJ010000204.1:0-4253 GCA_035252115.1 Nitrospira sp. | reverse complement strand
AAGGAAGTTGAACCGGTCCCGGCGGTCGACTTCGTGCGATTTCTGCTCCAATGGCAGCATGTCGTTCCCGGAGCTCGACAGCATGGAGAAGCGGGGCTCCTCGAGGTCATCAAGCAGTTGGCCGGGTTTGAAGCGGCGGCCTCCGCTTGGGACACACAGCTGCTGCGCATCCGCATGGCGAAATATGAGCCGGAGTTGTTGGATCGCCTGTGTCTGAGCGGGGCGGTGAGCTGGGGCAGGCTGTCGCCTCATCCGAAGCTGACGCATCTGAACGAGGAGGAGCGGGTCTCTCGCATCGTGCCGACGAGCCTCGCGCCGATCGGCCTGTTTCCGCGTGAAGAAGCAGAGTGGTTGTTGGAGGTCTTCCGTGAAGAGTACAGCGCGATGAGTCCCGAGCCCTATGCGCGCTTGAGTCACATCGCGCAGGACGTGCGCAGAAGCTTACAGGAACGGGGCGCCTCGTTCTTTGCCGATCTGGTACGCGCCACCGGACATCTTGCCAGCGAGGTGGAGGAAGGGCTGTGGGAATTGGCGGTCGCAGGTTTGGCGACGGCCGACGGGTTCGACAACCTCCGCGCCTTGATGGATCCCCGCCGCCGCCGGGCCGAAGGACGGGAACGCATGCGCCGCCCGCGTCACGCGGCCGGTCGCTGGTCACTCTTGCGGCCCCTCTCCCTAACCCTCTCTCCTGAGGGGAGAGGGCAGGGTGAGGGGGAACGCATCGCCCGTCAACTCCTCCGCCGGTACGGCGCCGTCTTTCGCGATCTGCTGGTACGGGAGTCGCTGGTCCATTCCTGGCGGGATCTGTTGGTAACCTATCGTCGCATGGAACTGAAAGGAGAGGTGCGGGGCGGACGATTCGTGGACGGCTTTACCGGCGAACAATTCGCTCTACCGGAAGCCGTCGAAGCGCTTCGTTCCATTCGCAAGGGAGGCCACGCGTCCGTGTCCCACGAGGTGAGACTGTCGGCCTGCGACCCGTTGAATCTGGCGGGGATCATTCTCCCCGGTCCCCGCATCGCGGCCGTGCCGACGAATTTTCTCATTGTGAAGGATGGAATGGTGACACGGACGGTCATCGGTCGGGAGCAGCGAGACGGCGCCATACCAATGATGCAGCAGAGGAACCTGGTTCGGTAGTTTCCTGCGCGTCACGTTTCACGACCAACGCTTCACGAACTGGGGAGCGCCCTCAAGCTGGGATGGCGAGTAACGGCGATCTGGCCCCTCTCAGCACGCGCTCGGTGGTGCTGCCGCGCAACATGTCGATCACGCTGTTGTGGCCTTCCGTCATCATGACGATGAGGTCCACGTCGAGGTCCTTTCCAACAGCCAGAATCCAATCGACGGGGTCTCCTTTGGCGACCAGTCGTTCCCATGTCCAGCCGGGCTGTTCGGGCTGAGTCACTTTCGGAAAATCTTCTTCCGATCCCAGATAGACCAGTTCGAACAGCACGCGTTCAGATCCGAGGGATCTGGCCAGCGACACAGCGGCATCCACAGCCGGTTGGGGATGGGGTTGCGCGCACACGGGCACGAGAATCCGTTCCAGGCCGGTCGATCCGTTCTCTGCGGAGACAAATCCATTGACGCCGGCCGGGATGAAGAGCGTGTTCACATGGGATCGCCGGGCGACCGGTTCGGCAATCGCTTCGTGTGTGAGTCTGGCCAATCCTTCACGCTGATGGGACGACAACACCAGGAGATCCGCCGGATGTTGCGCCAGTTGGTTCAAGATGGCGGCGGAAGCTTTTTCGGTCACGGCCCGAACTTTGTTGATTCGAATGCCGAGTGTGGCGACGTCTTCTCTCGCACTGCCCTCCGGCAGAAGGCCCCATTGTGCAAGCAAGGGGCGGACGCGAGGAAAATCTTCGAAATCCTCCGGCCCGACGTGCATGATGGTCAGTTCCCCGCGAACCAGGCACGTCAGTTTGACCGCGTGAGCAAACGCGGCCTGATCGGATGGAGAACAGTCCGTGGGATGGAAAATGCGTTTGGCGGCGAGCAGCGGTCCGTTCTCGTTCATCTATTCAACAAGGCCGCTTAACTGCCGTACCCGTGCGTCATGATCGGCCGGCAGCAGCGTGACAAACTGCTCTTGGGCTTTGACTTGAAACAACGGCTGCGTATCGCCGGTCGTCCCCAACAGCGTGCCGAGCGAGGCGAGATATTCCCCGCTGCCCCTGGCGACATCCTGCTCCACGTTCGCCTGGTTGTACGTCGCGAAGGCGATCGTCTTGTGTTCCGAGTGCAACAGCCCGTCCTCATTCCACCAGATGTGTCCGGAAGTGGATGCCGTGATATTGCTGGTCGTGTCGGTAATTTCCTGAGTCGTGCCTTTGAGTGTACAGCCGGCCGTGAGGAGCAAAATCCCGCTCGTCAATCCTAGACACCAGCCAGTGGTCCGACGCATGGATGCCTCCTTGTTAAGAGAACTGCCGGCATGAGCCGTGGCAGGATAGCAAGATCGCCGGCAGCCGTTCAACCGGCTTTCAGGAAACCACGGCCTCTGCTCCGGAGTCACGGCTGGGGACTGACACCCTTCCCGCGTCTGCCTGCCCGCCGCATGGCTTCGGTAGGCGGGCGCGTGCGGTCTGTCCCCCTCCGAACCGGGACAGGCACCGTCGAAGACGACGGAGCCTGTCCCAACCAGGCTTGTCGAGGTGGCTCAGTCAGCCCAGAGCCGCTGATACCATTTCTTCTCCTCGGGCAGAGAGACGGCCGCGATGCTCATCGCCTTGCGGATCTCGCCGATGTCCCAACCGGTCAACGTCGCCAGCGTCTGCGCTTCACGCTCATAGCGTTCCCGCAGATGTTGCCGATAGGCCGTTGCGGCCGGACACTGCTCTGTACCGGTCCAGGGATGACGCAGGATGTAGCGGGCCTGGAAATTGGACCGGTCGGAGGTCTCCTGGAGCGCGAGGTCTTCGGGGAAATGCGCCGCATCGTACCGGACATGCAGGCGGGTGAGAAACACATTGTGGGCTTGAGTCATAAATCCTTTGCCGATCCGTCCGCTCGGCTCCTGCCAAAACACGCCCAGGCTGCGCAGTTCGTCGGCGGACAAGGGATTCGCGGCGCAGGGATCGCACCAGTTCATGTCCCAGGCATATTCCAAGAATACGCCGCGCTCGTTCTCACGCTTCACTTGTTGAGTGAACAGATCCCGATAGAACTCGCCGAATTTATCCTTGACGTAGAGCGGAATCTCTTGCGCTTCCGGCAGGCGCACCGTGCGATAGTTCGTGGTTTCGACACGGCCCTGCTTGGTCAGGAAATAAATGAACAGTTCCTGTGCGCCGTCCGCATTCACCGTGCCCAGACGGATCGGCAGCATGAACTTCGGCGAGTCGAAGGCGATCTGGAGCGGCCGCAGATGGGTAAAGCCCAGCTTGGCCTGCTCGGCCAGGTTCACTTTGGCCACGAAGAACTTCAGATTCTGTTTGAGATAACTGTGCAGCACGGCTGACGCGCCGTTCGGAATGCGATAGCCGTTTTCTTTCAGCCATGTTTCGAGACCGTCGCTTTCCTTTGCAGACAGAATGAGGATGTCGTACTCGCCGACCTGATACTGCGCCTCGACCGTCACCCCGAGAGCGGCCTGCCGGGCGGGACCGGATGACGGCAGCACGCCCTTGGCGGCATCCATGCTCCGTCTCTCCATCAGTTCGTACCTGACGCAGGGATTCTCGTCGAAATATTCCACCAGCCGCGGCGCCGAATAGTCGGCCAAGTGCTTCAACAGCGTGGCCTCGCCGACATGGATCTGATCCTTTTCCAGGACGGTCGGCACCGGCACCACCATCGCGAACTCCTTGGCCTCGCCCTTGAAGTCGTTCGCCATGGTGATGACCGTCTTGTTGTCGTGGCGCGCGATCACCACTTCGGACGCTTTGTTGAACAGCTTCGTGTCGGCCTTGCCGACGTAGAAGCCGCAGAAGGCGGAGGCGGCGCTGTTCCAAAAGAGGACGAGGGCGATCACGATGAACGGCACAAACAAGCGGCCGGTCCGGTTATCGGCAACATCCCGCGAGCAGTTACTTTCGCCCGCTGTACCTAGGCAGATGCCGCCGGTCTCGCTCGCTGTATCTCCCGGAGCGGTCCTTCCGGGCTTGGCCGGGTGGAATACGCGCACAAGTGCGCTCATCCACGTTCGCGCTGTGCGCCCTTCTGAAATTCTCTCAGCCACGGTTGTTCCAACCGTGATTCTTCGGTCAGTTCCAGCTTTCCTTCCCGGCCAAGCCTCGGAGGAT